>JAGPCC010000229.1 GCA_018058245.1 Verrucomicrobiales bacterium
GTCGCGATGAGAGAACAGGCCCGTCAGGCTGCTCAGGAAGCTGCCCGCCAGCAACAGGCTGCCCAACAGGCCGCTATGGCGGAACAGGTTCGTCAGGCGGCGCAGGACGCTGCCCGCCAGCAACAGGCTGCCCAACAAGCCTCCATGGCAGAACAGGCCCGTCAGGCTGCTCAGGAAACTGCCCGCCAGCAACAGGCTGCCCAACAAGCAGCCATGGCGGAACAGGCCCGTCAGGCTGCTCAGGAAGCTGCCCGTCAGCAACAGGCGGCGCAGCAGGCAGCTATGGCGGAACAGGCTCGCCAGGCGGCTCAGGAAGCAGCCCGTCAACAACAGGAAGCAGCCCGTCAGCAACAGGAAGCCCAGCAGGCAGCTATGGCAGAACAGGCTCGCCAGGCAGCCCAACAGGCAGCCCAACAGGCGGCGCAGGAAGCAGCACGGCAGGCTGCCGAAGAGGCTGCGCGCCAGCAGCAGGGTGCCCAATGACCGGCACGGCCTCAAGCGCACCGGCTTCCGTTAAAACACGGTAAAAGAAGTCGGGCGAAGTTTGAGAGAATTCACCGAAGTAAACGCGCTTCTGCGGGGAGCGTTGTTGCGGATTCGTTCCCGCTATCGAATCAATAAGCAATGGTTATTTGCCTAATAGGACATCTCTCAAAACAACGGCATGGTTGATTTTGGGGTCTTTTGCTCCGAACAAGAGGGTGATGGTTTCTGTTTTGGCAATTTCCCTGAGTCGCTCCAATTCACTTTCCTGTTGCTGGAGTTCTTCGCGGTAGAGGGTAGTGAATTCTGCATAGTGCTTTTCTTCGTGATTAAACCACTTTCGCAGGGTGGTGGAGGGCGGAATGCTTTTGTTCCATTCATCGATTGCCAAATCGATCTTTTTGATACCACGAGGCCAAAGTCGATCTACTAAAACACGATAGGTGTCATCGTCCGTTTTTGAATCGTAGACCCTTTGAAGTTTGATTGGCTTCCGTTTCATCAGTTTTGGGGATCGGTGATGGTGGGTTCTGTCGATTCGCCCGATATCTTCCCAAGAGTAAGCTTGGTCGAAATCATGATCGATTCGACATCTTCTCGTGCTCTCACATCGCTAGGCAGTCGACTAATGATGTCAGCTGCTTTTTCGAGGTAAAAAATCGCAAGTTCGCGGGAGGTTTGTTCCGTGAGATCGAGGCACTGCGACCCGATTTCGTAGGCTTCTGCCAACATCACTTTGGCTTCTGCATCGTAGGGGCGGAGGGTAGTTTTTGTCTCGCGAATTTTGATTTCTTCCCGGAATAACACCAGCGCTGCTTCGGGCTGTTTCTGGTCGAGTTGGATTTTGCCAAGGTTGCGGAGAGCCTCGAGATAGGCCTGGTCTGCTTCCTCCGCGATAGCAGGAGTCGCTGAGCTCAGTGACTTGGCGAGAGCCATGAGATCCTGGAAGGTTTTCGAGGCGGCGGTCACATTGCCCGAGGAGTATTCGATGTCCCCCAACATGATCAGGACACGCACTGCTTCGATGGCGTAGCCGGGGATGTCTGCGGGGGTGCCATCTTCGATCCGGCCGTTGAGAATCGAGAGGATTTCATTCAGGTTCGCGATGGCTGGTTTGATATCGCCTGCGAGAGAATGGACGCGACTGAGTGACTTGTAGGTGGCAGCAAGTTCCTTGATCTGTTGGAGGGAGAAGATCCCGTTGCTATCGCTCACCTGGCTGCGCCATTCGAGGGCACCGGAATAGGCGGCAGCGGCTTCTTTGTAATTGCTTTGCAGTTCGTGGATTCGGCCGATCTCCATGAGATCGCGGGAAGCGAGGAGGATGAGGTCGTCGGTCGAATTTGGATCCTCTGCCAGCTCGGAGCGAATTTCGTAGGCATTCGTGAAATCCTTGAGAGCCTGATCGAGGTCGCCTCGCTCCAGTGCCTGTCGGGCGCGGAGAGCTGCGGTCTGGGCGGAAAATCGCAGGATGCGAGTGGAGGTACGATGGTCTTTAGAGCGGTTTTCGAGGAACGTCTGCGAATTTTCCGAGACAATGGAATAGAGTCGCTCCGCACCGGAACCGGAGATGTCTCCCTTGTTCAACTCGCTCACGAAGAGGAGCATGAGTTCCACTGCGGCCCCTGCGCTTTTGTCCGACTCGATTTTTGCCAACATGGCCTCGTCGGTTGCGAGCTTCGCTCTTCTCGCCTGAATAAATGCGAATCCAGAAGCCCAAAGTGCGATCACCAGTAGAATCGAAAAGACGGTGTTTAAACGCCGCGCTCGTTTTACGACACTTTGTTGGTCGAGCTGATGGATGCGATTCCAGACCTCCCGCATGTCGGAGGGGCGCTCTTTCGGGTCGAGGCTGAGGCACTGCTCAATGAGAAGTTTGCGATCACTGGGGATGTAGAAACCAGAGGGCCATTCCACGGTCTCCACTGCTTCTACGAGTGTGGCGAGGTGGTCTCCGTCGATTGCTTTTCCAGAAGGATTTGTTTCTTCGTCTAAGGTGTCAGGCAAAGTCGACTCGGGGTCGAAACTGAGTCGAGCGGCATCTGCCAGACCCTGGAGCCTGGGCAGATCCCCGGTGAGGAGCTTGTAGGCGACGACTCCGAAGCTGTAGACATCCCATTTGAATCCCTTTCCGTCGGCCGAATCGCGGGGATGACGGAGTTGTTCGGGACTGGCATAGAGGGGGGTGCCGACGGGTTGGAATCCCTCTGCGGCGAGTCCTCGACTCTGGCCGAAATCACAGATTTTGATGTGGTGCGGTGTTTCGTCGGTAAGCAAGATATTCGACGGCTTGAGATCGCAGTGGATGATCTGGTTGCGGTGGAGGTAGGAGACGGCATCGGCGATTTCGCGGATGAGCCGCCAGCCCTCGCGGTGATCGATGTGCCCGCAGAGGCGCTCAAGAGTTCGAGTCTCCCAGACACCGTCGTAGTTCTGATACGCATGGAGTCCCATCGCATAGTAGGGAGGGTCCGTGAGGAGGTCAAAGTCGTGGAGAGTTACGATTCCCTGATGTTCGGTGACCTGAGACAGCTTTTCCAACTCGCGTGCCATCGTCGCGAGGTCTACCGCTCCGGGGCGAAAGATCTTGAGGGCGCGGTCGGAGATCCCCCGGTAGGTGGCACGGAAAACTTGTCCATAGGCCCCCTCCCCGAGTGGGGGGGTATGGATTTGGTAGTCCTTGACCTTGATCTGTTCGTCTTCGCTCACCGTGATGTTATTTGGTAAAACTCTGGATTTCCCCGGCCCAACCAGCAGGGGGGGGCGACTTTCGGAACCAGAGGGCTTTTCCTCGCAACCACTGAGCGGCGGGGTCTTCCTCAGGCAATGATTCGAGGAGATCGACGGCCTCGTCCCATTGCTCGTGATTAAAGTGATTCAGGGCCCGTTCGTAGGTGCGGGCATCTTCGTCAGTGACTCCGGACCCTCCCATTTCCCGAGGGAGGATGAGTTCGTGAATGGGGTAACTCTCTGCGAATCCCGCTGGGCGGATGAGACAGAGTTGGCGAAAACTACGGCCCCCGAGATCTTTGATGCGCTGATGTGTCTCGTCGGAGATCAGGACCGGAATCCGGAATTCTTTGGCGATTCGCTCGAGTCGAGCGCCGAGATTGGCGACACTGCCGAAAACGCTGATGTGCCACTGCTGACTGGGGCCAGTCTTTCCCACTGCGATGCGCCCGGTACTGATACCGATCCGGACCGCCGCCATGTGTCGGTCTTGTTCTTCCTCATAGATGACCCGGTCGGTGAGACGCTGGATGATTTCTTCGGCCGCCTCGACTGCTTTGAGGGCATGGTTGATGCTCTGATCGCCAAAATCCGGCCAACCCCACAATCCGAGGGCTCCGTCCCCGGCGAAATCGGTAATGACTCCGCTGCTCCGGAAGACTTCTTCGGTGATGAGCCCGACGACTTTCTGGTTCTCGTCGAGTCGATCCAGGATCTCTTCGTCACTTTTGGCGAGTTCGAGGAGGCGAGAATGACCGCGACGGTCGGCGAACATGACCGTACAGTCGATCATCGCAGGTTCGAGCTCGGACTGATCGCGCACGCGAAGGATCTTTCGCAGTCCCGGCGAAAAGTAGGCCGCGAGCTGATCCTGCATTTTCTGATCGGCCCTCGCTGAGAGTAGGCTGGCGACGAGCGAGCTGATGAGGCGGATAAAGGGAATGAAGGCCGTTGCGGCCGTCTCGGAGGCATGCCGCGTCTCCACATAGAGGAAGACCGGTCGGCGGGTCTGATCCCGGTAGATCGCGGCAGATTCGTCGAGACGAGCTACGGGAATGATGGCGACCCAGTCGATTTTTTCCCCAAGACTGTCCGCCGAGAAGACCCGATTGTTATTTTTGGAAGCCCAGATGCGGATGTCTGCGGGATTCGGTTTGACGAGATTGATCCGGCTGATGAGAGTCCGGCTAGGGCGGAAATCCGCTCGGGCGAGGGGATCGGGATTTAACACCTCGAACTCCACTCCGTCGGCGGTCTTTTCGACAGCGATAAAAACGGCAGTGACTCCTTTTTGTCCCGGAAGTGCATTTTCGAGAAACACGGCCGCTCGGGTGAAGAGATCCACCTCGTCGGTCCAGCCGCTCAAGACCTGCTGGGGGAGCTCGCGCTGAAGGAGTTTTAACTGAAGCCGGAGACTATACTCGTCGAGTTGCTCGACCTCATCATAGTCGTGCCTGACGATGGGTGCGTCCTCAAAGTTTGCCTCGCGCTCCCGATGGACCTCCTGTTCATATCGTTCGATCTCCCCATCCAATTCGGCGAGCGATTTCAGCCAGTAGAGGGCGGTCGTGCCTCGGAATCCGAAGACCGCCGAATCGCTCAGTGCGAAGAGGATGGGTTCAGGCAGAACTTCCCGAGCAGATCCCGGGAGGTTTGTATACAAGGAGTTGGGGTGAACTCTCCCGGTCAATGCGGGAAGAATGCGGATCGTGAGACCATCGTCTTCGCCGCGCCGTGCTTCACAATGATTACGACTGATCCGTCTGTCGTTCCAGGTGATCCGAAGAATGTCAACGTTCTCCTCGTCGAGACTTTCCGGATTTCTCCCGATCCTCACGGGGCGGTCAATGACAGCCTGGGTGACTGCCATTTCCCGGGGATTTTCCAAATTGACCGCCACCAAATACATCGTTTCTGCAAAATTAGATCGAAGGCACCGGACCTACGTCGGAAGGAGATTTTTAAAACTTCGGAGAATCACCGGTTCAATCCTTTTGGCGGCTTCCTCGACCGTGATCTCGGTTTGAATTTCTCTTGAAAGGGAGGTCATGCTGACATCAGAAATACCGCACGGGGTGATTGCGTCGTAGCCGGAGAGGTCACTGGAAATATTTAGCCCAAATCCGTGCATTGATACCCATCTGCGCACCCCCACACCAATGGAGGCGAGTTTGCGGTCCTCTACCCATACACCGGTCAAGCCCTCGCGGCGAGTCGCATTCATACCAAATTCACCGGCGAAATCAATGAGTAAGGACTCAATCTGTCGCAGATACACGTGAAGATCCCTCCCGTAGCGGTTCAGGTCGAGGATGAAATACCCCACGAGCTGACCGGGACCGTGGTAGGTGGCCTGCCCGCCCCGGTTCGTCTCAAAAAGGGGGTGGGGGAGATGATTCGGTTCCCCGAGGCTGGATCGGTCTCGGGTGCGCCCGATGGTATAGACTGGTTCGTGCTCTAACAGCAGGACGGTGTCTTCGATCAGGTCGTTGCGGCGTTGTTCGACGAGATCGTCCTGGAGCGCGAGGCCGTCGGGATAGGCGATGGTCCCAAGCCAGCGGAAATTCATAAGAGCCGGTAGGACTTAGAATGTTCGAACGAGGGAGGAGAGGGACGAGTCAAAATTTCCATGAGTTTGAGGGATGTGTGGGGACACAAATGACGAAAACGAGGGAGAATCCGGGCCGAATCCACGATTTCTGCAGCCGGGCGGGATTCGTCCGACAGACTGCTATCATACTTTCCTTGCTCACGGAAGCTCGTCAACGGTTTCATCCCGCTGATAAATGGGGAGTTGACGATAGGGGACGGTGAAGGAGAGCACCATCATGGAGGTGCCGTAGGTGCCACCGTTTCGTCCGTTCGACCACGAACCGTTCGACTGCTGCTTGGGCAGATACTCGTCATACATCCATTCCGAATATTGTGCCCAATACCTCCCACCGAGCTGGAACATGGCCTGCGCGTTGTAATAATTGGCATAGTATTCGTGGGCATTGTTCAAAATCTGCTGACGATGCTTCAGGATGTAGTCTCCGGAACGGAACGTGGAATCGGTGCCGTGATAACCACTGAGTTCGAGGCAGAGCAGTCCGCAGCCGGTGAGGGTCTCGGAATGTCCCCAAGGATCGGTATATCCGAAACGCCCCTCATTTAGATCGTGATTTTTTAAAACGTAGCCGACTGCCTGATTGATCGCGTCATCCGGAATCGGGGCTCCGTTCAATTTTGCGGAGCGGAGCGCCATCAGGGCCCAGCCACTACAGGAAAGATCAGAATCCCGGGAATCTGGCTTGTAGCGCCAGCCGCCGGCATGGCCTTCATTCTTCGGCACGGCCTGGGCTTCGAGGATCAGCTTGGTCGCCCGTGCGAGGATAGGGCTCAGTTTTTCCTGCGTCTCGGCATTGACCATGCCGCTGCACTCGGAGAGAAAGAGGGCTGCGATGTTGTGAGCATACATCAGTCCATGTCCAGAGTCGCCTTTGTCGAGGAGTCCGTTGCTCCGCTGGCTGTCGAGAACGTAGGTGATACATCGATCAATCGTGTCAGAGAATTCGCCGTATCCGGGAGTGTATCCGGCTGAGAGGAACGACATTCCGACAAGGGAGACGACCCCTACGGACCGACCGTAGGAGTCAGTAAACGTACCGTCGGCCGACTGGTTCGCGGCGAGATACTGGAGCGCTTTCTCGACGGCGGTTTCGATGACGGGTTGGTTCCGTTGAAAGGCGGAAGAACCCGGGGACTCTGCAGCGGAAACCGTCCCGAGAGCCAAGGCACACCACGTGGTGAGGAGAGTGGTGGACCGGGACAGCGGGATCAGGAGGGTGGTCGTGTTCATGGTTTTTTGCCTGCTTCCTTCGCGATCACTTGGAAATACCGGCCGACGAGTTCTCGGTATTCTGCCGGCAGATCGGTCTCGATGGCCGAGGCATTTCCACCGACGAGAGCTCCTTTGAATCGTGCCCAATCCTCCGCGCTGAGACCGAGATTTGCGAGTTCGGGAGGAATGCCACTGCCGTCGCTGTCGCCCGTCTTCTTCCCGGTTTCATTCAGGTCGAGGGAATCGGGTTCTCCCGTCATGTCTTGATTTGGCTCCTGTGGCTGTGCATTCGGGTCGCCGGGTTTGCCTTGTTGCTGACCCCCTAGCTTTTGCATCGCCTGTTGCGCGAGCTTTTGGAGCGCGTTCGCGGCCTCCTGCGACTGGTCCGCTGCGTCTTTGGCATTTTGGGATTTGGAGGACTCGGAGACTTCGTTGAATCCTTCTGCGAGATCTTCGCTTTTTGTGAGGCCTTCCTCTGCATCCGAAGGATCGAGGCCTTCCATGGTCTGACCGATCGACTCCGCTGTCTGAGCGAGAGATTTTGCCGCTTGCGCAAGCGCCTGGGCCGACTGCTGCTGATCTTTCTGCCCCTGCTGCATCGTTGCTTTGGCCTGGGGAGAAAGTTGTCCCTCAGCGACTTGCCCTGCTTGTGCTGCTGCCGCCTGTTGATCTTGGGCTCGCTGGAGTTGATTGGAGGACTCCGCCGCTTCTCTGGCACCGTTGTTCAGAGCCTTTTGCGCTTCGCCTGTTTTCGCCCTTGCCTGGTTCTGTTGCAGGTTTTGCAGCGACTGTGCCATTGCCTTGGCCTGGGCCTCCAGAGCGCTCGCCCCGGCGTTCACTTCGGTTTCCATGAGGCTGAGAGCTTCCTGGAGATTCCCTTCATTCACGGCCGCGATTTGTTTTGAGATTGCCTCCTGACGAACGGCCAATGCAGACGGCGAGGTCGCTTTCGGCAAGGGGAGTTTGTCGGGTTTTGTCTCGGTGGCGGCGTCGGCCTCATTTGAGGCGGGGTTTGCATTCTCTGGATTTGCCGGGGTCTTCTCACCTGCGGCTGCTTCGGCGAGGGA
>JAGPCC010000230.1 GCA_018058245.1 Verrucomicrobiales bacterium
TCCTTGAACTCCGCACCGAATTGAAACTCCGCAATATTGCGCTGCCAGCCCTGGCGGCTTGCGCCTCCCTGATACCCAAATCCCCGGAGATACTCGCGTTTCTCAGACCCAAGGTTTCGGTAGCGGGGGACATAGATTCCGTTGGCGCGACGTCCGTAGTAGTATCGATCGAGATCGCCCTCCCAGACCCCGCTCGCACCCGCCCGGAAGTGATGATCCATGAGATTGTGCCCGAGTTCTCCCGAATCGTTTCCGAGTCCGTTGGGAAATCTCGCCGAGGTGGAATTCAGGAGCAGCGCGGTGGAACTGATCGCACTGGCACAGACAAAAAGAATCTTTGCATGGAACTCGCGATCCTCCATCGTCACGGCGTCCCGAACCCGGACACCGGTGGCTCGCTGGGTCGAGTCATCGTAGACGATCTCTCTTACGACCGAGTCGGGGCGCAGAGTGAGCCGTCCGGTCTTTGCCGCTGCGGGGAGGGTGGAAGACTGCGTGCTGAAATACGCGCCGAAAGGGCAGCCGTAGGAGCAGCGATTTCGGTACATACAAGGACCGCGCCCGACTCCGAGTTGCTCCTCCTTTGCGGCAGAGAGATTCGCGACCCGACCGATCGTGAGGTTGCGACCTGGGAAGGATTTTTCGAGGCGCTTCCGCACTTCTTTTTCGACAAAGTACATCTCCATGGGCGGGAGAAACTCCCCGTCGGGCAGTTGGGGCAACCCGAGTTTTTCCCCGGAGATCCCCGCAAAGGTTTCGACGTAGGAATACCACGGAGCGATGTCGGCGTAGCGGATCGGCCAGTCGACCGCGATGCCTTCTTTTGCATTCGCCTCGAAGTCGAGATCACTCAATCGGTAGCTCTGCCGTCCCCACATAATGGACTTCCCGCCGACGATGTTCGGTCGATACCAGTCAAAGCGCTTTTTCTCCTGATACATCGAGTCGACGTCCCGAAACCAGTATTTTTCCGTCATCTCGTTGTAGGGATAATCCCTCGCGAGCTTCGGATGGGTCTCGACCTGTTCGACGGTAAGTTTTCCGTTGTAGGTTGTTTCCCACGGAGCTTTCAGGGCGTACTCGTAGTCTGCGACATGGTCGAGTTTTTGTCCCCGCTCTAGCATGAGGACACGGAGTCCCTTCTCCGTCAGTTCCTTGGCGGCCCATCCGCCTGACACCCCCGACCCGATCACGATCGCGTCGTAGGTGTTTGTTTTGTCTGCTTCGATATTTAGATTCGCCATGGTCTCAGGAGTTTGTGATTGCCGCAGTCAGAGTGCCCAGGTTTTCTGCCCTGATTCCATGGGGACATCCCCATGGAAGACACCGGGAATCGGAAGATATTCGAGAGCCTGCGTCGCCCCGATCTCCGAGGTGAAGTAGCCGGTCACCGTGAGTTGGCGCATTTCGTTGAAAAAAGCCCGGTTCGTCTTGATCGTCTCGCGCACCATCTGGTTCCTCGCCTCCGCATCAAGCGCAGCAAATCCCTTTCCATGAGAGGTAATGCAATCGGCCTCGAGCGTGTCGAGTCCACTGTAAAAAGTTTCCTGCTCCTTTTTTAGATAGCAGTCCCGCATCAGTCGCATGATGAATTGCTCCACTCCGGCAGCTTTCGCGCCGGGCGTTCCTGTCGTCGGAATGATCGTGTCGGCTAGCTCGATGAGGAGAGTTTTCTGAGCGTCGCTGACGACCACACTCGATCCCTCATTGATGACCTGCCCCATCAGTCCCGCAGTGATTTGAGGAGAAAGGACTCCCCCTAACAGGAGTGTCATTCGTTGGAGGGAGTCTCGACGATTCATAGGCAGAGGGAGGAATATTCCGGAAAGCAACTAAAGCGGTTTTGCGAGACAGGGTCAATCCTTTTGCAAGGGGCAGGGGAGGCGGTAATCGGGAGCCACGGGAGGGGCCCTTCGCATCCAACCCTGTTGCCCCGGTGATCCAACCCTGTTATGTTCAGCGTCATGCAACGACGTGATTGGCTCAAAGGTACTTCTGTCGCCGGACTGGCGCTCATCTCGAGCCGGTGGGCGATCACCGCCAGCGCAGCGGAGGAGATTTCGACACGATTCCCCGCCCTTGCCGACGCAGTTCTCGCACGCGCGACGAAACTGGGTGCGAGCTTTGCAGACGTGCATTTCATGCAGACGGATCGCGAGTCGCTTTTTGTGCGGGAAAAAATGGTTCAGGGGGTCGATGCGGGATCTTCGTTAGGGTGTTCCGTCCGCGTTCTCGTCGAGGGTGCGTGGGGGTTTGCGGCGAGTTCGGAAATCACCGAGAAACGGCTCCTCGAATTGGTCGAATCCGCCGTCGCGATCGCGAACGGTCAGAAGGGGTGGCGGGCAAAACCGGTCGAGATCGAGAGTTTGCCGTCGTTTGTCGGAAAGTGGGAGCTACCGGTCCAGGTCGATCCATTCAGTGTCTCGCTGGAGGAAAAAGTCGAGCGACTTCTCGGAATCAACCACGCGGCCCTTGAGAAAGGGGCCAGTTATTGCAATTCCCAGGTCTCCTCGGTGCGCGAACGGAAGTGGCTCGCAAATACCTTTGGCACTCGCATCGAGCAGTCCCGGATCCGAATCCAACCGGCATTCAGTGTCACCCTCGTCGATCCGAAGAAAGGGGAGTTCGCCTCCCGCGCGAGCAGTCGGCCCCCTCGTGCTGCCGGTTATGAACACCTCAGTGAGTGGGATGCCGCGGGAGAAGCGGCGCTCGCCGTCGAACAAGCTCGCGAGAAAATGGCGGCACCCTCCGTTGTCGCCGGTAAAAAAGATCTGGTCATTGCTCCGAGTAATCTCTGGCTCACGATCCACGAGACGGTCGGTCATCCCACCGAGCTCGATCGTGCGCTCGGTTACGAAGCCAACTTTGCCGGGACCTCGTTCTGCACCCCTGATAAACTCGATTCTCTCCAATACGGAAGTGCGATCGTCAATATCTTCGCCGATCGCACCGCCGCGACGGGCCTTGCCACAGTCGCCTGGGACGATGATGGAGTCGAGACTGCCGGCAAAGAATTTCCCATTATCAAGGAAGGCGTCTTCCGCAACTTTCAGATGGCTCTCGGTCAGGCCGCTCTCATCGGACGTGAAGGAGGCTCCAATGGCTGCGCATACTCCGACAGTTTCGATGCGTTCCCGATTCAGCGCATGCCGAACATTTCGCTCCAACCGGGGAGTGATGACACCGTCACCGCAGAGAGTCTCATCGCCGATGTCGAAGACGGCATTTACATCGACGGGAATGGAAGCTGGAGCATTGACCAGCAGCGCTACAATTTCCAATTCACGGGACAAGTGTTCCACCGCATTCGAAACGGCAAACTCGACGGCATGTTTCGTGATGTCGCCTACCAGGGAAATTCGGTCGATTTCTGGAATGCCTGTGACGGACTCGGGGGCAAGTCTTCCTACGAACTCGGTGGAGCCTTCAACTGTGGAAAAGGACAACCCCAACAGGTCGCTCCGGTTTCTCACGGTGCTGTTCCAGCTCGTTTTCGTCAGATCAATGTGCTCAATACCGCGCAGGAGTCCGGGAAAGGCATTGCCGCTGCCGTGCAGGGAGGTCCAGTGAAAAGCTGTGACTGCAGCGGTTCGGGAGAGTGGGCGTGAGCCGGTCAGTTGCGATGAAGGCCGCCTATTTACCAGCTTCAAACACCTCATCGAGTTTTTCGAGAAGTGTGAGACCGTGCTCCGCTGATCCCCGTGCGGCAAGGGTGCGGAACCGGGTCTCAGCATCGAACTCGGCAATGCTGATCGTAGCCAGTTCCTCGATTAGCTTATTTACACTGATTTCGCGGTGTTTCGCGAGTTGTCGGAGACGGTTGTGCTTGTCTTCGGGCAATCGGATCGTGAGAGTGCTCATAGGTTTAGGTGGTTGTAAGGAATTGCTTTGGGGTGAGGATACTCAGTCCGGGGAAGTTCAACTCGCCCCGTCCAACATCGCGGATATTGTTGGTGATAATTACATTTGCGCCTCCTGCTATGGCGAGTTCGATCAAATGATTGTCCGCCTCGTCGGGCAAATTAGGTCGCCAAAGATAGTATACTCTGACCCATTCACAGACGGAGAGAAACGCTTCGAAAAAACCGCTACGTTGCAGCGGAGTGAGAGGACTTTTCCCGAGCGGTTCAGGTCGTCCAAAAGGATCTTCGTATTCATGAAACAAGGCGACGCCCATAAGCGGCTGATTGTTGCGACTCAGGCAACGCCGCAAAACCTCACGATTATCGCCGCCGGAAGCAGTCAACAACGCTCCGACCACGACATTCGTGGCCACAACAATTCGAGGAATCATCGATCGAATGATAGCATATGTGCCATCACGTCGTCAATGGCCACCAAAAACGAATTTCCCCACCTCCCATGACTCTAACGAAATCTCAAACTGAATCACTTTGCGAAAAAATCCTGGGCCTCGTCAAAGCGGATGGCGCGGAACTTTATGTGAGCGATTCCGAAGATCTCCTTCTCCGCTCCGCAAACAACGACATCACTTCCAACGGTCTCATTGATCGTGTCAGCATCAGTCTTGTGGTCAGTTACGGAAAACGGTCCGCCTCGATCACGATCAATCAGACGGACGACGAAACCCTGCGTGCCGCAGTGGCAAAAGTAGAGGCCATGGCGAAGCTCGCCCCGGAAGATCCCGAGCACCTTCCCCCGGTCGAGCCGTCGCCGTATGCGGCCCCCCTCACCTGGTCGGAAGCGACCGCGGCGATGACTCCGGGAGAGGCGCTCGCGCAGGTTCGCCCCGTCATCGAGGCCGCGCGTGCCGCTGGAGTCGATAGCGCGGGGTATCTCGAGCGCTCCGTGAGTGCCCTGACCTTCGCCAACAGCCGGGGCGTTTTTGTCTACCAGCGCAGAACCAGTGTGGGATTTTCTGTGACCGCGCGCACCACCGAAGGCCGCGGGTCGGGCTGGGCGAGCACCCAAGTTACCGATGTGGGTACACTCTTGCTCGCTCCGGTCGGGGAACGGGCCATCGAGAAAGCCCTCGCCTCGCGGAACGCGGTCGAGCGGCCTGCCGGGCGCACAACCGTCGTGCTCGAGGCCTCCGCCGCGCGGGATCTTCTCGGACTGCTCGCCTGGGGGATGGATCGCCGGGATTTTGATGAAGGGCGCAGTTTTCTCAACGGTCTAGTCAAAGAAGGCGAGAGCCCCTTGGGTAAGTCGATTTTCGGGGACAGAGCGACGGTTTTTTCCGATCCACTCTACCGGCCGGCCCCCTCAGAAACGCATGAAAACGGACAGCCTCTCTCGCGCACTGTCTGGATCGAAAACGGGGTTCTCAAAGAACTTCCGGTGGGGCGATTCTGGGCGCAGAAACAGGGGCTGACACCGCAGCCTTGGCCGAAAAATCTCATTTTGCCTGGGGATGGCACCCCTCTCGATGCCCTCATCGCCGGGGTCGAAGACGGTGTGCTCATCACCCGTCTCTGGTATCTGCGAATGGTCCAGCCCGAGACTCTCCTTTACACCGGATTGACCCGCGACGGAACCTTTGCGATCAAAGACGGAAAGATCGCTGGTCCGGTGAAAAACTTCCGTTTTAATGAGTCCCCGGTAAACGTCCTCAAAAACATCACCGCGAGCGGCAAGGAGGAGCGAGTCCTCGGCAGTGAAAGTCAGATGCCCATGCACGTGCCGCCCCTCGTTGTGAAGAATTTTCATTTATCTTCCGTTTCGGACGCCAGTTGAGGTAGATTAGGACTCTATGTCACGTGAATCACGCAAGGAACGGCTCGCCCAGCGTCAGGAAGAATCCCAGGCCGACGATCGGCGCAGTCAGCACTTTTTTCTCGCGATTGTGGCGGCTTTTATCGTTGCCGTAGTCGTAGTCCTAGTCTTCCGGGCGATCAACTCGGGGCCGCTCGATCTCAACGCCGCCCCCATCGCCCGGCTGGAGTCTCTCCCCGGGATCGGACCCGAAACCGCCAAAGCCATCGTCAAAGGCCGCCCCTACACCAAGGTGGAAGATCTCGAACGCGTCAAAGGAATCGGTCCCGCGACAATCGGGAAACTGCGTGAATTGGTGAAAGTGAAAGAGTGAGGGGGGTACTTGTAATTTCGCAGCAGCACGTCTTCGGCATCCGATTCCCTTCGGCTTTCATCTGATCCGATTCGTGAAACTTCGCGTCCATTCGTGGTCGAAATTCCAGCAAGGATTCAGGACCACGAATTTTTAGAAAGCCCCTCATCCCCCCAAAAATTTTCCGCCGTATGACACCATCGCCCATTTGCTCCTTCCCGCTCAGGTGTCATCATAACCCATGCCTCCGTCTCCTTCACCGCCGCCTGGCAGTGCGGCACGTCCGCATGCACGGCAACGATACCTGCTGGGGCGTCTCCTCCGGCTCACGGCACGGTATGGGTGGCGCTCCTTCGGTCTCGTGTTGCTGAATACTTCCCTCCTCGCCCTTGGTCTTGCGGGGCTGGGCGGGGTTGGCGTGGCGATTGATTTTCTGCGAGAGCAGGTGCAGCCCGGTGCCCCGGCGGCGAAGTTTCCCTTTGGTTGGCATCCTCCTGCGGAATGGGCCCCCCGCACCGTGCTTCTTGCGCTCGGGGCCTGGATATTTCTGGCCGCCGCCCTCCGGGCGTCACTTGCCTACTTCACCGCGACCAGCACCAACCGTCTCGGACAGGGGAAAATCGTCGTGGAGCTGCGATCCGCCATTTACGCAAAGATGCAGCGGATGAGTTTCCGATTCTTCGATGCGAACGCGACAGGTTCTCTCATCAACCGCGTCACCGGCGACACGCAATCGGTGCGTCTTTTCATTGACGGAGTGGCAGTGCAGACGCTCAACATCATTCTAGCGACGATTTTCTACCTTGCCTGCCTCGTCCAGATCCACGTGGTTCTCGCCTTTGCCTGTTTTTCGTTTCTCCCTCTCCTCGGGCTCCTTGTCGTGATTTTTTCCCGCTGGCTGCGGCCCGACTATGAGGAAAATCGCAAGAGAGTCGATCGCTTTGTCCTAGTCTTTGAGGAACTCGCCCGTGGCATGGGAGTCGTAAAAAGTTTCGGACTCCAATCATGGGCAGAGGGACGCTTCCTCGAGGCGAATGCCGCCGTTCGCGATCAAAAGCATCAGGTTTTTCGCAAACTTACGATTCTCTTTCCGCTCGTATCCCTCCTCAATCAGCTCAGCATGGCCGTGCTCCTCGGGTACGGCGGCTGGCTTGCGATCCGTGGCGAGATCCCCATTGGCACGGGTCTGATCCTTTTTGCCGGGATCCTTCAGCAGCTCAATGCGCAGGCCAATGCCATCGGCACTGTCGCCGACAGTCTCCAACAGACTCTCACTGGGGCCGACCGAGTCTACGAGATTCTCGATGCCGAACCTGGCATCCTCGACCGGGAGGACTCAGCACCCCTGTCCCGTGCCAACGGGGATGTCGTCTTTGAGAACGTCGCCTTTCGTTTCCAACCTGAGAACACCGTTCTCCACGATCTTTCCCTTTTCGTGAAGGCGGGGGAAAAGATCGCCATCGTCGGGCCGACCGGATCGGGAAAGACCGCCCTCATTCAGCTCATCCCGCGCTTTTACGATCCCGACGAGGGACGTCTCCTCCTCGACGGACGCGATCTCCGTGACTGGCAGCTTGATGATGTACGCCGTCAGGTCGGACTTGTCTTTCAGGAAAGTTTCCTCTTCAGCGCCTCCGTTGCCGCGAACATCGCCTTCGGTAATCCCGAGGCCAGTCGCGAGGCCATCGAACGCTCTGCCCGGCTCGCTGCGGCGCATGACTTCATCGAGAAACTACCGCTCGGCTACGACACCCTCCTCCACGAAAACGGGGCGAACCTCTCGGGCGGGCAACGCCAGCGTCTCGCCCTCGCCCGGGCCATCCTTCTCGATCCGGCCATCCTCATCCTCGACGATCCCACCGCGGCGGTCGATGCGGGAACGGAGCAGGAAATCCTCACTGCGATGGATCAGGTCATGGCGGGTCGCACCACCTTCATCGTGGCGCATCGTTTCAGCACGGTGCGCCGCGCCGACCGCATTGTTGTGCTCGATCGGGGTGTTATCACCGCGATCGGCACCCACCAGGAACTATCCAGCCAGCCCGGATACTATCGTGATGCCATCCTTGCAC
>JAGPCC010000028.1 GCA_018058245.1 Verrucomicrobiales bacterium
CTAGGTGTCACCGTCGAGGACGTTACCAAATCGCTGGTCACGGCAACGACATCCAGTCGGTTCACCGTAGCGAACTTTTGGGCCGATCCAAAGACAGGTGTCAGTTACAACCTTCAAGTGCAAATCCCCGAAGACCGCACCACTACGATAGAAGATATCGGGAATCTCCCTTTGAGTTCGTCACTTGGCAGCACGGTGCTGCTCCGAAATCTCGCAAAAATAGAGCCCGGCATCGCGGTGGGGACCTACGAACGATACAACATGGTCCGCATCGTCAGTATCACTGCGAACTACGAGGGGATCGACTTTGGCACCGCATTGAAGGTCGTCCAACAGGCGATTTCCGAGGTAGGGCCAGCTCCTGAGGGCAAAACAAAGATCGACATTCGAGGGCAGATCATTCCGTATCAGCAGTTATTCGAGGGATTTCGATCCGGGCTCATCATCGCCATTATCGTCATTTTCCTGCTCCTCTGTGCCAATTTTCAATCCCTCCGGCTCGCACTGGTCGTAGTCTCGACAATGCCTGCGGTGATCGCTGGAGTCACTCTTGCTCTGTTTTTGACGGGAACAACCCTCAACATTCAGTCTGCTATGGGAGCGATCATGGCAGTAGGAGTCGCCGTCGCCAATGCGATTCTCCTCGTGACTTTCGCGGATCGCGAACGTTTTGCCCGAGGCGGGGACAGACGCTCCGGTGCTATTGAGGGAGCGGTCAGTCGTCTCCGCCCGATTCTCATGACGAGTTTTGCAATGATTGCGGGCATGATGCCTCTCGCGCTTGGTCTCGGCGAGGCAGGCGACCAGACCGCGCCACTCGGTCGAGCGGTCATCGGTGGACTCATTCTTGCCACCTTGACCACCTTGCTCGTTCTGCCCTCGATTTTTGCACTGCTCGCGAGCAAAAAGGCCACCTCGGCTTCAATCGACCCAGATGATGAAACGAGTCCGCTCTTCGAACCCTCCCCCTTGAACGCCCCATGAAGTATTCTACGATCGCAGTTCTTTTGATGGGAGTCGCTTACGATGCATCGATGGCCCAGGAAGTGACCTCGGTTCACCCAGAGTCAGGAACGATTCACCGCTGGGTCAGCCTTCCCTCTGATTTGAAACCGTGGCAGGAGGTCGATCTACAGGCCAGAGTCGATGGATACGTCAAGAGTGTCCTGGTTGACAAAGGCGATCACGTCGTGGCCGGTCAAATCCTCATCGAAATCGAAGTTCCCGAACTTGAGGCCGGCTTGATCATCCGTCGAGCGAAGGTAGCTGCCGCCGAAGTAGAAGCGAAGCGCCTGAGAGAAGCCCGTGAAAAGTCACCCGGACTCATTCTTCCTCAAGCTCTTGATAATGCCGAGGCCACGCTCACCATCGCCACTGCTGAATGGCAGGAGGCTACCACCTTGTTGGAGTTTGCCCAAATCAAAGCTCCCTTTGCAGGAATCATTGCGGACCGGATGGTGGACCCCGGAGCATTTGCGCAAAAGGGAGGCGGTGGTCTTCTGCGCCTTGTCGATAGCAGCAAAATCCGTCTCAGTATCCCCGTCGTCGAGGTAGAGGCAGGTCGATTGCAGCCCGGACAGCCCGTCGAAGCCAAGATCGATGCTCTCGGTGGTCGCAAGGTCACTGGGCAAATTTCTCGAGTGTCCGGAAGTCTTGATCGACCGACAAGAACGCTCACCATTGAAGCCGATCTGGAGAATCCCAAAAATCAGATCATTCCGGGAATGTTCGCGACGGCTAGAGTCGCCGTCGAAACCCACGAAGAGGCAACCTTGATCCCCGTCATGGGACTCGTCATGGAAAAAACCAATGGTTTCGTTTTCAAATTGATCGACGGAATCGCCATCAAGACACCGGTAACGCCGGGCTTCAACGATGGCGAGAAGGTGGAAGTTCCCGACCTGAATTCAGGGGATACGATCCTGATCCCAAACGGGGTACCTATCACCGATGGTCAGGCCGTCTCCCCACCACTCCCTTCACTACCCACTCAAAAATGAATCCGATTTCCAAAATGATTCCGGCAGTGAATCGTCTGGTTGGCTTGACGTGGATTGATCTGCCGGTCCCTTCTCGAATGATTTGGGGGCTAGCTGCCGTTCTCTTCCTACCGGCGAGTTCCTCGGCAGCGGAGCAACGCTTCGTCGACGTGCGAACGGTGATGCGATTGGCCGGTGCGAACAATGACGAGATCGAACGAGCGAGACTGCAACACCTCCAGGCCATTGCCGAATCCAAGCAGACTTGGCAGAGATTCTGGCCCAGCCCCAGTCTGGAAGCGGGATACAAAGGGTATGATGGAAGGATTCAGAATGTCGAGGGAGCGGTCTTTGATGTAGAAAAAGAGCAATACACAGTCGGTGCCGCCGTTGTCGTAGACTGGTCTCCGGGGGATCTCTATTACGAGGGCCTCGTTTCGGAGCAACGAGTTTCCGCAGCAGCTCAATTGGAGGAAAAAGCTCGCCGAGATGTTGTCCTCGAGGCGGTCGAACGATACTATGACTTACTCTCGGAAGAGGCGGCGCTCGCCCTTGTCACTGACATCTTGCGATCTCTCAGGAGCTACGAAAGAGAAATCGCAGGAGCCGTCACTGCGGGAACCGCATTGCGCACCGAAGTGCTTCGAGTCAAAGGCCAAGTCAGTCGCTCGCAACTTGAGATTCGAAAAATCGAAGAAATGCGGGACCTCAAGTCCGCCGCCTTAGCGGAGACTCTGCGCCTCGCTCCCGACTCGAAACTCAGACCAGCTAAATCGGATCTCGTTCCCGTTTCCTTGTTATCGGGAAATGAATCGGGCAAGATGATAGAACTAGCCCAAACCCAGCGACCAGAAATCCTGGCGGCGGGGGCCACCACGACAGCAGCCGACTTGGAAGAAAAGAGGAGTCGAGTGGCACCGTTGATCCCCTCGCTGAAGGCCCGATACAACGGAGGCGGTCTCGGGGGTGGTGCCGATGGAAACACGGGAAACTTTGGCGACGAACAGGATTCGTTTGTTGGTCTCAGCTGGAAAATTGGCCCCGGAGGTTTGTTCGACAAACAACGAAAAAAAATCGCAGGTGCCAAACTCCAAGTGGCGGAACACCAATCCGACACCCTAAAGGCCGTCGTGGGACGGGAAGTCGTCGAAGCCCTCGCTCGAAGCGATTCTGCCGAGGATCAACTCTCGATCTGCAATGAGGCCGTATCCAACGCGGAAGAGATGGTTGCACTCACGAGACAACGGCAGGCCAGCGAAGTCGGGGTCGTGCTCGACTATCTCCTCGCCAATGATGAATTGATCGGAGCGCAGCGATCTCGCCTGGAAGCGATCAATCTCTACAACAAAGCGCAGCACGCATTGATGCACGCAGTAGGAATCCCTTCGTCTCGGGATCAAAAATAGAGTCGGAAAACTGCCGAAAATCGCCCGAGAGGCTGTTACCACCCCTCCCTTGGGGATCTCTCCCCTGAATCGGCTACAGTCGGGTCTTGTTAGATTTAACAAAATCTGTCTTATTTCTTGTCTGATGAAATCTCGCAGACATTTTCTCTCCACATCCACTCTGGCCGGTGCCGGAATCATCGGTGTTACGTCGAAACTCCAGGCTCAGCTCAAACGAGAAGAGGTCGATCCGGCGTTCACCGTAAAAAACAAACGCATTCGCCAATCCATCATGGGCTGGTGTTTTCAAGACCATTTCAAAGCCGTCGCACTGGCACACCACTGCAAAGCGATCGGTCTCGTCGCGATGGAGGGAATCTCTCGGGAGGCCTATCCCGAAGTAAAAGCGCTCGGGTTGGAAATCTCCCTCGTCGGCTCGCACGGATTCACGAATGGTCCCTGCAATCCGAAGTTCAAGGACGAAGTCGTCACCAAATTGACCCAAGCGATCGACGTTGCCAAAGAGGTGGGATGCAAAAACGTGATCACTTTTACGGGAATGCGTTTTGATGGAATGGACGATGAAAAGGCAAGTGCTGATTGCCTCGATACCTGGAAAACAGTTCTGGGTCATGCCGAAAAATCTGGGATTACTCTCGTCCTGGAACATCTCAATTCCCGAGACAGCACCCATCCGATGAAGGGGCATCCCGGATACTTCGGCGACAATGTCGATTTCTGCATCGATCTCATCAAACAGATCGGATCGCCCAATTTCAAACTGCTGTTCGACATCTATCATGTCTCGATCATGAACGGAGACATCATCCGACGCATCCGGGAATACAAAGACTACATCGGTCACTACCATACGGCGGGCAATCCTGGGAGAGGCGAACTCGACAATTCCCAGGAAATCAATTATCCACCCATCCTCGAAGCCATACTCGCGACTGGATACACCGGCTACGTCGCCCAAGAGTTCATTCCCACCTGGGACGACCCCATCCTCGCCCTCCGTCAAGCAGCCCAACTTTGCGATATCTAACCCCCTTCACTCCAACCCCCTTCACTCCAACCCTCTCTGACGATGAAATCCCACCATTCCCGAAGATCGTTTCTCGGCCATGCCGCCACCGCAATTGCTGCCCCTGCGATCCTCCCCGCCTCCGTCTTCGGACAAAACGCTCCCAGCAAACAGGTCACGATGGGGTTTATCGGCATGGGCAACCGCGGAATTGGAGTGATGGAAACGTTCCTGAACCATGCCGACGTGCAAGGGGTTGCCGTCTGTGATGTGGAGGACAGCCATTTTCTCGTGCGGGACGGCAAGCGTAGCCGAGACTACGGGCGGGCACCGGGGAAAGCGGCGGTGGAAGCGATCTATTCCAAGCGCTCCGAATCCGGAAACTGGAAAGGCTGCAAAGCCTATGAAGATTTTCGTGAATTACTCTCAAGAGAAGACATCGACGCCGTCATGGTCGCGACTCCAGACCACTGGCACGGGATCATCACGATGGCTGCGCTCCAAGCAGGGAAAGACGTCTATTGCGAAAAACCAATGACGCACAAATTCGCCGAAGGTTATGCAATTCATCGCGAAGTGGCAAACAGAAATGCGGTGTTTCAGGTGGGTTCCCAGCAACGTTCTGACAAACTGTTTCAGCAAGCGGTGGAATTGATCCGCAACGGTGTCCTCGGAAAAATCAGCGAGGTAAAAGTAGGTCTCCCTGTCGGTCACGATCAACCGGAAGGTGACGCCACCGTCAAAACACCCCCCTCTGACCTGAATTACGATCTCTGGTGCGGTCCCTCGGAAATGCTTCCCTACATGGAAGCCAGACATCATTGGTCCTGGCGCTGGACGCAAGCCTACGGAGGAGGTCAGCTGATGGACTGGATCGGGCATCACAACGATATCGCTCATTGGGGGCTCGATATGGACAAGAGTGGACCGACCTCCGTAGAAGCCCGCAACTGGACTTTCCCCACTTCCGATGTCTATGACACGCCCGTGGACTACGATGTCGTCTCCCTTTATGACGGCGGAATCGAAGTTCTCATATCCTCTCGCAATCCCATGGGAACAAAATGGATCGGCGAGAATGGCTGGGTCCATGTCACCCGCGGAGCGATCACAGCATCGGACCCGAAATGGGTCACTCCAGAATTTGTGGCGGGCAATTGGAAGGCGTATCAGACTCCTGGGCACCAGCGCAATTTCATCGATTGTGTTCTTTCGCGGAAAGACACGATTGCGAATGCGGAGACAGCGCACCGCTCCGTCACCCCAGGACACCTCGCCTATCTTTCCCAGTCCATCGGTGCCCCCGTGCAATGGGATCCAAAAACCGAGCGAGTCATTGGAAACGAGGCTGCGCAGAACGAACTGATGTCGCTCCCTTATCGCGGAGACTGGAAGCTCGGCGTTTGACCCGCACTTCCAGATTCACGAGAATTGCAGAATTTCTTCAAGCGTCGGAGAACTCAGGACACCTCAGTCTCCGGCGCCGTTGTTTTCTCGATGAGTTCCTTCTCTTCGAGCTCGATATCCTCACGAAGGGCCTTCAATTCGCTGGCTGTCAGCTTGATTTCAATCTCGGCATCGAGCATCTGCATGTGGCCTCGTTTCCAGATAAAATACCCACAAATCATCCCCCCCGTCGTAAAGAGAGCCGCACAGATCAAATAATACACCCACCCGGTGATTTCTCGTTCTAGGAACGGGATGGTCTGGGCAAAAGTCTGGGAAAGCGCCATTTTAATTTACGGTCTCAGCGACCGCTACGGGAGCCACGATCATATCAACGCGTCTCGCTTTCCAGTCCGAAAATCGGCGATCACGCCCAGCACCTTTCACTTTTACGATTGATTGCGGGACTCCCCGCTCCAAGAGACGCTCTCTCACCGCGTCTGCACGTCGAGCGCTAAGGCCTTCGCTAAAGTCGCTACTCCCTTCCGAGCCGGCATATCCCACGAGAGTGACCTCTGCTTTCCGGCCAAAACGCCGAATTTCTCGGGCACACTGATCGATCTTTCTGATTTCCGCGTCACTCAACTGAAAAGCAGATTCATCAAAATAAACGGTTCGATCATCGTCAGGGATCGAAACCGGATCGAGAGCCTTGGGGGCCGTCTCAACCGTGTTTGAAATCGGTTCAACCGTGTTTGAAGGCGACGTGAGTGGCTCGATTTCCGCTACGGGAGGATGATGTGCGCCTTTGGCGACCAGTTCATCGAGAGAGATGGACTCTTTTTCGAGATTCCCGGACGAGAGGGATTCTTCGATCGCAGCAGCAAGACTGACAGGATCAACACTGAGCACTTCCGCTGAGGTTTCGATGGCTCGCAGCGCATCCTCTTTCCGGGCCTCGACTTCCTCTTCGAGATGTTTCTCCACAGACTCCAGTTTTTCCTTCAACTGATGGATTTCGTTGTCTCGGGTAGCCCGCTGGAGCATGATCCCGTTGACCTGGCCTTGCAAATCGCGAATCAACTCGGAGCGATCGGCGATTTTCTCCTGTAGACGCTCGATTTCAGCGAGGCTTTCGCGGCGCTGCCCCATCTCGTACCCTAGACTCTCCGTTTTCTTCAGAATTTCTTCTCGGAGCGTAGCAATTTCCTCTTCCTTTTTACGAGATTCCTCTGTCTGTTCCTGAAAATCTTCGTCCCGTCTCTGCAACTCCGCAGCCTGGCGGCGAGATTCTTCTGCGTGATTGCGAGTCCCTTCGGTAACAGCGCGCTTCTCAGTCTCGAGCTCCCGCTCCAGAGTGGTGATCCGTTTCTCCAACTCGGACTTCAAGCCGTTGAGCTCGCTCACCCCCTCTTGATAGGCGGATTCACTCGATTCCAAATCGGTTTTCAGGGCCTCGAGTGCGGCCAGCAATTGCTGTACTTCCGCATCCTTGCGATCCAACTGATCAGACAATGCGAGGGTTTTGCCATCGCTGGCTCGCAGAGCCTCTTCCAGTTCGAAAATCGCAGTGCGGGAGACCTGTTGTTCCTCTCGAGCACTTTCCAGTTCCAGTGTGATCCGTTCGATGCGTCGATCGAGATCCTTGGAAATCTGCTGACTTTCAAAGTAGGCCGTATCGAGCTGCGATACTTGCTCCTCTCTCGTTCGCGCGGCTTCCTCCAATTGTTCGATTCGCCGGGTCGCTTTTTCCAAACTACGTATCGTTTCGTCTTTGCTACGCGCCACTTGGCTCAATTCGTCCCGCAGCAGCCCCATAGACTGCCCTGAAAGCTCTAATTGCTCGGTCAGTTTGGCAATCCGAAGATTCGCCGCTTCGATTGTTCCCTCTGCCGTTGCGATTTTCTGATCCGACGCGAGGAATTCCGAGCTGCGACGTTCCAGTTCCGCCCCGAGGTGAGTCGCTTGGGCTTCGAAATACCGGGAATTTTTTGCGTTCTCCTCCGCTCCGATACGGATGGAGTTCATTTCTTTGTATCGCTCTGACAAAGCCAATTCGAGATCCGCGATGCGGAGTTTTTGTTGGGTGAGGAAGGAATTGCGAGCTTCCACTCCGGCATTGAGAACACGCGACTCTTCCGCGAGTGCCTCCATCTCTCCCTCTGTCTCGGCGAGAGTATTTTTCAGAAGACGGACTTGATCGCGCTGTGCCCTCAACTCGGTGGAGAGATCACTCACTTCCGCAGTGCGATCGTCGATGATCGCTTCGAGTTCCTCCATCTGCGCACGGGTTGTCTCAAATTCCTCCACCTTCGTGGCGTAGACGATCTTCACATCGCTCAATTCGTGGCGAGTCTTGAACAACTCGGCGCTCACCACTTCATTTTCCGCCAATTTGGTGTTGTACGAATTCCGAAGATCCGACAATTCCTCGCTCGCGTCGCTTGCTGCATCGTTAGAGTCACGCAGGGCTTTCATCGTCGTCGCCAACTCGGTGAGGGTACGTTCCAGGGTCGCTTCTAGTCCCGTTTTTTCGACTTCGAGGGAAGCAAGGAACGCTTGTCGCTCCTCCAGTTCCAGAATCACTCCGCTCTTTGCATTCAGCGCTCGCCGCACATCGTAGAGTTCATGAAATACGTCATTCAATTCCGCTTGAACCAAAGACTTCCGGCGATGCATATTTTCCAGTTCTCCGGATTTCTGCTCCAGTTCGCCTGATAGGAGGGCCAGTTCGCCGGCTTTCAGTTCGAGCACCTCGGACATCGCCGCCAGTTCTTTTGTTCTTCGGTCTAACTCCTCTTTTGTCAGAGCAAGTTCCCCTGATGTCCGATCGAGTTCTCCAGTGATCAACTCTACCGCCCCAGTTTTCGATTCGAGAGCCTCGACGCTCCGTTCTAATTCCCCAGCGAGGATTGTCATTTCCGTGAGGTGAGTGTCCCGCTCCGATGTCGCCTTCGCTTCCTGTTCGGCATTAATAACTCGGCTCAGCTCCAATTCATTCCGGTAGCCGTCCGCAATTTTCTCAAGTTCAGCCCGGCTCGTCAACAATTCTGCGGAGAGTCGTGATGTCTCCTTCTCAAACAAATCTTTCTCCACCGTAGACTTCCGAATCGTCGCGATCCGCAGTTTCAAAGCCTTCATCTCCTGCCCGCGCTGCGGCAAGAGCCCTTGGAGCTGGTTGATTTCCGAAACGCGACTTTCCGCGAGTCGTTCGGCGGCGGCCAGTTTCTCCTCCAGATCCGCCAACGATGTCAGATCGACTGGAGGAGTCTCGATCAGTCTCTCTTCAAGCGACTCGACCAAGTTCAATTGCTTTTGATACCCGATGCGCAAGTCATGCATTTCATCATGGGTGTCGATCAAATCCTGCTCCAGATCCTTGATGCGTGCCTGTAGGGCCGATTCGACCTCTTCTCTTTTTGCGATCGCTTCGAGAAAGGATGGCTCATCCTCTTGAGATTGAAGGTTCTTCTCAAGACGAAGACGTTCCCGACTTTCCTTCTCTTCACGCAACTCGACTTCCAATTCAGCAACGCGTGACACAAGCGCCGGATCAGGGGAGGCGCTGAGAGTGACTTCCTTGCCGCTGCTACGGAACTGCTGAACGAGAGAGGAAATCTTCGCATCCCGCTCCGCCAAGGTGGTCTCGAAAGCATCCCGATCCGACTGCCATCTCACGCGAAGTTTCTTAAAAAGATCGCGTTGCGAGGCACCCAGTGCGCTCCATTGACTCGCGAGGTTCAGATTCTCCTCGATCGCATACGAAAGGCGCTGATTGAACCGTCCCCAGATAAACTTGGCCAGAAGAAGTCCGATACTGAAAAAAACAATCGCTACCAGTCCGACTGGTAGGAGATTCTTTAGGAGAAAAAAGGAAAGATCGTGCATCAGAAATGGGTCTCGGAAAAATAGTTGTGGTTAGTCCACGCTGTCGGAAAGTTCGGATTTGATCCTTGAGATCTCATCACTCGTTTTTTCGTAGTCGGAAAAAGCTTTGCGGTTCCTCTCCTCAACTTGCTCGGCGAATGTACGCGAATTCTTCCAAATAATCCAGCCGATGAGACAGCCGATCACAAGAAAGACCGCTCCACCGATCGCCAGGGTGACTCCCCAGTCAATCAAATAGGACTCTACGGATGTTCTTGAAGTAGTGTTCATTCCTTGGCAATTAACGCGGTTCGGCGGCAGGCGGAGCCGATCCTCTGGAAGTGGATTTCAGAGAAAAATCGACTCGACGCGATTTCCAACGCTGGCTGCGAGGTAGATTGGAGACATTCTCCACTTCCGAAGTCACCTCGATCACACTCTCTGGAATTTCGAGTTTCACCAGTTCTTTCACCACCGAATCGGCTCGTGCAAGACTCAGCTCTTTGTTTGTCGCGGCATTCCCAATGTTATCAGATACCCCTGTGAGGATGAGGGCATATTCCGCATTCGCCTTTTTCAGTCGCTCGACCACTCCTGCGATTTTGCTACGACCTTCCTCTGTAAGAATTGAGCTTCCCGACTCGAAGTAGACTGGCAGCTCTTTCAGGGCTGCATTGACTTCCGCAGCCGCTTCAGCAGAAATCGGCACGAGCGGGAGCGGTTCATCCATATGTAGCAGTTCATTTTTCACAAGGAACGATGACGGAACCGTGTTCACCGTGATATTTTGCAAGATCATGCGATCCGCAATCTCGATCGTTCTCCCCGTCAATTCCACTCTGTCTCGTCCAAAGGCGAATACTCCAGATTTTGTTCGACCCACCACTTCTGCAAAAAAATCAGGCAACTTTGCGACCCATTCACTCCCAGGTCGCACCGCAGAGACTGACAGTTCATTTTTCACACTCAGACTAGATCTTATTCCGGTGAGTTTTGCCTCGATATCCGCAAAGGTGGATTCTCCCTCCAGGTTTCCCTTCAAGATCAGCAAATCAGCGTCATACGTAGCCGTAAATTCAATGCCCTTATCTCCGGCCTCCTCCTCGCTACGGATGGAAACCTCGTTCAAGATCTCCAGTGGAGTAGGTCCGGCTGCTACCGCTCCGAGCACAGCAGTGATTCTGTCACCGTTTTCCACAGTGGCTGTCGATCCGTTCACTCGCACCCGATCTGGAGTAAACTCCGCCGTCATTTCCCCTTCCAGATTCGTCAATAGCACTGGGAGCAATTGCGGAAGAGCGTCCTGCCACGCGGAACGGGATCGCTCGTCACTCACTGTGATCCGATCAATCACTGCAGCGGTCGGTTGCGCTTCCGCCACAAGAGATAGAATCGCCCCTCGCGAATTTTCATCGCCAATGACTCCCGATAGGGTGATCCCAAATCGATTCCGGGTCATCTTCATGTCCCCTCCGGCCAATGACGATTTCAGAATGGACACTTCAATCTTATCCAAGGCCGCTTTTCCCGTAATCTGAGCAGCCAGTTCCATCAATCCGGACTTCAATCCATCATTGGGGACGGATCCGACGAGAGTTACGACCTCCTCCTGGAGAGCGATCTCGGCCGCCTCGGAGTGAGCGAGAAGACCAGAAGCGATCGAAGAGAATTCCGCCATCTTCGGGAACAACATCACTTTTGGATCCAACTTGATCAGATTGTTCACCTTCGCAATCCCTGCCAAAGCATGAAGACGCGTTCCCAGCATCGTCCGAGCGGCTTCATCCTCCATTGAGAGCGTTCCATCAATCGTCACTTCATCGCTTCCCGAGAGTCGGGCGACACGCAAACTGGGAGGAACCGTGGGCCGGATCGCAATCGACATTTCCGCACCCTCTGCCCAATACGCGGTAGGAACTTTCTCCTGAAGCAGCAAGAGCACCGTTTTCCGATCTCCTGGATCTACCACGTTCCCTCCTATTCTACCAGAGAGATGATCAAAATCGACCGTCACCTCAGGAAACCCGCCCTCTCGAAGCACCGCGAGGGCGCACTCCTCCATCTCGGCCTCGACGCTGCCGCGAAGCCAGTACTTTGCGAGGACAGAGCAACCTGCAACCGCCAAACAAAAGAGAACTATAATAGAAACAAACCGCATTCGGAACGATTACAATCAATCACCGATAATAATCAATTTCTACAAATTTCTCAACCAGCAACTCTCAATTTTTAAAAAAGCTACAGGAGTAGAAACTTGAATCAAAATTTCAATATTTAATACATTAAACGCATAAACAATATTTTCCATATCAATTCCAGGATTGCTAACCAAAGAGCGCAGCCTAGACGAATTCACTCCACTTCCTCAGGATTCCGAGAGCAGACGACCCAATTCACCACTGTTTTGAACTGCGGAGGCTCCCTTCGCATGCCGCATCAGACGAATCCCCCTCTCCTGATCCGTGCATGTCTGATTTTCGATTTTTTTCAGCATGGCACGCAATGAAGAAGCATCGCTAGAACTCGCCTCCTTAAAGAAATACTCGTCCGAGCCGCCGTGATCCCCCATCACATAGGAGACCTTCACTTTCGCGAGTTCCTGCCCGAGATAATATTTTGTGCAGGTTCCTGAAATTGGATCGTTCTGTGACTCACAGGCAGAAACACAGCTGCGATGAAAGAACAATTTCATACGGGGGGATTCAAGCGTTAAAGTCCTCGTGTGGCAAGCCACAATCCGGCGCGACCGATCGCTCGAACATACTGAGAAGCAAAAAGGCCCGCTCCCCAGTCGGGAAGCGAGCCTTCACTCCAAAAGAATTCTAGAGTTCCAATCCGGAGGATCAGCCTTCGCTGGAGAGTTCTGCGGCAGCTTCGATTCCTTTTTCCGCCATGGCAGCTTTACGACTCAGTTTTACCCGGCCCCGCTCATCCACACCGATGCATTTTGCATAGATCATGTCGCCAACCTTCACGACGTCCGTCACTTCATTGACCCGGAAGTCCGCAAGCTCGGAAACGTGGACCATCCCGTCTTTGCCTGGAAGGACCTCGACGAAGGCTCCGAAGTTGGTCGTGCTGACGACCTTCCCGTAATAGGTTTTCCCGACTTCGATCTCTGCCGTCGTGCGGCGAACAAGCTCAATCGCACGGTTCAAGGCTTCCTGATGCGCTGCGTAAATGCTTACCGTGCCATCATCAGAGATGTTGATGTCAGCACCGGTTTCCGCCTGAATGCCTTTGATGTTCTTCCCACCAGGGCCGATAAGCTCACCGATCTTCTGAGGATCGATTTTGATCGTTTCGATGCGCGGAGCGTGTTCACTGAGAGCCTTCGGCGCAGAGATGATGCCGTTCATGACTTCGAGGACCGTGAAACGGCCCTTCGTCGCTTTATCTACCCCTTCCAGGAGGATGTCGAGGGAAAGACCCGAGAGTTTCAAGTCAAGCTGAAAGCCAGTGACGCCCTGAGAAGTTCCGCAAAGTTTGAAGTCCATGTCCCCCATGAAATCTTCGTTCCCGATGATGTCGAGCATCGTTACGTAACGCTTGAGGTCATCGCCCTCGAACTCGGTCACCAATCCGCAAGAAATACCGGCGACGGGACGAATGAGAGGAACCCCGGCATCCAAAAGAGCCATAACACCGGAACAAACGGAAGCCATCGAAGTCGAGCCGTTGGACTCCATCACTTCGCTGGATACACGGATCGCATATGGAAAATCAGCCTCGGCAGGGATCACTGGCTCAATGGATTTCTCCGCAAGGGCCCCGTGACCGATCTCACGACGGTTCATGCCGCCCATACGACCGGTTTCACCGACACTGAAGGGAGGGAAATTGTAATGCAGGAGGAAGCGCTTCGAGTCCTCGCCACCGGCGTAGTTGTCGAAATATTGCTTTTCATCCGCTGGTGCGAGTGTCGCAATCGAGAGCGCTTGCGTTTCGCCACGGGCGAAAAGACCGGAACCGTGCGTGCGGGGGAGTACCCCAACTTCGCCGGAAAGAGGGCGGATCGTATCGATGTCCCGTCCGTCGCAGCGCTGCCCTTTGTCGAGGATGCTGATGCGGAAGGCTTTTTTCTGAAGATAATCAAATGCCTGGGAGATCGCGAACTCGTTCGCCTCGGGATATTTCGCGAGGATCGCTTCGGAAACTTCCTTGCGAAGAGCAGAAACCGCAGATCCACGCTCAATCTTCGATGCCTTGTAGAGGGCATCTTCGATGCGATCACCGGCTACTTGGTAAGCGACTTCGAGAAGCTCGTCCTGAACCTCCATGAGTGCTACAGTGCGCTTTGGCTTGCCGACACGGCGGGCGAGTTCCTCCTGAGCGTCCAGCAGAGGCTGAATCGCCTTTTGAGCGAAGATCAGAGACTCCTTGAACTTCTCGTCCGGCACTTCCTTGCCTCCGCCTTCGATCATGATGACTTTGTCACGAAGACCGACGTAGACCAGATCAAGAGTGCTCTCTAAGCGCTCGTCGAAGGTAGGATTGACTACAAAATCATCTCCGATAAGACCGATCCGAACGGCTCCTACGGGTCCAGCAAACGGGATGTCGGAAACACAGAGGGCTGCCGAAGCACCGTTGATGCTCAGAATGTCGGCGTCGTTGACCCCATCTGCGCTGAGAAGCAACGCAACCACCTGAGTGTCATACAGATACCCTTTTGGGAAGAGAGGGCGAAGCGGACGATCTGTCATCCGGCAGGTGAGGATTTCTTTTTCCGTGGGACGGCCTTCGCGCTTGAAGTACCCACCGGGAAAACGGCCCGCAGCGGCGGCTTTTTCCTTGTATTCCACCGAGAGCGGGAACCAGTCCTGCCCCTCTCGGACTTTCGTTTGGGAAACGGCAGTCACGATGACCACGGTTTCTCCGACTTGCACGGTGACGGCACCATCCGCAAGCTTACCCATCTTGCCGGTTTCGATCGTCATTTCCTGCGTACCGACTTGGCACGTGATTTTTTCTATACTCATATATTTCCTTCTTTTTACGTAAAAATGGGATGTCGGATCCCCGCGAATGGGGCAAATCGACTCCGGTTCACGAGCCGGAACGTGGCTCGGAAGAAAGCGCCGCAGAACAGTGCGGACGCTTCACCAAAACAAAGAAAGCGCCGGGGATACCGACGCTCTCTCGAAAAATGTTAGCGACGCAAACCGAGAGTCGCGAGAACCTTTTGGTAGCGCTCGGGATCGGTGCGGGCGAGATAGTCAAGAAGCTTACGGCGACGCGCAACGAGGCGCAAAAGTCCGCGACGTGAGGAAACGTCCTTCTTATTGATATTCAAATGACCGGTGAGGTGGGAGATGCGTTCCGTCATCAGTGCAACTTGCACATCTGCACTTCCTGTATCACGATCATGGAGCTGAAGCTCCACTGTTTTATTGCTTAATTCACTCATTTACTCTCAAATTTGGCATCGCCTTGACACCGTCGAACGGTCCATTTATCAGGGGGCGCAAGCAAATCACATTTCATTCGGGATGCAAAGGAAAAGATGCCATAAATGTCAGTTTTCCAGTAAAAACTCCGTCATAGATTGGATACCGTTCGTAAAGAGTATTTATGGGAGATGATGCAATGAGAATTCCGGACAGAATTCCAGTGATGGTGCTGGGGGGCGCGACGCTCTACCCGCACGGTTACATGCCCTTATTCATCTTCGAGATGCGGTATCGGGAGATGCTGCGATACATCCTCGAGCGGGATCGCATGTTCTGCATCGGGCACGCATTTCACGGAATCGATCCAGATGCGACCGTAAACCCCGTCCATCGCATCACGACCGTCGGTCTCGTGCGGGCCTGTGTCACCCATCCAGACGGGACTTCGCACCTGATGCTCTCGGGCATCCAACGGGCAGAAATCGTCGGATGGGATCAACATCACCCCTTTCGCATTGCGAGGATCATCCCCCGCCCCTGCCATGTCACCGATACTGGAGTTGCGATCTCAGCCGCTCTAGAGCTCGTCGATCTCAGTGGTCGCCTTTGTGGAGAGGGAAAAATCATCTCCGATCAACTCCGCGAACATCTGCGCTGCGTCAAAGATCCCGCCGCGATTGCCGACATTGTAGGGCAAAGCTTCGTGAACGATCCGTGTGAGCGTCAGCGACTCCTTGAGATGGATGAAGTCAACGAAAGGCTCGAATATCTCGTCTGCCACCTCAGCACCCTCCTCACCGAAGGCAAACAGTAGCGATGCCTCCGCAGAACTTCACTGAGTAAGGAAGCGTCCCACCTGTCGCAAAGACAAGATTTGGGCGTCTTCCCAAGCACCTTTCCCAAAGAACTTCACCGCAAGATAGGCCATTTTCGCTCGAAATCTCGCATTTCGCGGATGTTTTGAATTCTCGCACTCTGCTAGCATTTCTTCGAGGAAACAACGGTCACATTCGTCCTTATCCGAATCGATACGATCATAACAGGCATCGTGCCCGACACAAGCGGGACGGAAATCCGCCCCGGCGCAACCCTGAAAAAACAGATAACGCAACGGACCCTTCACACAATCAGGACCGCAGGGCCGCTCGTCGAGGATCGAGGGCCGCTCCTCGACGAGCGAGGGATACTCCGGATTTGGGGCGAGGACGGGCTCACCCGCCGGAGCGACCGGAACTGTCAGGAGGATGCCGAGGAACAATAGAAACGACAGAGATTTACGAAATCCGGCAGAATTAGAAGAGAAGGCCATGACCCTTATTCCATCTCATTCGACTCCGAGTCCGTCAAGTCACGATCCGAATTCTATTAAGGTTTCCGAAATATCGGGGGTTTCCAGTCTGCGGGAAGTTTCCCCTGAGGTTTCACTCCGGTGGATTCCGTCGGAATAGGGTGATCAGATTCCTTCATGAGCGGCAACTCGTCTGGCAGGTTTTTTACTCGAAAATCTTTGTATTGAATCTGCATCGCCGGCCCGACGTGTACTTGCACCGCAAGAACCCCTTCGAGGCGGCGCCCGGTCTCGTCAAAGTCAATCAGGTCTGCCGTGGGATGCCCATCGATCCAATGACGATGGTGATTTCCCTCGACCAGAACCCGGTAGTCATGCCACTCGTCGGGTGCAAACACCTTCACCTCCATCTTCCCTGTGATCCACGGTTGCCCTTTTTGGTCGATGATCACCTTTTCGCCGGTGTGGGAAAGGATGCGTCTCCCCCTCTCTTCGTAAAGCATCCCATTGTATTCCGGCGTATTTGCCACAACATCACATTGGTAACCGGACACCACATCGAGGCCAATCTCGGGCCGCGAGAGTCCGCGGTATTGGATCCCACTGTTCCCCCCGACCGTCACCTTCACTTTCACCCGGATCTCAAAATTCCGTATGGTAGAGCCTGTCCAAGTGAGAAATTGATTCACCTTGAGTGTTCCGTCCGTCACCCCGGTGATTGCGCCCTCTTTTACCGACCAATACTGCCGATCACCGCTCCAACCTTTCAGGGATTTTCCGTCAAATACTCGCATAAATCCTTCCGAATCGAGATTTGCCCCAATCGCCGCCGAAGCGACCGGGTGGGCTTCGGTCGAGGGGGTAAACGGCTCCGTCCTCGGATCGAGTGGACCGCCATACTCTGTCACCACCGCAGTCGTCTGTTCCCGCAACGACTTCAGCGTATCGGCGAAAGATGCATCCGAGGCCAAATTCGTGAGTTCATCAGGATCCGCCTTCAGATCATACAAAAACTCATAGTTTCCTTCATCAAAATAACGAGCGTACTTAAATCGATCTGTCCGGATTCCCTCGAAGGCAGGAATGCGATTCCGCACCGCAAAATGTTCGTGAAACGTCCAAGTTCGCCAATCCGACGGTCGAGGCCCCTCGATAATCGATTTGAGGCTCTTTCCCTGATACCTGTTCGGAATTTCCGCGCCAGCCCAGTGTAGAAAAGTAGAGGGAAGATCGAGATTCAGAGCCATCGCCTCGGTGACTTTTCCCCTCTCCTGCTCCGCAACACGCGGATCGGTTATGATCAAGGGAACCCGGATCGACTCCTCGAAATGGGACCATTTTCCAGCGAGACCGCGATTCGCCATGTGGTAGCCGTTGTCCGCCGAATACACAATGATCGTGTTCTCCGATAGACCCGCTTCGTCCAACGCGGTGAGAAAACGACCGATAGCATTGTCGATCCCGCTGACCATACGCAGATACGAACGCATGTTGATCTGGTATTTTTCCTCCGTGTTCCAACGCCAGAAATATCGTTCACGGGTGATGGATGTCTGAAAAAAGGACGGCAGAGCCTCAAAAATCGCCGGATCATGCAATTTCGGAAGATACATCTCCGTCTCCTCATACAGTCCATTTGCCGATTCCGGCCAGGGGAACTGGCCGATCCCGGGACGGTGGTCACTGTCCTCCGCATGGCAGGCATTAAACCACAGATTCAGAGCGAAAGGCTTTCCCTTCTCCTGCCGCTTCAAAAAATCAATCCCGCGGTCCACGACCAAGTCCGTCTCATGACGGAGCGTTCCGTCTGCTTGCTTCTTATAATAGGGATTCCTCCCGATCGCCTCAAAGTCATCAAAATGATCCTCTGGCTTAAAGTCTTTCGGCATTTTCGCATGCCATTTCCCGTAAAATCCTGTCCTATATCCCTTCTTCCGAAGGAGATCTGGATAAAGAACCGCACAGGCGTCCGCACGGGTCTGTTCTGGATCGTCCGAAGTTCCGTAGCTGCGCCCCGTCAGTCCCGTCAGTATCGAAGTTCGGCTCACCCAGCAGATTGGTTGGCTAGCAAACGCATTTTGGAATCTCACTCCTCGCGCCGCAAGACCGTCGATGTTTGGAGTCTTAACAATCGGATTCCCGTAACACCCGAGCGTGCTCGTTGTCTGGTCATCCGCAAAAAAGAAGACGATATTCGGCGATTCCCCCGCACGAAGTGAAATCGCAGCCGAAGTGAAAACTAGGACGGAAAAGAGCAAAGAGAGAAGTTTCATGATCCGGAGATAAATATCGATCACAGTAAACGCGAAACCCGGAACTCCGGTCAACGTCTTTTCCGCATCGGATTCAGGCCATGATTCCTCTTGATTACCATTGACAGACTTGTCGGAAATCTATCCAATGGCACATATTTCAATCTCCCCCCATGCACTCCTCTCTAAAAACCATCCCTGCTACTGTCGCTGCGATCCTCGCCACCACGATTAGCTTCGCCACTGCCGCCCCCGAAAATGCTCCGTCACCCCGGGCGGATCGACCGGAGCGCGGACCGGAACGTCCCGAAGGCCGGAGGGAAGAGGACGGACAGAAGCGCCCAACCCCGCCTCGTGATCGTCCAGCGCCTCCACAGAAATCACCCGAATCGCCACGCGAGGCAGGCCAACCTGATCGAGGACCTCGCCCCGAGCCTGCGCGGTCTCCCGAAGAACGTCTCCGCCACCTACGGGAAGCAGGCGAACATCTCGCCCTTGCCGGATTCCCCGAAGAAGCCCGTCACGTACGGGAACTCATCGAACGTATGGAACAGGAGCATCGCGCCCGCAACGGCGGCGGTGAGCACAACGACGACCTCTCCCGCCAGGTCGACGAACTCCGCAAGCACGTGGAAATGCTGCACCAAGAAGTCGCCCGCCTCAAAGAGAACGCACAAGGTCCCTCTCCCCGCCGTGAATGAACAGGGTAGCGTCGATGACCTGACAGGGTTGATTCCATAAAAATCCGAGGGTCTTTCGAACACCCGGTAGGCGAAATTTTGCCCGTTTCCTCCCCGAAATAATGAAATTTTTGGCAATTGTGCCTATTCCGTGACCGATTGGTGAATTTCCCGCCAATCATCGAGATTGTTCAGCATGATGGAATCGGCGATTCCACAATCCTCGGAGAGGCCATTTTCCTCCAGCATACGTTTTCTGGAATCACCCGATTTCTGACGCGACACAACAATCGCATTCACCCGTTCGATATTCTCCGGTGAGATATCAGCTTCTTCACGATCCCGAATCCAGTTTTCAAACTGAAGGTATCCCGGTCGATTGCGGACAATGTATTCTCGAACCGTCTCCGGATCGAGCCGAAGGCCTTCGAGAACCATCAAATCAAAACCTGGTCGAATGTCTTTGTATCCGGGCGGAAGTTCTCCCACGGTATGTAAGAGAGTCTTCAACCAAAGTCTCGGCAGATGTTTTACACCGAGAGGTCCGACCGTATCGGAACTGATCAAGGGGATTATTGGCATAGGGGGGGCTTGCTTCTTATATTAACAACATCCGGTCCCTGGCGCGCATCCGCCGGTCGAAAGAGACACCGGTTGCCCGCTCATTTCCGTCGGCAGGCCGCAGGTGTCCGCAGCAAGACAGGCTGTCTGCAAGTATCCGAGAGTGAATTTCAGAACGCCCCCGGAGAGATCAAGTTCCTGAACGGAATACACAACGGCAAATTTTTGACCGTATTCTACCGTTAGCGGAAGAGGTTCGTCACCGAGAACCGGCCCGCTCATTTCTACGATTTTCAGCAATTTCCCGGAGGAAAGCCGATGCTCAAAGTCCGTTGCAACCAGAAGCTGCAGCTGACAATTGACGTTCCGGCGGATCGTCCCTCCACAATCCATAAAATCTTTTTGAACACGGCCCACCTCAGTGACATGGAAATGCGATGGCACACCGTCTCCGTTGGGAAGCACGATTCGCAGAGAGTCAGGACGGCCTGTTCTCAGGACGTCAATCAGGTCGGTAATGACTGGATTTGTAGTTTTCATGGTGATTATTAGAAATAGGGGAATCAGCAATTATTGTCACTGTCGAGCTTCTCACGATCTTCTCTCAGAAGCGGATCCGAATCACAGATTCTCGAAATCAACTCCAGCAACGCAGTGTGAACCGGCCCGTCCGGAGCTTTCATTTGGTAGTAGATAAAGGTTCCGTCTCTTCTTTCACGCAGCAGACCCGCCTGTTTTAGAAGGGTCAGGTGTCTGGAAATCTTCGATGCCAGGTACCCGGTGACCGGACCGATCTGACAGTTGCAGATTTCATTTCCATGCTGAATCAGATTCACGATTCGAATACGGGCAGGATCTGAAAGAACACCCATCATGCGGACGGTTTCTGCCAGTGTCTCTTCTGAAAGTGAAGATTGAAGCTCCATAATTTCGTATTTTCGAAAATACAGAAATACAGAACCCTGTCCAGCAAATTCTGCATGCCGCGTTCAGAATATGGTACAATCGGATCGAGAGCCCGGCTCTTCCCCTTCAATCTTTCCCGCGAAACGCGGAGGAAGGCGTGCCCCGTCTGCTCCGCGAAGTCAGCGACAGGAGTTTCGGTTTTCATTTGCCATTCAACGTCCCTTTGTTCATCCTGTTCCGTTAAGAGCCTACGGAATAAACTCATGATTGAAAGAATCCCATCCTACGAAACCGTTTTTGCGATACGACTCCGTGGAGTCATTGAAAAGAGCGATATCCAATCCCTTCGTTCCCAAATCGAGGCCATGCTGGCGGTCCATGAGAAGATCGGAATGGTCATCGACATTACCGGACTCGATGACGTGACGGCCGGTGCGATTGTGGAAGATTTGAAACTGGAAGCGTCCCTGATGGGAAAAATTTGGCACTTTCCGCGCATTGCGATCCTTTCCGATAAACAATGGGTCGGTGGAATGATGACCGTATTGGGAAAACTCGTTCCACGCGTCGAGACCAAAGCATTCGTCAGTGGTGAGATGGATGCTGCCCTCGCCTTTGCCTCCGAACTACCGGAAAAAAAGAAGAATCCGCGAGCCCTGCGGTTCCTCGACGTAGACGATCCCAAGATTATCGCCTTCGAAATCAACGGAAAACCTGGACGGGAAGACATCGAGGAAGCGGTTCGGGTATTTGATCCTCGAATACTCGGGGATCAAAAATTCAACGCTCTCGTCAGGATCGTGAATTATCCCGGTTTTCATCTCGACATCCTGACGCAGGAATCTTTTTTCTCGATGAAATTATCCGCGATAAAACACATCGAGAAATATGCCATTGTAGGAGCGAAACGGTGGATGGAGATCGTAGCTACAGGGATGGGACATTTCACTTCCATGGAAATTCGAACCTTTGATCTCGATGAGGAAACCGAAGCGTGGGCATGGCTCCGTGAGTGATGGGTCTCGACGGAAACGAAGGCGTCGTCAGCGCTTCGGTCGATGTTTCCGAGTGAGCTGTTGAGCACAGTTGATTTGTGCACCCGTTTCCAGACAACACTTCCTACGGGCGCGAATCCACTGCACGGGATCCGCATTCTTGGGTATATATCCTGCCCTGGCGCACCAGGCGATAATGAACTGCCCCGTTCTCCCGCAGCCGGCGACGCAGTGTACAACGACCGCCTCCCGGGCCGCGTGATGCTTGTCCATCAGATCGAGGAATCGCTCAATCTGAGCATCGGTGGGAACCCCATAATCGGGCACATTGATGTGATGATAGGAAAACTGCTTCGGAACATCCTGACGGTTGTCGAACTCACAGCAATTGACGACTCCCCGGATCTTCTTTTCTTCGTAGATTTGGAAGACATAGGGATCAGGCCACCAGGAGGCCGCGATGACGTCTTCGACGATCCAGGTGAACGGCTCGGTTCTTTCAGGTTGACCCTTTTCCGGCCAATACCAAGGGCGAATGAGTTTTGACATTTCCTTCCGAATCGAATCGCTGTTGTCCTTGTGCTCGCTTTCGTATCAAGAGAGAGAAGTGGAGTTCCGGGTGCTCGGATGAGTGGAATTATTGCCGACTACTCCCCTTTCGTTTTCAAAAAGGCAATGAGATCGGCCATTTCTTCGACCGTGATTGCTGACTCGAGGCCTTCCGGCATGAGTGAAACATTGGCGCTGACCAGCGATGCGATTTCGGCCCGCAAGAGAGGACGGACTTTGCCATCGAGCTGCTTGAGGGTGATGCCGGAAGCCGTTTCGCCGGCGATGAGCCCGAAAAGCTGATCGCCGTTTTTCAACTGGCAGTTGTAGGCATGGTATCCGGGCTGGATGTCGAGATTGGGGTCAAGAATGTTGGCCAGCAATTTTTCGGTGGGATGGTCCGTCACGGTGGCAAGATCCGGTCCCAGGTCGCTACTCCCGGTTTTGCCTCGTTTGTGGCAGGCGATACAGGTTTTCTGAAAAACGACCAGTCCACGGACTGCATCCCCTTTTTGTTTCAAAGCAGGGGCGTAGGCGGTGACGACATCAGCACGGAGTTTTCCGGAAGTAGCAGCCAGGAGATCGGTTGCCCGCTCAAGTGTCTTTTTGTCAGGATGCTTGGCGAGACGGGACTTCACGGAAGGAGAAATTTCAACGGGGCGAATGTCGCCTTTCTGCACCGCATCCAGGAAATGATTTGTCCAATCCTGTCGAGACAAAAGGAACTCGGTTACCTGATCCCGCGATGCCGGGGAAAGACTGCTCCAGCGATCGAGCAATCCTAGGGAAACCCGATTATCGCCACTTTTCCGAAGGGCCTCAAGAATTCGAGCGAAATCATCGGGCGCGGTGGACGGCGAAATCCGCCCGGCGAGGAAATCGACGCCGGATTTCTGATCCGCCGGATTTCGGGCGAGCAATGTGGCCGCTTCGATGCGTGGAGACAGTTCTGCGTTTTCATCATTCAAGATGCTACGGGCGTTTTCGAGAACACGAGTGAAGACTGCTTTCAGTTCGAGGTCTTCTTCCAAAATAGAGGTCGAAAGGCCTCTTGCTTTGAGTAGATCCAGCAATGTGAGTGTGTTTGGAACGCTGGCCAGCAGCGGCAGCGCCAGTTTTTTGAACGCATCGTGATCGTTGAGACTGAGGGCCATTTCAGCAAGTTTTCTCCGATAGGACGCCGGAGCGCCTTCCGGACAAGCCGCAACCAATCCAACAAAATGAGGCAGAAGGGAACTGGAAGCCGCAGCCACCATAAATTCATCGTCAGCCCCCAGAACCTTTGCCAGTGCTGCAGTGGCGGCATCTGAGACTGGCATTTCCCCAAGTGTGAATGCGCATTGCAAGCGAACCGCGGCATCGGGATCGTCAGCGAGTTTGAGAACGGATTCCTCCACGGCGGGCGAAGCGTGCCCTTCGGCGAGGCGAATCGCGTTGCGGCGGACGCCGGGGTGTTTGTCGGCGAGGCCCGAGAGAATTTCCGATTCCTCGAGTTCACCGAGTCCGTCGAGCGTTGCCAAAACCTGAACGCGGGTGCGAGGGTCAGGCGCTGCCGAGACCAGTGCTTTGAGGCGCGGAATTACGTCCTTGTCGTTCCGCCAAAGAATGAGTTGCTGCGCTTTGTCACGCAGCCAGCCGTTTGGTGAAGACAGGAATTCCACGATGTCGCCTTTCTCCAAATCCGGAACGGGTACCACAGGGTCTTTGCTACGTCTCACCCGATAGATTCGACCACGGTCATCCCCCTCGCGGTAGTGAGGTAAGAGCGCTGCCTTCCCTTCTTCCGGCAACCAATGGGGGTGCTCGATCATGTAACGATACATGTCTGCGATCCACAGCCCACCGTCGGGACCGGTACGGACCATGACAGGGCGAAACCAACGATCTGTTCCCGCTAGAAAATCTGGTTCGTCATCCGCTCCGGCGCGTTTTCCCGTAAAACTGACACCATCACGAGTCACGGCGATGTGTTGGACGAGGTTGTGGAAAGGTTCGCAGGTGAACGCGTCGAGAGTGCTCCATCCTGCCTCGGCTCCCGGACTCGACGGGAAAAGTCGGTCATCCCGGTAGATCATACCGGAACAGGCCGAAGTGAAATGTCCTGACTGATCAAAACCGTGAAAGCGCTGTTCCGGCTGTTTGGCCGGAAAAACTAGAGGACTCACCATTGGCGGCAGGAGGACGCGTCCTTCGGGCGCAGCAAAGTGAGGATTGCGACTGAGATAGTGATCGGGTAGGACGTAATGCCAGAGCGGTCGCGAGTTTTGGGTTCCGAACCAATCGCCCCAATCGTCCCGATTGCGACCGAACTGCGTCGGTCCACTCTCGGGCTGGATTTCGCCGGTATCGGGCCGAAAGCGAAAATCGCGACTGCCGATTTTGACATCTGTTCCCGCACGGGAGGAACGGATCGCGGTATCAATTCCGTATTTCCCGTGGTGCCCACCGGCTGCGACATAGACCCAGTTGTCGAGCCCCCAGCGCAAGCCGTTGGCGCGAAGCTGTTGATTGCCTTCGCTGAGACCGGTGAGAAGGATTTCTCGGACATCCGCTTTGCCGTCTCCATCTGTGTCGCGCAGATAGATCACGTCAGGTGCGGCAGTGATGATGACTCCGTCCCGCCAGGTAATGATTCCGTTGGGAAAATTCAGTCCTTCAGCGAAAAGAGTCGAGTGTTCGTAGCTTCCATCGCGATCGCGATCTTCGAGAACCCGCACTCGTCCCCCGGCAGCCCCATCCTCCCCGAGGCCGAGCGGATAATCGGCCATTTCCACCACCCAGAGTCGGCCGTGGGTATCCCAGTCAAAAGCGACCGGATCGAGCAATTGCGGTTCGGAAGCGACAAGATCGACGGTGAACCCTTTTGGGACACGGAGTGTTTTCAGCGCCGCCGCAGGCTCGAGCGGATCGGAATCGCGTTGCGCTGCCGGAGGACCGGGAGCAATGCGTTCTGCTGCGGCGAACTGGGCAGCTACCTGTTGTTCCGTGAGTGCTTTCCCGAAGATGGCAACCTCGTCCATTTTCCCCTCGAAGTTAGCGAAGTTGTCACAACGACCACCTAGGAACCAGTCAGTCACATCCGGCGGGAGAGTCCAGGCAGTCTCCGTCTCGATCTCCGCTTTGCCATCCAGAAAGACGCGAAGGGATTCGTTTTTTCGCACCAAAACAACGTGATGCCAATCCCGGAATGCGAGTTCTGTATGGCCTGTCACGATTTCTCCGACCTCATTGCCAGTATAAAAAAAGATCCGCCCGGGTTTCGTATCTTTTGTCGTACCGCCGATTCCCAAATGTTCACCGATGGCTTTTTTATCTCCCATCTTCCCTCGAGAAAAAAGATATCCGGTGACCGGTCTAACGTCGGCAGGAAAACTGTTCCAAAACCAGAAGGAAACACTGTATTCAAGATCCATTTCAGGCAAATCGGCAACGAGTCGGCCTCCCGCGAAATGAGCCGCGCGATTTGCTGCCGGGCCGGAAAATGGCGAAGGAATTTCCGGCGGAGTCGAAATGGCACCACCCGCTCGTTGGACACCGGGAAGATAGAGAGCGATTCCCTCTTCGAATCGGGCGGAAGCGCTAGAATTCTCCACCGCGTTGCGGACTTCGGGCTCCTGAATATCATCGAGACGCCAATAGGCGAGCGGCTTATCGGCCAGCACTGCCTTTGCATATAGACCATGAGAATCGGTCAGGGGACGGACGGATTTCCCCGTCACTTCCTCGAAAAGTCCCAGCAAAGCGGCGACGATCTTGGGTTCAGCTTCGACTTCGAGTCCGGCAGTGCGCGCTGGCCAAGTCGTGTATCCTCCGAGGACATGCTGCTCGGGTGGAGGAATGTAGCCTTCCGCTCCATTGGCCAGTTCAATAGTAAAAGAAGCGTCGAACGGGCTTTGCGCTTTCAGTTTCAGTCCCGTGATGCCATAGACTTCGTTTGGCATCGCCGCAATGGCGAGATCCCCCATGCGAATGACCTGGAGCACGACATCGGTTTCTGCGTTTGCGGATATCCACTCCGCCTGCTCTGCATACACTTCAGGCTGACTTGCAGGTCGGCGTTCTGTTTCCGGGCGGGACTCTCGTTTCTCGTTGATGGGAGCCGCCCAGGCGAGTCGTGCGGGAGTCGGAACACGCCTTTTCAGTCGGATGCGTTTTTCCGCCATTTTCAGGGTGATATCGTCGCGGTATTTTATCCCTGAAATGGCTTCGAGAGCGAGAGCAGAAAGGCCTTCTGCGTATTTGGATCGGTCGAGATTCGTTCGTTTGGGACGGCTGTAGTCCATCCAGTGCAAATCCCCGCTGGTGCCTTGTGAAACGATCGCGACAGCGCCCTCACCGAGTTTGGACTCGATGATTTTTGCCATTTCGCCAAAGTAATCCGCCGAAAAACCGGTATCCGAGCCGAAATAATGCATCGAAAAATTCGTGAGCGCAGCGATGGGTTTGTTGCTCTCGGCAGAGACAACACTAAAAATCGACAATTCCGGATCGATCGGACCAGACGGTCCCGTGGTTTTTGGGTTCTCATACCCCGGATGCATCATCGCACGAACCGTGGAATCGCCGAAGGGGTCGATTGCGGTCATGTCGCTGCGGTTGATCCATCGCCGACAGTTCGTGAATTCCGCCGCATCGACTGACGCCCAAGCGGCTCGAGCGGGCTTCCGCTTTTCCCAGGCGGCAGTGATCCCCTCCGCCACTTTGGGAATGAGAAATTTTGTGTATTCCTCGTCTTTGCTTGTCCCGAGACACATCTCCATCGTGCTGGGGGCCGAGTGAGTATGAGTGGCCGAAATCAAAATGTGATCGCTCGGAATACTCGTGCGCTTCGTGACAAGCACTTTGATGGCATCGCAGACATCCGTCGGCAACATGCAGGAATCTACGACACACAGAACAATCGAGGTGCTGCCATCCTCGAGCACGAGCGAACGCGCGTAGAGAGGATCAGAGTTTCGAGTCCAAATTACCTGCAAAAACCCACCGTTTCGGATTGCTGGCAGTTTTTCCGGGGAGACATCGATGAGGCTTGCTCCGGCCTGGAAGATCGGGTCAGCAGCTCCCGCAGGCAACACTGGACATACCACCACCGCGAAAACAATGAGTAAAATGAATGAGAGGTTCATCAATTGGATCGAAAATCGAGTTCAAAAATCCACAAAATCAGCTTCCTGAAAATCACGGACCTCTTTGAGCCAGCGTTCATGAACGAAGGTGGTGTGTAGAGAGTGTTCGCAGTAACGGTCATATTCCGCTTGCGCCGCAAAAGTCATCGTGATCCGAAATGGATGCGGATGTTTTTCGCTTATCTGACGCTGGATCTTGAAATCCCGCACTCCCGGTATGGCGATCAATCCGGCGGCTGTTTGCAGGAAATCAGCCTCTTCCGGTGAACCGGAATCATGCACGAGACAAAACGTGACCATGTGTTCTATCATGATGGACGGTGAACCTTCGGGGTAATGATTACGGTTTGGGCCAGAGA
>JAGPCC010000231.1 GCA_018058245.1 Verrucomicrobiales bacterium
CGATGAGGAGCAGTCCCAAACCGGCGATCAGCATCGCCATGGCGAGACCGGCACCCTCCTTGCGATTCGAGCTGACATTGCCTCGAAACGAGTTCCGAAGGATTAGCTGGCCGATCAAGGCGAGAAAGAGGATCCCAAAAAGCAGACCCATGAGGCGGATGTTCAGACGCATGTCCCCATTGAGAATGTGGGAAAACTCGTGTGCGATGACCCCTTGCAGCTCGTCGCGAGTCAATAAGGTCATGCAGCCGCGAGTCACCCCGATGACGGCGTCGCTCGGAGTCTTCCCGGCGGCAAAGGCGTTGATGGAGTCCTCCGAATCCATCACATAGACCGTCGGCACGGGCACGCCGGCGGCGATTGCCATTTCCTCGACGAGATTGAGGAGACGGCGTTCGTGAAAATCTGTTGCGTTGATGTCGAGTTCCCGGCCACCGAGTTCTCTCGCCACGACCGAACCACCGCCGGAGAGCTGCAAGGTTTTAAAAGAGGAAGCAAGAAAAACCACGAGAGAGGTACCCCCTGCCGCGAGCAAAAGAATCGTCGGGTTCCAAAGTCCGCGGAATCCCTGATCGAGAGTTCCGAGGGCACCCTTTTCTGGCTCCACGAAGGAATAAATCACCATCGTTAGTCCGTAGACCGCGAGGATAATTCCCAGAATTGCCAGAATAAAATAGAAGAGGAGGAGATGCGTCTTCTTCCTGGCTTGCTCCTGATGCTCAAAGAAATCCATGGGACTGACAGGCTGGCAGATGCCCTCGCCGGATCAGAATTTCACCGTGACACTGTCCCGCTCGGCTTCATTGGAGACTTCAAAAGTCGTTGCGGGAACAAAGTGGAACATCCCTGCGATCAGGTTCGACGGGAACATTTCGAGCTTGTTGTTAAAATGCATCACCGCGTCGTTGTAGGACTGGCGGGCAAAGGCCACTTTTGACTCGGTGGAAGTGAGCTCCTCCTGCAGTTGCAGCATGTTCTGATTGCTGCGCAGTTCGGGATATCCCTCGGAGAGGGCAAAGAGACGACCGAGCGCACCGCCGAGTCCGGATTCGGCGCTGGCGAGATTGTGCATGGAAGAGCCATCCGCCGGGGTGGCTTGTTCCCTCGCCGAGGTTGCGGTATTGCGAGCTTGGATGACTGCTTCGAGGGTCTCCCGTTCGTGTTGCATGTAGGACTTCACGGTTTCTACAAGATTCGGGATCAAGTCGTAGCGGCGCTTTAATTGCACGTCGATCTGGGCAAACGCGTTTTTGTACCGGTTCCGCAATTTCACGAGGCCGTTGTAAAGCCCGATCACAAAGAGAACAGGCAGGACAAGAACGGCAAGGGCTATCAGAATAATCACAAAGGTGTTCATAGAAATGAGTGTCGGTAATAGGCAGTCTATCCGCGCTTTGCGCAAAGATCGAGACCCAAGATCAGGAGAAATACGAGAGATTCGATTACAAAATTCCTGATTCTTTCGAATCTGTTTTCTTTCGGGTATCTTAAAATTTTAAAATACGTCCCTTGTTTTCTGAAAAATGGGATATATTTTATAAAAATGACAGTGAACCTCTCTGTCATTTCCTGAAATTTTATCATTCATGTTCTCCTCCCTTCTTACATCTCCGGTTCTGGGTAGTCTTCGGGCGACTTTGGATCAACCTGTTTTTCCGGGGAAAGTGATCGTTTGGCTCCTTTTTATGCTCTCCATCATCGGGTGGGTCATGATCCTCTCGAAATTCGTGCAACTTCGAAAGATCAAGCGAATCGACTTGGTTTTTACCGAGCGGCTCCGGAAATCCAAGACCACACTCGAGGTTTTCGAAGAGGGATGGGAGGACGAGATTTCTCTCAAATATCTCATCTACCACGCCGGTGCCCGCGAGGCAGCCTATCAATTGCTGGGTTCGCGTGAGCCGCAGGAGGCGATGCAGCGCCGCATCAAGCAAGCGGGAAAGCTCCAGTCGCGTCAATTGGAATTCCTCAAAATGGCCTTCCAGACTGGTTATCGGACGGCGGCGGGGCGGCTCTACTCCGGGATTGAGAGCCTGCGACTTCTTGCTGCAACAGCCTTGCTCCTCGGCGGTTTTGGTCTGGTGTGGACGCTCATGCAGGGGTTTGACGCCTCCAAAGAATTTTCCGAAGTCGCTCCGCTGATCGGAGGTGCGCTCGGATTTTTTGCCATCGCGCTGCTCGTGGCAATGCCACCTATCCTCGCCCGGATTGCGTTTCAGACTCTCGCCCGGATGAGGGAAATGGAGCTGGAGCGGTTTCGTGACGACATCAATCGGCTATTTGAACGTAGTTTTGCCGCAGCAGACACCGCGCGGGTTCGGGCGACGGTGAAAAAGGAATCGACGAATCCTCCCGAGAGCGGGAAGGAGGTCCCTGAGAGCAGCCCGATCAATGGATCGAAGCGCTACCATTCCATTCGCGAGAAGCTTCTGCAGATGGAATCCGAAGAGGACGACGATGGTTTGGAGGTGAATCCCATCGCCCGGCAGGCGGCCTCCGTACGGGGATAATCGATTCTTTCGGTCACATGATCTTTCCGATTCAAACAGTTTGTATCTTCCTTGGCGTGACTCTCGCTCACCTCTTTGTGATCGGAGCGCTCGTGACTTCGGATCACGACGAGCCGGTGACGCGCCCTGCCATGGAAACGCCTCTCCTCACGGATCGCTTGCCCAAAGACCACGGGACGGATGAGGAGGAAGTCATCGAGGTCAGGCCCGATGTTTCCATCCCGACCGAGAAGCCCGCCGTAAAGCGACCACTCGAGCCGACCATCGGACGATCTTTGCCAAATTCTCCCCCGGAAGAAACGGTCGCCGTGAGGTACGATCCCCCCGCGCAGAAAGACGCTCCTGCCCAGCAACCACCGCAGACCAAACCGATCCGTGATCTGCGCACCTCCCCTCGATCCTGAGAAAGTAGGAGAGATCCCGGGAAAATTTCGAACTGCGATCCGTGAAACCGCGTATCCTGACTGATATGGTTTCTCGAAAAGTGCTCATCGTCGGTCACGGTTACGTCGGTCGTGCTCTCGGCCGCCTCCTCCTTTCCCGCGGGTGCTCGGTGGTCGCGGCGAGCCGGGAGCCGGGCGCAGGAGGTCTCTATCCGGAGTTTGCCGTCGATGTGAGCGATCGCGAATCGGTGAGCAGACTTCACCGTGACATTCCCTCCCCCGATGTGATTGTCCACTGTGCGAGTTCTGGCGGAGGTGGTGCCGAGACCTACCGTGCCCTCTTTCTGGATGGATTGTCGTATGTAGGAGAAATTTTTCCACAGATTCCCGTGATCTTCACGAGCAGCAGCAGCGTCTACGGCCAGACCGATGGCTCCGTCGTCGACGAAAGCTCGGAGACTTCCCCAGATCGAGAAACCAGTCGCCTTCTCTGCGAAGCCGAGGCCATTGCGCGGGGCGGCGGCGGAATTGCCCTGAGACTGGCGGGAATCTACGGGCCAGGTCGCTCGGTCCATCTCAAAAAACTGTTCGAAAACACCGCCACGATCGAAACCGGAGAGGTCAGTCGCTACCTCAATCAGATCCATCGCGACGATGCTGCGGGGGCGATTGCACATCTCATCCTCCAGGGAATGACGGACCATCGCGGCGGGCTTTTGAATGTCGTGGACGACACACCGCTGACCCAACGGCAGTGCTACGAGGCTCTTTGCAGCCTATTTCACCTCCCTTTGCCCCCGGAGGCCCCTCCGGAAAAAAACCGGAAACGAGCATGGACGAATAAAATCGTCTCCAACGCGGCCTTGCGTGCGACGGGTTGGGCACCACTCTACCCCTCTTTCCTCGATGCGGTGTTGAACGACCCCGATCTCGTGCCGTCGATCCGGGGTTTTGGCGATTGAAGAACAATTTTCGGACAAAGGATTTGCCGCTCTCTGGTCATTCTTTAGAGTGACAACCCACCTTTTGTTTCCCGCCCGCCGTTCCGATGCCGACCGATCCTTTCATCCACCTCCATCTCCACACCGAATATTCCCTCCTCGATGGAGCGGTGCGGATTGCGGAACTGATGAAGAAAGTCGAGCGCTGCAAAATGCCGGCCGTGGCGATGACGGATCACGGGAATATTTTCGGGGCAATCGAGTTTTATCAAAAGGCGAAAAAAGCGGGGATCAAGCCTATCATCGGCTGCGAGGCCTATCTTACTCCCCCGGGGGTCGCATTGACCGATAAAAAGGCCGAACCCATCGCGGTCGGTGGGAAAGCCAAACGGAAACGGAACTCCCACATTACGCTGCTCTCCGCGACAAATCCCGGGTATGCGAACCTCATGAAGTTGACCAGCCTCGGTCACCTGGAGGGCATGTACTACAAACCCCGTATCGACAAGGAGGCGCTCGCGGCGCATTCCGACGGTCTCATCTGTCTGAGCGGTTGTATCAACGGCGAAATCAATCAGTTCATCCAAAACGACAACCTCGAAGGTGCCCGGAAGAGTCTCGGGGAGTTCGTTGATATCTTCGGGAAAGACCGCTTTTTCCTCGAAGTACACGACCATGGGTTCCCCGAACAGGCCACCTGCACCCGCCAGATGGTGCAGTTCGGGAAAGAATTCGGTGTCGGTCTCGTCGCCGCCAACGACGTCCATTTTCTCAATCAAGCCGATCACGATGCACACGACGTCATGATCTGCATCGGAACCGGTTCGCTCCAGATGGACGAAAACCGGATGAAATATTCCCCCGAGGTGTATTTCAAGACCACCAACGAGATGGTGAAACTGTTCAAAGAGCTTCCCGAGGCTGTCGCAAACACCCTGCGCATTGCCGAGATGTGCAACGTCGAGATCCACCTCGACTCGACCAGTTCCGAAAAATATCCCCAGTTCGAATCGCCGGATGGCAGCCCGCGCGAGGACTATTTCCGCAAAGTCTGTTTCGAGGGACTCGAATGGCGCTACGGCGGGCGTGCCTCTCTGGACAGTGAACTCCGCACCCGTCTCGACTACGAAATCGGGATCATGGAGAAAATGGGCTTCGTTTCCTACTTCCTCATCACCTGGGACTTCGTGAAATGGGCGAAGGACAACGGAGTGCCGGTCGGTCCGGGTCGTGGTTCGGCGGCAGGTTCCATCGTCGCCTACGTCCTTGGCATCACCGATATCTGTCCGCTGCGTTTTGGACTCATTTTCGAACGATTCCTCAATCCGGAACGGGTCTCACCGCCGGATATCGATATCGACTTTTGTCAGACCCGCCGTCCCGAAGTGATCGACTACGTCCGCCAGAAATACGGCGAACGGGCCGTTTCCCACATCGTCACCTTCGGCACCCTCGGGGCCAAAAGTGTCGTGCGCGACGTCGGTCGGGTTATGGGGCTCAGTTACAGCGAAGGCGATCGGGTCGCGAAGATGATCCCGACCGAGCTGAACATCACCCTCGCAGATGCGAGGAAAAAGAATCCAGAGCTGCGCGACGAGATCGAGAACAATCCCTCCATCGCCGAACTCTGGCGTTATTCGACCTTCCTCGAGGGCCTCACCCGGGGAACCGGAATCCACGCGGCGGGGATCGTCATCGGCGATCGGGAACTGACCAACTACGTTCCGCTGATCCGGGGAAAAGAGGGCGAGGTCGTGACGCAGTTCGCGATGAGTCCGCTCACCGATCTCGGAATGCTGAAGATGGACTTCCTCGGTCTGAAGACCCTGACAGTGATCCAAGATGCCGTTGATCTGATCCATCTGCACACTCCCGAGTATCTCGTCGACAACGAAAAATTCGACGACAAAGAAACTTTCGAACTACTCAATCGGGGAGAAACGACCGCAGTCTTCCAGTTGGAGTCCGGCGGCATGATGAATCTCTGTCGTCAGTTCGATGTAAATCGGATCGAAGACATCATCGCCTTGATCGCACTCTATCGTCCAGGTCCGATGGACCTCATTCCCGATTTCATCGAGCGGAAGAAAGGAAAGAAAAAAGTCCAGTATTTGCATCCCCTTCTCGAAGAGGCGAGTAAAGAGACCTACGGGATTCTTATCTATCAGGAGCAAGTCCAGCGCGCCGCCAACCTCCTCGCTGGTTACTCCCTCGGTGAGGCAGATCTTCTCCGTCGAGCGATGGGGAAAAAGGACCTCTCGAAGATGATCCAGCAGCGGAAAAATTTCGTCGACGGCTGCAAATCGGTGAACAACATCCCCGAAAAACAGGCGAACGACATCTTTGACTTGCTGGAAAAATTCGCGGGTTACGGATTCAACAAATCCCACTCCGCAGCCTACGGACTCATCAGCTACCAGACCGCCAATCTCAAGGCGAACTATCCCGTCGAGTTCATGGCAGCGGTCTTGAGCAACGAGATCAACAACACCGAAAAAATCTCGACCTTTGTGGCGGAATGTCAGCGCATGGGCATCGACATCCTTGCGCCCGATGTGAATCGGAGCATGTTGAAGTTTGTTCCCGAAATCCGCGATGGCGACCGGAAAGCGATCCGCTTCGGACTCGCCGCGATCAAGAACGTCGGCGAAGCGGCAATGGCCCAGGTCATCCGCGAGCGGAAGGAAAACGGCGAGTTCAAGTCGCTCGAGGATTTTGCAGGACGCCTCGACAGCCGCTCGGTGAACCGGAAGATCCTCGAAAACCTCATCAAAGCGGGGGCCTTTGATTTCACCCTGGAGCGTCGCGACGACATGTTTTCGCGAGTGGGGCAGATCATCGCCGGCTCCACCGCAGCGCAGAAAGACCGCGCTACCGGACAGACCTCGCTTTTTGACATGAACGAACTCATGTCCGCCGCCGCGGTGCCCGATGTCATCGAGGAAGACCGAGTCGTCTGGAACCAACGGGAATACCTCGCACATGAAAAGGAACTTCTCGGATTCTACGTGACCGGTCATCCGCTCGACGAATATCGCAGCGTCATGGAGAAAGGGAATTACGCCACGATCAGCGCTCTCCCGACGATGAAGGCGGGGAAAAAAGCAGAGCGATTTGCCGGGCTCATCGGCGAGGTGACCGTGAAATATACCAAGCGGGAAAGCAAACCCTTCGCGATCTTGCTGCTCGAGGATTTTACCGGGATCACCGACGTGATGATCTGGAACGAAACCTACCAGAAGTGCAATCCTCTCCTCGTAAAAGGCAATGTCATCGAGATCAAAGCCAAGATCGAACAGGACACCCGAACCGAGTCGAACCGCCTCATGGCGGAGGAAGTCAAGGCCCTCACCGCCGATCCAGACGCCGTGCTCATGTCCGTGACCCCGGTCGGAGGAGGTCGCCAGACAGGGTCAGGCCATGACCCCAACCCTGTCGGATCAAACGGAGCGAAGAGCGGAAACGGAAATGGGAACGGTCTGGGTGAGCAGGGCGGGCCACCTTTTGCGGTTCCGGTCGTGGTCCAACTCGACGCCCTTCGTGACGCCGTTTCGACGATTGGCATTCTCCAGACGGCAGCAATGGATCACCCCGGAGATCGCCCGCTGCATCTCCTCGTGCGCCGTGCGAATGGCCAATGTGTCACCCTCGAAGCTGGGAACCGGTATCGTGTTTCCGACGACTTCCTCAAGGCGGAAGGCATCGGTCTGTGGGTTACAAGCGCCTCACAGGGATAATCCGTGCGAATCTCCTCGCCCATCAAGGCGAGGTTTACAGGCTATACCTTCTCACAAGAATGGATTGGTCGATTTCTCGTGTCCGATCGTAGTAGCGGGGCCGTGTCCTGGCAGGACGTGAGTCCCGTCGGGGAGTGGCCAGAGTTTTTCGCGGATGCCGGAGAGCAATTGTTCGTGGTTCCCGTTCGGAAAATCGGTCCGGCCGATCCCGCCGCAGAAGAGGACATCGCCGCCGATGACCAGATCCCCCGCCGCCAGGTAAAAACAAAGACTGTCGGGCGAATGCCCCGGAATGTGAAGCAGGGCAAACGACAGCCCGCCGAGCTCCAGGGAGTTTTCCTCGGCGAGCAGGTGCTGAATCGTGTAGGGAGCGATCGGACAGGGAATTCCCATCATTTGCTCGAGTCGCTTGGAAAGAGTCAGGTCTTCAGACGGTTCGGCATAGGCGTAGAGCGGGCAATCAAAAGT
>JAGPCC010000232.1 GCA_018058245.1 Verrucomicrobiales bacterium
GTGAGAGATTCTTCCGTGACGTGGCCCCCGCAGAAACCTACGATAGCTTTCTTGGACTTCAGCCAAGGATGAAACTCACCGTATTCACCGGGACCGTCCATCAAACCGTCCGCCACGAGGGGGGAGCGGCTGAAGCTCGTGTCAGTCTGACCCGATACATAACAATAGACGTTCTCACTGTCTTCCAGTTCGCCGTCTTCCCGTGGTGGTTTGAGTTTGTCTGGATCTTTGGTCTGCAGCCAGAAAATAATCTCTGTATCGATATAGTCCGGAATCAGCACGTTGAATGCCTCTGTCGAAGTGGTAAACTTCGAATCCTCTCCGCCGCCTTCTTTATCCGCATCCGGATCGAAGGATGGATACAACCCTTCCCAGTCCGCCGCGAAAGCGCGACATCCGAGGAGGATCTGCTTGATGTTGTTCAAGTCTTTACTGCGTTTTGCGCGCTCCTGAATCCCGTTGTAGGCAGGCATCGCAGAGCTGGCAAGAATGCCAATAATTGCGATTACCACCAATAACTCAATCAGGGTAAACGCGCTGTGTATTTTAGCGTTCACTTTCATGTTCATTTTTCTTTATTTTGGTTATGATTTGCCCCGGGCCGGGAGGCCCGAAGGCGTATTTAATGCTGGAGATGACATAGTAAATACCCCACCTCCAAGATGAGAATGGCATTTTTCAAAATATCAGACAAGCAAATTCTGCCATTTTTGGATGTTTTTTCAGGAGATCTGCCTAATTTCCCGTATGAATCGTACCATCCCCCTCGAAGATCTGTTCGAAGACATCATCGCCAAGTCGATGCGGGGGCGGCATATCTCGGAATCGGAGCTGGTCGAGACCACCGGAGTTCCGCGTGATGTGCTGAGCCGCCTCTGTCGGGGGGAGTTTTGCGACGAACAGGCGCTTTTAAAAGTTGCAAAAGCACTCTCGCTCGATCCCCGCTCTCTGACCATGGCCGCGTCGAGGGTCTGGCAACCACGGGCCGTCACTTTGGATGGCCTCGAGGGATTCAACACACCCTATCGCGACATGCGGGTGAATGCCTTTCTGGTCTGGGATCCGGCGTCCCGGGAGGGAGCGGTCTTCGATACGGGAACGGACAGCAGCCTGATCTCCCGGCGAGCTGAGGAACTCGGACTCACTCTGAGATCCATTTTTCTGACCCATACCCACAACGATCACATCGCCGACCTCGACCGGCTCGCGACAGCAGCGCCCGCTGCGGAGCGGTATTCGAATCGGCTGGAGCCGTGGCCTGGCACAAAGACGTTCTCCGGTGGCGATACGTTCCCCATCGGGCGCCTCCAGGTCTCGACCCTCACTACGAGCGGACATTCCAAAGGTGGGACGACCTTTTTCATCGAAGGGCTCGCCCGTCCACTTGCGATGGTGGGGGATGCGATTTTTGCCGGCTCGATGGGAGGAGGGATGGTCTCGTTCAGTGACGCCTGGAAGAATAATCGTGAAAAAATTCTTACTCTGCCGGAGGACACGATCATTTGTCCCGGCCATGGTCCTCTCACTTCTGTAGCAGAGGAAAAGCGAAACAATCCCTTCTTTTCCGCCGAGTTTGTCTAACATGCCGACGAACGAACCGAACATGACGTCACTTCCTCGCCTCATCCTTGCCTCCGGTTCCCCGAGGCGGAAAGATCTCCTGACAGAAGCGGGATATGACTTCCAGATCGTGAAACCTCTCGTCGAGGAAATCGAGGACGCCTCGATTCCGATTCGCGAATTGACAGCCCTGAATGCCCGTCTCAAAGCGGATGCGGTCGCGGGTAATTATCGAGACTGTATCATCCTTGCTGCAGACACTCTCGTTCTCCTCGGGGAAACCGTGTTCGGGAAACCGACGAACGAGGCCGAAGCCGAACGGATGCTGAGAGAGCTGAACGGTCGTACGCACCATGTCTTTACAGCAGTCGTGATCCTATGCCCGGTTGAGGAGAGGGTTTCAACCCTGACCGTAACAACGGAAGTAACCTTTAAAAGTCTCACCGGAGAGGAGATGCGACGATATCACGCCCAAATCGATCCCATGGACAAAGCGGGTGCCTATGCCGCGCAGGAATACGGCGAACTGATTATTGATCGTATCGTTGGCTCCATGAGTAACGTGATCGGTCTGCCCATGGACGAGGTTTCGCTCGTCCTCGCAGAGACTTTCCAGATCAGTCCCGCGTCGGAGATTCGATAAAAAGCAGACCCTCTCGTCGTCTCACATGGTGGCCGCCGGGAAGATTTGTTTTTGCCGGGGAATCGCTGGAGAGAGCGACCGCCGAGACTCGGGCGACCTCGCGGCTCCCGCAATCCGGCACCCCGGACTGTCGCAGCCAGGTGAGGAGGACTCGGTTCCGGCGCGCCGGAGGATATTCCCGCAATTTCCGGACATCAAGTCCGGCGCCACCGTCTCGAAAGGGGAGATCTCCCACCACTTCCGTCGCCCAGGCTTCTTCGAGAGCTGCCAGATCAGCCGCCCGGAGCACGGCACCCGTGACATCCCGTTGGAATATTTCCTTCAGCGTAGGGATGAGACGGTTGCGAATCCGATTCCGCAGCGCAAAATCAGACTGGTTGCTCGCGTCCTCTCGAAAGGCGATCTCGTGTGCTGTCACGTAGGTGGAAATCTCCTCGCGACGCAGTGGGAGGAACGGCCGGATCAGACAAAGATCGATTTCGCCGATGCGGCGGATGGTCTCTTCTTCGATTCCGGCGAGTCCCCGGAGCCCTGCCCCACGGAAAAAATTCATCAGCACCGTCTCGATCTGGTCATCGCCGTGATGTCCGAGAAAGATACGGGGGCAACTTCGCTCCCGGGCTACTTCCGCTAGGCACCGATAGCGGAGTTCCCGGGCGGCAGTTTCGAGGGAGAGCCTCTCCGTGGCGGCGAACGAGGTGACGTCCACGGAGCTACTGACCGACAAAAACCCCCGTTTTTTTGACTCTGTCGCAACAAAACTAGCATCCTCATCCGAGTCCGCACCTCGCAGCGAGTGGTTTACATGACAGACCGTCAGCTCGCGATAGCCGACCTCATGGAGGAAGTGGAGCAGAGCCATCGAATCGCGCCCGCCGGAGACCGCAACGAGGTAGGAGAGGCCCGGAGGCCACTTCTTCTTCATTTCCTCCGCGAAAGGGAAATCCATTTTCAGTTCGTCGATCACAGTATTTTGGGCATTCAACAGGGTGCCTCCCGAGAGTCAACCCTACTCAAACGTGCCGTTATCTGCGCTTGCTTTTTTTCATTTTTCGCTGTCACTCCCGCCAATTATGTCAGAGGCCTCCAATCAGTCCACGATCTCACCCGATCGCATCAGAAACATTGCGATCATTGCCCACGTTGATCACGGGAAAACCACGCTGGTTGATCAGATGTTGAAACACGCAGGGTCATTTCGGGAGAATCAGGTGGTTGAAGAACGCGCCATGGATTCCATGGATCAGGAGCGAGAACGAGGCATCACGATCAAAGCAAAGAACACCTCGGTGAAGTGGGGCGTGAATATCATCAACATCGTCGACACTCCGGGTCACGCCGACTTCGGCGGGGAAGTGGAACGTGTCATGAAGATGGTCGACGGTGTTCTCCTCGTCGTCGATGCCTACGAAGGTCCTCAGGCCCAGACCCGCTTCGTGCTCAAGAAAGCGCTCGCCCACGGCCTCACCCCCATCGTTTTTGTGAACAAGATCGACCGGCCCAACGCCGAGCCGCTCCTGATGCACGACAAAGTTCTCGAGCTTTTCCTCGATCTCGACGCGAATGAAGAGCAGTTCGGCGCCCCATTCCTCTACGGATCGGCGAAAAACGGCTACGCAGGGCTCAAGCCCGACGCCGAGATGAAGGACATGGGTCCGCTCTTCGACGCCATCATGGAGCACATCCCCGCTCCCGATGCCGATCCCAACGGCGAGTTCAAGATGCTCGTCTCGAACATCGACTGGTCTGACTACGTCGGCCGTATCGCCATCGGCAAAATCCTTTCCGGCAGTGTCGAGGTCGGCCAGACCGTCTGGCGTCTCATGCCCGGGGCGAAACCCCAGCGCGCCAAGATCAGCAAGGTTTTCGAATACACGGCCCTCGCCACGAGCGAAGTCAACAGCGGCGGAGCCGGCCACATCGTCGGTCTTTCTGGATTCGAAGACGTCGAGATCGGTGAAACCATCGCCGCCGACTCCGAACTTGAGCCCATCCCTTTCGTCGAGATCGATCCGCCGACGGTCATGATGTCCTTCGCGGTCAACGACGGTCCCTACGCCGGCACTGAGGGGACCCGCGTCACTTCACGCGAGATCCGTGACCGCATTTTCCGCGAAGCCCGCACCAATGTCTCGATCAAGGTCGAAGAGACCGACAGCGCCGGTGAATTCAAAGTCAGCGCCCGCGGCGCCATGCAGGTCGCCGTCGTCGTCGAGGAAATGCGCCGTGAAGGGTACGAGGTTCTCGTTTCCCGCCCGACCGTGATCAAGCGTGAAATCAACGGCAAACTCCACGAGCCTTTCGAGGCCCTCTACCTCGAGGCCCCCGACGACTCCATCGGAGGCTGTATCCAGGCCCTCGCCAACCGCAAAGGGGTCATGGAATCGATGTCCACCCGCAACGGTCGCACCACGATCGAGGCCACGATCCCAACCCGTGGATTGATCGGTTTTGAGTTCGAACTGCTCAACATCACGAGCGGTGAAGGCATCATGTCCCACCTTTTTAAAGAGTACCGTCCTGACTCCGGCGACATCCGCACCCGCGGCACCGGCACTCTCGTCTCCATGGAAAAGGGCGAGGCTATGACCTATTCGCTCACCAACATCGAGACTCGTGGTAAACTTTTCGTCGGTCCCGGCGAAGTCGTCTACGAAGGCATGATCATCGGCGAGAACCCCCGTGCCGACGATCTCCCCGTGAACCCGACCAAGGCCAAGCACGTTACCAACCACCGCGCTTCGGGCAGTGACAAGACCGTTGCTCTGACTCCTCCTCTCAAGTTCTCCCTTGAGCGTGCCATCGAGTACATCGAGCCTGACGAACTCGTTGAGGCGACTCCTAAGAACATCCGGCTGCGCAAGCGCATCCTCGACAGCAACGAGCGGAAACGGCTCTCCAAGAAGAGCAATTCGTAAGATCCTTCTCCCATCGCTGGCGGGAGCTCAAAGAGCTTCCAACCAGTGAGCGAGAAATTCGTAGGATTCCTCCCGCACCGGGGTGGGGAAGTCATGTTCGTCATCCGGATAGGCGAGGCGCAGCTTTTCCGGCACGCCATACAGCTCGTAGACTCGCCTCACCTTCGGGGCCGCTTTTTCGATTCCCCGGTAGTCAAAGTTGCTATCGCGTAAGGGAGAGTTGGAGAAAAAAGCGGCCGGAGCGAGCGCCCCCACGAGCTCGTAGAAATCAAAGGGCATTTTGTCAGGACTGCTTTCGTACTGATCTCGGATCGCAGGCATGTAACGATCGCTCGTCCAGCCTTTGAGATCACCGCCGTAGTAGTCGTGGAAGGGCGTCCAGCCGCAGCTAGAGACGATCACCTTTACCCGCCTATCGTAGAGACCCAGGAAGATCGCATTGTGACCACCGAGAGAATGCCCGATCGTTCCGATCTTCCGTCCATCGACATCTGCCCGGGCACAGAGCACATCGACACAACGCATGTGATTCCAGATGCCCTTCATCGTACCGGATCCATATCGATCCGCAGAGAAATCGTAGTCGGCGTATTCACCGAAGGACGGGTAATCCGGAGCGATGACAACATATCCGAGTTCCGCGAGTTCCTTTGCATAACCGCGATTTGGTCGCTCACTCTGACCGTCCACGACCCGTTTTCCGATCGCATTCGTCGGGTGCAGCGCCACGATACCCGCGCGGAGATCTCCCGCTTTGACCCCTTTCGGAGAATAGAGAAAAGCGGGAGTCCTGTCCCCCGGCTTGTCTGGTTCGTTTGGTTCGCATTGGAAAGTGATCGTTTCACGGACATAGGTCTCCGTTTCGATCCGCTCTGAGACTTTCACGTCCAGATCGGGGAGGATCTCCCTCGAGGGAAGGGCTCCTGCGACCTTTTCGAGCCCCTTGATGATGGACTTCCGCCTCTGTTCCCAATCACTCTCCTGAGACACTCTCGCCACCTGACCATCCGCCGCCGGAAACCAGGCGAGAGACTGATGGGGTGCCTCTTGAATTCCCGCATCATCTCCCGAAAGGGAAACCGGAAACGCGACCGCCCCGATGGCAGGGACAACAAGGGTGTAAAAAAAGGGGAGGCACTTCATGACCTCATTACAGCGGTAAATCGACCGTCGGGCAATCGAAAATCCAATGCGCATTTACGACGCTGTAAACAAGAACCGTAGACGTGTTTTTATCCGTAAGAATCCACTTCACCGCTCGATTTTCGTATTCTCACTGTCAGTGACGGTTCGCCCTCACCTTGGTTCCTTGTGGTTCAGAACATGGGTTGGCGGACGAGTCTTCTAACGGAATAAGTCAGTCAACGCTGATTCGCGGGATTGGAACCACGGCCAAAATCCGGAGTAACTCAAAGTAGGTGTGCCTGAGAAAGCGGGAAACATCATTCCCACGCCCCATTGCAATGTATATGCGTGCTAAGCGATTGATTGCATTTGGAGTATTCGAGGGGATTTTTCGCCATGCGTATTTGGATTGGAATCATGGTTTTGGGAAGTTTTTGCCACCCTCCGTTCGCGGCGGCACAGATTGGTGACCGTCTCGACTCTCCGGGCATGGTGCAGAAATCGCTCGTTCCGAAGGAGCAAATCCCCCCGGCACCGGTCCTTTCTCCGGAGGAGGCGCTGAAAACGTTCACGGTTGCGCCCGGCTACCATCTGGAACTGGCGGCGTCCGAACCGCAGGTGCAGGAACCGGTCGCGATGGTCTTTGGCCCGGACGGAAGGATGTGGGTCGCGGAAATGCGGGGTTACATGCCGGATGTGGAAGGGACCAATGAGGACCTGGCGAATGGACGGGTCGTCTGCCTTGAGGACAAGGACGGTGACGGATTTTTTGAAACCTCCACGGTCTTCGTCGACGAGCTGGTGATGCCCCGTGCACTTTTGCTCGTGGGGGACGGTTTGCTGGTCGGTGCGCCGCCCGAACTCGCCTTCTACCGCGATACGGACGGTGACGGGAAGGCGGACAAGAAAGAAATGGTGGCGATGGACTACGGTGTGAAGGTGGACCCGAACCGCCCGCATCTCGCCAATCCTGAACGAGCCCCGAACAGTCTTCTCTGGGGACTCGACAACTGGATCTACAGCGCGGCCTATACACGTCGGTTTCGCTATCGCAACAACGTGTGGGAGATGGGGCCGACCAGTTTCCGTGGTCAATGGGGTCTGACCCAGGATGAATATGGTCGCCTCTATTATGGCTCGAACAGCGATCACATTCGTGTCGATGTGATCGACGCAAAGTACGCCGCGCGGCAATCGAACTATCCCTCCCTCGGCGGTAGCAATGTCAATGCGGCGGCGGACCAACTCGTTTGGCCGGCCCGGGTCACTCCGGGGATCAACCGGGGGTATCGTCCGGAAATGCTACGCGAGGGACGCCTTGAGAAATTCACTGCCGCAGGTGGCCAACATCTCTACGGAGGGGACCGTCTGCCAGGGCTACGGGGGAATTATTTCATCACGGAGCCGGCGGCCAATCTCGTTCGTCGCAGCATTCTCCACTCGGAAAATGGAGTGGTGAAAAGTGAGAACGCCTACGAAGGCACCGAGTTCATCGCTTCGACCGACGAGCGGTTCCGTCCGGTGAACATGACCACCGGTCCTGACGGTTCTCTCTATGTCGTGGATCTCTATCGGGGAATCATCCAGCATCGCATTTCCCTGACCAGCTATCTGCGAGACCAGATCCTCGAGCGGCATCTCGACAAGGGACTCCACCTCGGTCGCATCTATCGTGTCGTCGCCGACGGCTCGAAGAAGGCGAGTGATCCACCGGGGAAACCAATCAGCCTGCCAGACTGGGTTCCGCTTTTGAATCATCCCAATTCCTGGTGG
>JAGPCC010000233.1:0-6627 GCA_018058245.1 Verrucomicrobiales bacterium
CCCCTAAAGCCCCGAAATCCGCGAGCGTTTTTACCAGACCTGTTCCAAAATGCTGCATCCAAACCCGATTTACCATCACGCGGGCGAGGAGTGGATGCCCACCGTCCGTGAGCGTCTCTGCGAGGGCCAAGCGCCGTCCCGATGTGGGGATCGATTCCCGGTTACCCGGCAGTTCCGTTTTTCGCCAGCTGGCTAGAATATTCAGATCCGAGGGCGTCATCACATCTGTCGGAGCTTCCGGATTCCCCCTATGAAAGAGAAACGTGGCGGGAATCGCCTCCGGTTTTGTTGGCAACTCCGCGAAGGCCTGCACGAACTCCTCCTTCGGTTTCGTGGCTCTCACCGCCGTCGCTTCTTCCGTCAGTTTCTTGAGCGTGTCTGCGTGTTTTGTTTTGTAAGTCGAGTCGTAGAGATAGAGCGAACTGGCATTCAGCTTCTCGATACTCGGATTTCTCTTCAGCAACGCCACCTGGGCCGGGGTGCGCTCCTTCAAAACCGTTTCGAACGCCTTCCGGAGATCCTCCCGGATCGGTGCATCACGTTTTTCGAGTTCCTTTCCGAGCACTTCCTCGATAAACACTGCCTGCTTTTCCAGTCGCACATCATCGATCTTCTTTGCTTCGACCTCGATCGCCGCCGAAGTGGCCTTGTCCGCCGTCGTCTGCAGAGAAACAAGTCGTCTCGCCGGCTGACGCCAGTTCTTTGAGTCAAAACCCGGCTCAAAAACCGCACGCAGTTCATAAAAATCCGCCTGCGTGATGGGATCGTAACGGTGATCGTGGCACTCCGCACACTGCACCGTCATACCGTAGAACGCAGAACTGACGATCTTCAGCGTGTCCGTGATCGTTGTGTTCCGTGCGAGGAGCGAGTTTTCCGAAGCCGTCCCGTCGGCCGCCATACGCAGAAAACCAGTCGCACTGAGCAGTTCCGCATAACGGTCCCTCCCCTCCGCCGTCGGTGAATTTGCATTGAGCCCCGACACCTCCGCCATCTCATCTCCCGCGAGTTGCTCCTTCACAAATTCATTGTAGGGCTTGTCCGCATTCAGCGAGGCAATGACATAGTCCCGGTATCGCCAAGAGTACTTGCGCTCCCGATCCTGCTCATTAAACCCGTCCGAATCCGCATATCCCGCGACATCCAGCCAATGCCGCCCCCACCGTTCGCCGTAGGTGGGTGAAGCGAGGAGCTTTTCGACCAGCGCGAGATAAGCCACCTCAGAATCCTTTTTTGATGCAACGACAAACTCGCTGATGGCTTCCGGAGTCGGCGGCAGCCCCGTGAGGTCGAAACTGAGACGCCGAATCAAGGTCACGGCATCCGCTTCGGGAGAAAACGAAAGACCATTGGCTACGAGCGAGCGCTGCACGAATGCATCGATCGCATTGCGCTCCCGAGGATCAGACTTCGCCGGGACCGCCGGACGTTTGATCGGCTGCACCGACCACCACTCCCGCTCCTCTTCCGTAAACTGGTATTCGTCCCCGAGAGTCTCGGGTTCCGGACGAGCCGTCACAGCCCCCTGCTGGATCCATTGTTCGATCGTCGTCACTTCGTGTGCAGAGAGCCGATGTTTCTCCTTCGGCATTTCCCCGCTCCGGATGAGTTCCACGAGATGACTTTCCTCCGGTTTTCCCACCACAATCGCCGCTCCCGATTTCCCACCCGTAACCAGAAAGCGACGCAGCCGCACATCAAGTCCGCTCTTTTTCACTTTGTCCTCCCCATGACACTGAAAACATTGCGCCTTGAGAATGGGGCGAACGTCCTTTTCGAACGTCAACGGGGCACTCGCCTCTGCTCCGGGAGGCAGGCTCAGCGCCAGCATTCCCAGAGAGAAAACGGTGGTAGCAAAAAAATCAGATCGAAACCTCATCGTCGCGAAAGTTACGTGGTCTTTTGGTACCCTTCAATTCCAGTATGAGACGGGTTAACGTGAGGTGCCGCGACGTTGGTGGCCACGGCCATACTCCCCAGCTCGCAACCGGGAAGGTAAGGAGAAGGCAAGGTCTGCCACACTGCCCCCGTAACGAAATTTCCCGCGAAACAGGGTTCAAATCATCATCCTACCCTGTTTGATTCTTCGGGCTGATTCGTCGGACCCATCCATGATTGGAAACTGGAAATCTCCCATACGAAAAGGACGCACCAACGGAGTCCCGACTTGACAAGACTGTTCCGTGGCCCTTACATAAATCTAATCGTTCCATCCTTGAAGGAAAATCTTACATCTGTATTTCGGGTTTCGATCATCGCAATGGTAGTCGTCTCGGTCTCCGGCATCGTACCTTTGCTTGTTCAGGGATATGCTTGGATCGACATGGCCAGAAAAGCCGGCGGCATTGAACACCTCGCCTTTGCCATGACGAAAGCGAAGCCCTGTTGCCTCTGCGAAATGGCACAGGACTTGAGCGACTCGTCCCGAACGAACGAAAAAACGCCGAATTCTTCGAAGCCCATTGAGTTCCTCAAAGGCCTCGGATCGATTGCATCGGAGTTTCGCTTCAGCCTGGAATCAGTGGTCGATTCGAATTACACATTCCCAATCCCAAAAGACGCTCTGCTCCCTGCCGGAAAAAGCAAAAGTCCACCGACTCCGCCCCCCCAGACAGTCGCTACATTCAGCTGACTGAAATTTCAGATGTCTCTAGCCGAACTCCTTTTGAATCGAAAAGAAGAGTAAGCGGAAGATATCAACCCGCACCTCGGCAAGTTTCCTCGCTGGGGACCGCATTTTTGTTCGATTCGGTCAGTCATCGACCTTCGGAGTCTCCATGTCCCTTTGCGAATCGGACGACCCCAAAAAGTACTACACTACGAAAAAATACCTCTTTTACATTCTATGAAAAAAATCTCAAGTTTAACCAATACTGTCATGGTATTCACACTAGCAACCACCGTGAGTGTGGCTTCGCAATCTCTCGCCGGTGACCCCATTGAGTCAGGCAAATCAGTATCCCATTCCAGTAACCTTTGGGATTCCCATCGCGTTGACTCTCATGCCCCGATTGGGGTGATGGGCGATCACACGCACGATGCTGGAGAATCCATGTTTTCCTACCGGTTCGGGTACATGGAAATGGGTGAAATGCGTGACGGAACCCGTGATTTAAGCTCACAAGACATCTTTCGATCCGGCTTCATGGTCGCACCGACCAGTATGGAGATGGAAATGCATATGATTAGCATGATGTATGCACCGACTGACAATCTGACCTTGATGGCGATGACGAACTATCAGTTCCGCACGATGGATCACATCTCGATGCCCGGAAGCCCTGCACAGGCGATGGAGGGATCCACCTTCTCAAAAAGTGTCGAAGGATGGGGCGACCTCACTCTCGCCGGTCTTCTGAAAATCTATGATGACAATTCTCAGCGAGTTCACCTGAACCTCGGGTTCAGCGTGCCCACTGGTGAATTCAACGCGCGAATGTACCCCATGCAACCGACCACTGGAACTTGGGATCTTCTGCCTGGCATCACCTGGCTATGGCAAGCTGACAATCTTTCTGGAGGCGCACAGATCAAAGGTCGCATTCACCTTGATGAGAACGAATTCCAATATACCTACGGCGACACGATTACGGAAACTACCTGGCTTGCCTATCGACTAACAGACTCCCTCAGCATCTCAGGTCGCCTCTCCCTCGATCATTCGTCATCCATTGATGGAACCGACTCTCGTATCGTGGGTCCCCTCATGTCTCCCCCAATGGACCCGGCCAATTCTGGAGGAAACTGGCTCGAAGGAGGACTCGGTCTCAACTACCTTGTTCCCGATGGTCTCCTCAAAGGTCACCGTCTTGCGATCGAAGGCATTCTTCCCCTCTATCAGGATTTGAACGGACCGCAAATGCAACGTGACGTTTCAGTCGTCGTTGGTTGGCAGAAGTCATTCTAATCTAAATCGAAGTAGTTTCGAAAAAGCGTTACACGAACGTCATCCATCGTACGATGGATGACGTTTTTCGTTTTACCCGAAAACTGAAATCCCGAGAGGTGAATGAGAAGCCACCTCGGTAGCCCCTTTGCCACCGTTTTTGTCGAAAGTGGTGGTTGTTTCAGGTGGAAGTTTGCCTCTAGTCCCAAACCGCACGACAGGAGAGCCGCGCCACGCGCGAGTCCGGCAAAGGGAAATGACAAAAGCGTTTCCAGAGGTCGCTGCGAGTTTTTCGACTAGTGCCTTGACGTCATCAAGCACATAGGGCGGGCCCCAGGAGATCCGGGCGCGTTCGGAGTAAAAGTCTGAGTCATTTGGTGTTCGGATTTCACGAAAACAGAGAGCCCTGGAAGGAGTGGGATCAGGACGGCGCCGATCTCGGTTGTCTGTTCGAATCGTTTCGGGAGATTGTTGAACTCCTTCCGCATCGCGCCACCATTTATGGCTCGCCAGATTCAGAGATTTCACCCACGTTACGATCATGAAGACCAGAACTCCCCGCTTCCTTTTCGGCAGCATCACCGCGATATTTTTAATTGCAGTCATTCTCTGGTTTGGTGTTCTCACCTCCGTGGAATCACGACTCCTCGGTGCGAATCTCTCTAGGCTCGCCGAACTCATCGAACCTCGTGATTCGAACAATAACGCGACCGTATCCGGGACGTTTTTGTTTTCCGAGGTCAAAGGCATCCCGAAAGAACTGAAGGGCCAGGGGGCGCAGTTTCAGTATCGCGCGCCGGATCAGATCTCTCTCACCACCGAGGTGAATGGAAATAAATACCACCTTGCGAGAGAGGGACAGCAAGTGAAAATCTTTGTGCCCCACCAAAAGATGATGCTCACGGGTGCGAACGATGTGCCTCGTTTTTCCAATCGCCCCGACAGCATTGATCCGGTGGAGTTGCCGCCGTTTTCCCTTCCCGTCAGTCGCACACAGCTACGATTGCTCCCGGCCCTTGTCACCGCCGTATCGCTCGAATCGACCGCCGAAGAAGTCATCATTCATGCCCGATTCAAGCCCTTTGCGGCGCGGATACTGGATCTCCCTGAAACCGCCGAAGCAACTTTTGCCTTTGACAAACCATCGGGCGACCTTCTTTCCCTTCGACTTCAGGATGGGGAGAAGTTGAATGTTCTCGTTCAGATCTCCGACTGGAAGGTATCGCTCGACCCGGCCTCACCGATCGCCTGGGAAGGTGTCACCGACATCCCCGAAGGAGAACGCGTTTCGCTCTCTCATCTCGTAAAATTTGCCAAGGTCACGCTCTCGAATCTTAACAGCCGCGCCGAACCCCTTCCGGCGGAAACCGGGAAAACGACCGTTCTGGCCCATTCCGGAGCGGGGCGACTGGAAGATCACGACGGCACCCGGGTCTTGTTTCTGAAAGGAACACCCGACGAAATGGGGTCGCAGCACGGCGAGCTTTTGCGGGAGGAAATCCGGGCCGTGACCGATCGTATTCTCTACGGAATCGGCGTCGGTAGTTCCTTCGCAAAAGGTCGCTGGTTTTTCGGCGAGATCGAGGAGGCCGTCTCCCGCCTGCACCCTTTTACCGATCCCCGGTATCTCCGCGAAATGGACGCCCTTGCTTCCGCCGCTGGTCTTGAAATCGAGGAATCACGCCTTTCCAACTTTTTCCCCGAGCTGTTTCATTGCAGCGGATTTGCCCTGCATGGCAGCGCTACCACGAATGGAGAGATGTATCACGGCCGTGTCCTCGACTACATGCGCGGAGTCGGACTGGAGCAGAATGCCGTCGTCATGATCTATCAACCGGATCAGGGAAATGCCTGGGCCAATGTCGGATATGCCGGATTCATCGGCAGTGTGACTGCAATGAACGAAAAGCACATCGCCATCGGGGAAATGGGCGGGCGCGGCGAGGGAAACTGGGACGGAAAAGCGATGGCACAGCTCATGCGCGAGGTCATGGAAAAAGCCAACACCCTCGACGAAGCCGTGGCCATCATGGAGCGAGGGCCCCGCACCTGCGAATACTACTACGTGATCTCCGATGCCAAAACCGGTCAGTCCGTCGGCATCGCCGCGACGCCGGATACCTTTGAAACGATCCTTCCGGGTGCCGCACATCCGCTGCTTCCGCATCCTGTAAAAGATACCGTCATCCTCTCCGCCGGGGATCGCTACGAAGAGTTGGCGCGCCGCATCCAGGCCGGGTATGGCACCTTCGAAGCCAGCTCTGCACGGGAACTGATGAGCCGTCCTGTGTGCATGACTTCGAATATCCAATCGGTGCTCTTTGCTCCCGGATCGCTCGATTTCTGGGTCGCAAATGCCGACTCTGACAAAGTCGCCAGCGAAACGCGCTACACGAAATACAATCTCGGAGAGTTGCTGAAATCGGAGGATGCCCTGACACAGACGCCTTGATAGGATTTTCGTAATTTCGAATGCAGAATGGGTTCTCGAATCTCAACACGGAGCGAAGAACTCTTCCAAGGAGTGGGATTTTTCTGCACTAGAGTGTTTTGCACAGGGTTAGATGCTTTGTTCTACCCTCTTTCGTGAACAGAAAAACATTCCAAAATCTCACAATCCCGGGCTTCCGATTCGTAGCACGTTCCGTCGAATTTTCTGGTAGGGAACATGACCTTCCTTCAACTTCTCTTGGATCTTCCACTAAAAATTCCTTTGGGGTTCATACGAATCGATCCTTTTC
>JAGPCC010000233.1:6727-8008 GCA_018058245.1 Verrucomicrobiales bacterium
GTCAATGGACGTGCAGTAGGTGACACCGAGTGGTGGTCTGGCGAAATCCGTGCTGCCATTGTCTATGATTGGTCGATATTTGTGAATGACACACCGCCACCGACGCTGCCAGAATTGATTGAGTTCACCCGAGCTGTTGTCGAAGGTAGAGTTGCGTTGCTTGAATCAACGATCAGAACCCGTTGCGAAGGTCTACGTTGCAGGGCACGACAATACTACGCGGGATCAGACGGAAGACTACAATGTGAGGTCTGCGGATGGACTAAACCAGATAATCGATTTTCGGGACATATCGTCGAGTTACACCATATCAGACCATTAGCGGATCTCCCCAGCGATGGCTCTACATTGACCTTAGCTGAGGCGATCGCGTCGCTTGCGCCTCTTTGCCCGAACTGCCACCGATGCGCTCATTCGAGAAGGGGAGATCGAAACACTTTTACAATCGAAGAGCTTAAAACCATGGTACCTTCAAGATTGCCCGATTCAGGTATTTACGGTGATTGATCCCGCTATCAGGTATCTCAAACACCAGAACAAGCGCCAAAAAAGCAATGACGCAATCAAAAGCAGTTTTCCGGTTTCCGATCATGATCGCTGCTTTCATCGTGGGAGTACTCGTCAGCGAGATCACTTTGGCAATCAGGTTCACGAACCTCTTCGACTTTAGCTTTCAATTCCTTTTCATAAACGTCCTTTTGCTCCCGGTTGCGATGGTCGGAATTGCAATAGCTGCTCTCGTTCTGGGGATTCGATCTTATGAGCGGCGATTACTGCTTTTCCGTAGGTCAACTCCCCCACGTTGGAGTGATGTCATCCCCGAAGAGGACGCGGATGACGTGCAAACATGATGCTCGAATTGCCAGCAACGTCAACAACACAGCGGCCGGGGATTGATCATCAACGATTTGTTCTCCGCTTGGTTGCTTCGTTGGGCAACTCATCGCCCTCGACCACCACGCCCTTCGGAACCAGCGCCATCGCCTCGAGGAATCCTTCCCGAGAAGCGCCCTTTGCACGTTCTGCGATGATGTCATAGGTCTGTAATGCAGAAAGCTTTTCGGCGACTGCGAGGCTGATAAACTGATTGATCGAGATCCCGTCTTCATCAGCCGCCCTTTTAAGGTTGTTGTGCAGAGAATCTGGCAATCTGAGGCTAAGAGTACTCATAATATTAGTGTTAGAAATTCCGATGGTGAGGTGATTGTGATTCCGAATTCTGCGGCCTGCGTGAAATCTTTACAGTTGAACGTGACGATGTGAGAAACTCCGGCCGCGATA
>JAGPCC010000234.1 GCA_018058245.1 Verrucomicrobiales bacterium
GCGTTCCCGACCTTGTGAAGAACCTGCTTGCCTGGCTCCGGCGCACCGATGCCCACCCGCTCGTCGCCAGCTCGGTTTTTCACTATGAGCTGGAGTTCATCCACCCCTTCAGTGACGGCAACGGTCGTATTGGACGACTCTGGCAAACCCTCCTCCTCTCTCATTGGAATCCGCTCCTCGCCTGGCTCCCCGTCGAGTCCGTCATCCATGACCGGCAGGCCGACTACTACCGTGTCCTCGCCGTCTGCGACAGTGCCGGGAACTCGACCGCTTTTGTCGAATTCCTTCTCGCTGCTCTGCTCACCTCTCTCCGCGAGGCTTCCTCAGCCGACCCAGTCAGCGACCAAGTCAGCGACCAAGTCAGCGACCAAGTCAGCGACCAAGTCGCCGCCCTGCTCCGCATTCTTACAAAAGGAGCCTCGCTCGCCACCTCGGAATGCATGAGACTCCTCAATCTCTCCCACCGCCCCACTTTCCGGAAAAACTACCTCCGCCCCGCCATCGCCGACGGGCTCATCGAACTCACCATTCCTGACAAACCCAACAGCCGGCTTCAGAAGTATCGCCTGTCGGAGAAAGGGAGAAGGATGAATTTTGAAGGATGAAAGAGGAAGGAAATACGGATCTAATTGAGCGCACGATGGAATTCGCCCTTCGCCTCGTGACCCTGTCCGCTGGTTTGCCGAAGACGGAGGAAGCGCGGGTGATCGGCAAACAGGTTCTGCGCTCAGGCACGTCCGTAGGCGCGAACTACCGGGAGGCGCAGCGCGCACGCTCCAAAGCCGAGTTCATCGCAAAGATCGGAGATTGCCTCAAAGAACTCGATGAAACTTCCTACTGGCTGGAACTCCTTGTCCGGGCAAGTATCGTGCCGGAATCGAAGCTCTCCGCCCTGCGTGACGAAAACGAACAACTCCTCGCCATCTTCACCACCATCTCCATCAAGGCCAAAGGCTAATCCCCCCTTCATCCCTCATCCCTTTTCCTTCATCCTTTCTTCCAATGCCCACCCACGACATCGTCGCGAAACTCTGGAACCTCTGCAACGTCCTCAAGGACGACGGCGTGACCTACCACCAATACGTCACCGAACTCACCTACATCCTCTTCCTCAAGATGGCCGAGGAAACCGGCACCGAGGACCAGATCCCCGAGGGCTACCGCTGGGCCGACCTCGAAGCCCAATCCGCGCCCGACCGCCTCACCTTTTACAAGCTCGCCCTCATCCACCTCGGCAGCGAAGGCTCGCAGCTCGTGAAGGAGATCTTTGCGAACGCCTCCTCCTTCATCAAGAAGCCCGCCACCCTCTCCACCCTCATCACCGAGATCGACAAGCTCGACTGGTATTCCGCCCGGCAGGAAGGCCTCGGTGATCTCTACGAAGGCCTCCTCGAAAAGAACGCCAGCGAGGTGAAGTCGGGTGCGGGACAGTACTTCACGACCCGTCCGCTCATCGACTCCATGGTCGCCTTGATGCAGCCCACCCTCGCCGACATCATCCAGGACCCCGCCGCGGGCACCTGCGGTTTCCACATCGCCGCGAACCATTACCTGCGCGAGCATTACGACTTCGACTCGCTCACCGAGAAGCAACAGAAAAAATACCGCACTGGCACCTTCTTCGGAATGGAGCACGTGCAGGATACCCACCGCCTCGCTCTCATGAACCTGATGCTCCACGGCATCGAGTCGGGAATCCGCTACGGTGACACCCTTTCCGAAGACGGCGCGGCCCTGCCCAAGGCCACCCTCATCCTCACCAATCCGCCCTTCGGCACCAAGAAGGGCGGGGGACTGCCCACCCGCACCGACTTCACCTATCCCACCAGCAACAAGCAGTTCTGCTTCCTCCAACACATCTACCGCTACCTCCAGCCCGGCGGACGCGCCGCCGTTGTCCTGCCCGACAACGTCCTGTTCGAGTCCGGCGTCGGCAAGGAGATCCGCCGCGACCTCATGGAGAAATGCAATCTCCACACCATCCTTCGGCTTCCCACCGGCATCTTCTACGCCCAGGGAGTGAAAACGAATGTGCTCTTCTTCACGCGGGGCACGACCGAAAAGGGCAACACGAAGGAGGTCTGGGTCTACGACCTCCGTGCCAACATGCCGCAGTTTGGGAAACGCACCCCGCTGACGAGGGAGCACTTCGCCGAGTTTGAGAAGGCCTTCGGCAAAGACCCGCAGGGCAATTCCGCCGCGCTGAAGAAACGCAAGGAAACCGGCGAGAGTGGACGATTCCGCAAATTCACCCGCGAGTGGATCGCCGAGCGCGACGACTCACTCGATATCTCGTGGCTCAAGGATGACAACGCCGAATCCAGCGCCGACCTCCCCGAACCTGCTGTGCTCGCGGCAAGTGCGATGGAGGAGATGGCGGCGATCATGGAGGATCTGCGAGGGATTCTGGCGGAGTTGGGTGAAGTGATTGATGAGGAGGTGGGGGCGTGAGTGACGGAATCCGAAAGTCGAATGACGAATTGCCGGATGGGTGGGCGCGTGCGCCATTCTCGTCAGTGACGGTTGACCCGATTCAACGTGTCCCGGATGAAAAGGAGAAGATCACATACATCGACATTGGCTCGGTGGATCGCGACACGAAAACAGTCGTCGAACCGCAGTCTATACTTGGAAAGGATGCTCCAAGCCGTGCTCGCAAAGTCATCCAGACTGGCGACGTGCTCGTCTCTACCGTTCGCCCGAATCTGAATGCCGTTGCATTGGTCGAAAGCCAGTATGACGGGCAGTTTGCATCCACCGGTTTCGATGTGCTTCGCTCTCCTGTTATGGATTCGCGTTGGCTCTTCTACTCTGTGAGAACACCTGAGTTTCTTGATCGCATGTCAGAGCTGGTTCAGGGAGCACTTTATCCGGCAGTGCGCTCAAAAGACATTCGCTCATTCGTTATTCCCATTGCCCCCCTCGCCGAGCAGAAGCGGATCGCGGACAAGCTGGAGGCGGTGCTGGGGCGGGTGGACGCCTGCCGGACCCGCCTCGACCGCGTCCCCGCCCTCCTCAAACGCTTCCGTCAATCCGTCCTCGCCGCCGCGACCAGCGGGATGTTGACGGAGGAGTGGAGAGGGGAGAATGGGGTGGATGATGAGTGGGAGGAAGCCGAGCTTGGCTCATTGATCTTCGATGGTCCCAAAAATGGACTGTACAAGTCATCGACCTGCTACGGCCAAGGAACGCGTATACTTCGGATCGACAATTTTTACTCGGGTTACATCAATTCATGGGAAGGCTTGAAGCGCCTTACTGTTAGTATTGATGAGCTCAATGATTTCGGCCTCGAAGTCGGAGACATTGTCGTAAATCGCGTGAACAGCATGTCCCATCTTGGGAAATCTGCGCTTGTTCGAGAATTACCGGAGCCGTGCGTCTTTGAAAGTAATATGATGCGAATCCGATTGGACGTTGCACGACTCACACCTGATTTTTGCATTCTTGTTTTAACGTCACCAGGTGGAATCGACCAGCTCCAACAAAACGCAAAACAGGCAGTGAACCAAGCCAGTATCAATCAAACCGATGTTAAATCGGTCATTGTTTCTCTCCCAACACTCTCCGAACAAATCGAAATCGTCCGCCGCGTCGAAGCCCTCTTCGCCCTCGCCGACCGCATCGAAGCCCGTCTCGCCACCGCACAAAAGACCGTCGAGCGCCTCACTCCCGCCACCCTCGCCAAAGCCTTCCGCGGCGAACTCGTCCTTCAGGATCCGGATGACGAGCCTGCTGCCGTTCTTCTTGAACGCCTCCAAAGCGAGTCAGCCGCCAAACCGGCCAAAGCAATCCGTAATACACGCAAATGACTCTTCCGTTCGTCATTCAGAATTCCTCATTCTAATTTCTAAATCCCGCCATGAGCATGACATCGAAAATCAAAGGCTTACTGGAAACCAGCAATTCGCACCCGTTTCTGTTTGTTGGCTCGGGATTTACCCACCGCTACCTTGGGACCGAAGACTGGGAAGGGTTGGTCGGCAATTTCGCAAAACAGGCCAAGCCGGAATCTGAGTTTGCGTTGGAATGGTATCGGAATGAGGTGGCGGCATCCGGGGTTTCTCCGAAACATGATCTACCTGAGATCACCGGGCGGGTAGCCAGCGATTATGCAAGACGTTTTCTCGCCGATGAATCATTCGCAAATCTACGAAGTCGCCATGCGCAGCTGATCCGGGATAGGGTTTCTCCACTGAAAATCGGTGTGGCTGATCTATTGGGGCAATTGGAATCCAATTTCATCAAACCGACATACCCGGAAGAAATTTCCGCCCTGGGTCATGCCAGGAAAAATGTGGCTGGAATCATCACCACCAATTTCGACCGCTACCTGGAGCACCTGTTTCCCGAACATCTCCCCTACATCGGGCAGAACGAACTTCTGTTCAACCAGAGCTACGGAGTCGGTGAAATCTACAAAATCCACGGCTGTGTCTCTGATCCCAAATCCTTGGTGCTGACCGACGCGGATTATGCATCTTATGCGAGCAGGAATGCCTATCTCTCAGCGAAACTGATGACCATCTTCTTGGAGCATCCGATCATTTTCCTCGGATATTCAATCAACGATCCGAATGTCCGGATGATTTTCAGCGACATCGCAAATTGCCTGAACGAATCACAGCTCTCCACACTCTCCGAACGCCTGATCTTCGTCCAGAGAACCAAAGATGGCAGGCCGGAAGGAATCACCACAATTCGCGACAATTTTGGGAACGGCGTCATTGAATCCAAGCGGGTGGTGATGTCGGACTACTCAAATCTTTACAAGGCAATCGCAGCTTTGAGGACGAGCTACCCGCCCAAAATCCTACGCAAGTTGAAGAAGGATCTCTACGAGTTGGTTCTAAGTTCCGATCCAAAAGAACGGCTTCAAGTTGTAAACTTCGATGATACCACCGAAATGGACAAGGTGGAGTATGTCATTGGAATCGGGATCAGTAAGCAACTGGCCGGACAAGGCTACGGCGGCTTGGAGGCCTACGATCTCTTCAAGGATGTCATCTATGAGGAGACTGCCCTAGACGCCGAGCAAGTCGTCGAGATCGTGCTTCCAAAGTTCGCGAAGCAATTCTCCAGCAACGTTCCAGTCTTCAAATACCTCTCTCAGTTCGACGAAGAGGACCTTGCTCCTGAGTTGCTCAAATACGCCAGGGAAGTCCGCTCGAAAGGCGTGGATTACTTCGCTAACAATAGCATGAGAAAAAAGTGGGTCGGGAGGCCGTTGCCCCATGATCTTGATGAGGTCTGCGGTGCCAACGATATGAATTGCGCAAAGGGGGTTCAGCAGGCGTTACAAGATCTCGCTTTCGTGCCAGCAGCACAAATCTGTCTGGCTACCTTTAGAAGGTTACTGGTCAACGTCTGGGAATGCTATGACCCAATCTTGAACAAGTCGGCCCTTACCACCCAATTCCGCCGCGCCGTGCGCATCTATGACTGGCTGGAATACGGCAATAAAAAAACACCTAAAGCGCCGAAGGGAACAGAAGCAGATTGAACTGCCGCCGACCGTATCAGAACCCGGTGTTTTTTTTGACGCTTGCTCAGCAAAGGACTCTTCAAAGAGAGCACCAAACCGGCTCGTGTCGGAGAGATTCAAAGCCCATTTTCGTCCCCGTGCAAGAAATATCAATGCCCGCCATGTCCGACCTCAAACTCTTCAAACTCGACGCCAATCAGGCCACGGAACTCTCCGTCTCCTCGATGGCGCTGGAGAAATCCCTCCAAACTCTCATCGAGCGTCACCTCGAAACCTTCCTTGGCGTCACCTTCCTCGTCAGCGAGCACTCCACTGCCACCAAGCACGGCGCCCGCAGGGACACGCTCGGCATCGACGAGAACGGCGCTCCCGCCGGAATCCAAACCTACTAAATCATGGCCGTTCCAACTTTTGACCAACTGCTCCACCCCATCCTGCAACTCTCCGAACACGTTCCCGTCACGCGGCAATCCGCAACGGTGAAAATGATAGAGGAGTTCCAACTCACCGAGGAGGACCAGCAGGATACTATTGCCTCCGGCTCTCCCAAGATCAACAACCGCACCGGATGGGCAATGAGCCATCTCAAGAAGGGCGGTTTGATCAGTTCGACCGCCAAGCACACCTATCGTGCCACCGAGAAAGGGGTGGAGTATCTCAAAACTCACCCCGGGCCGATCACTACTGCCGACTTGAAAAAGATCGAAGGCTGGAAAGAGGCGTGGGAAGCCGGATCAAAGAAGGCAAAGCCGTCGCCGCCGCCGCTTCCCGAAGAGTTGTCCACTCCCGAAGAGATGATTGATCAGGCGGTTGAAGAACTCAGTGATACCCTTCAATCTGAACTGCTGGAACAGCTCTTGCAGGTCAACCCCTACCATTTCGAGCGGGTCGTCATCGATCTGCTTTTTGCAATGGGGTACGGGGGCTCCAGGACGGAGGCAGCGCAAGTGACGAAGAAGTCGGGCGACGAAGGGATCGACGGAGTGATCAACGAAGACCGGTTGGGACTCGACGTGATTTACGTTCAGGCGAAGCGTTGGAAAAACAGCGTCGGCAGGCCCGAGATCCAGAGTTTTGTCGGTGCGCTCGCCGGGAAGCAGGCTCACAAGGGTGTGTTCATCACCACGAGCGAGTTCGCACAAAGTGCGGAGGACTATGCGAAAGCAGTGCCGCAGAAAGTTATTCTCATCAATGGCATCCGTCTGGCAGAGTTGATGATCGAACACGGCATCGGCGTGACGACCACTCGCACAGTAGCGATCCAACGCCTCGATTCGGACTATTTTAATGAGGATTGATCCTGTCACATGTCTGAGTCCGTCACAGCGTCAGAGCGCACCGATCCTATTGAGGAGTTCCCCGATCACGTGGCCCACTTGCGGACCATTCGCAGCCTGGTGAGTTGTCTGGCCGAGTGGCATCAAGGCTACAGCCGTCGATTGGACGAGGCAATCGATGCCGAAATGTCCGAAGACGGCGGCTACCCCGAAACCGATCCCGTCGGACTGGCCATTCACGAGATGGAGTTCGTCCACGCGGCCCAAAGCTTGGCGTTCATCACGACGATAGCCGCTTTCGTGGAATCTCTTTTCAAGGAGTGTCTCCCTGCGATGGGGGGGAGTTTCAAAGGAAGCTACCTGGAAGTGCATCCCAGGTTTATACGATACGGAGAGGCAAACCCTTCATTTTGGGATCCGACCAAACCGACGACGAAGGGCGACAAGATCGCGACCATGATCAGAGAGATTCTCGAAGGATCCGGCCTGATTCGTTTCATGATCCCCGACTTCACTCGCGTGCTCGATGCGATTTTTAAATACCGGAATCAGATGGTTCACAACGGATACGAATGGAGCCCGGCCGAGAGAAAGAAGTTCGCCCGTACAATCGAGGATGAAGGTTGGTCAGAGTGGTTTTCCATTTCTACGGTTGATGGTGCCCCGTGGTATTTCACCATCAACGGTAACTTCAGCCAGGAGTGCCTGGAGCTTTGCGATCGATCCGTGCTGGCATTCGCAGGTTTAATCAGGGACGATTGGGAACGCTATCGGAACAAATATGGGCTTTGATGAAATTCGATGAATAGGCATCAAGCATAAAATCGGTGGCTTCGGCCTTCGGAGGTGCGAATACAGCCAGCCGAAAGAACTGCCTCGAGTCACTCTCTGGTATCGAACAAGAGCGTAGTGACACACATTGTTTTGCCCCATCCACCGCCGAATAGACGGAATCATCTCACTGGTTGCTCCAGTTCTGAGATTTCCTTCAGAAATCTTCTGAAATTGGAAAAAGAAGTATCCAGCAAGAATGTAATCATGACCCTTCAGTCAGTGATTCTTCATTTTGCGAGGTTTTGTAGCCCGGGTTTGAGGCGAATCTAACTGCGTCATGAAAGACCAATCAAAACATTACTGGGATCTCGTTGGAGATATTCACGGGGAGCTGGAGGCTCTCAAACTTCTTCTGGAAAACCTTGGCTACCGGGAGGAGCAGGGCGTGATCGCTCACCC
>JAGPCC010000235.1 GCA_018058245.1 Verrucomicrobiales bacterium
CGTGAGGGGAGAAGGAGGGAAAACGTTGTCTTGACCAGTGATCAGTCTAGGTTTTAGATGGAGTGTGATGGGCGAAAATGGAGTTGTGGGTTTCGACACTCGTAGAAGAATCCGTTGATTCCATCAAGAGCCCTCCTGAAAATCAGGCAAAAATACGTATTCAGAAGTCGATTCCTTCTTCGGTCCATATTCGGTTCGTTTTAAGAATCTTCGCTGAATCAGTCACCTCTTCGCTGAATCAGTCACCACTTCCATGAAAACGATCCTCACCACGCTTCTCCTCACTCTCCTACCCTTTTCTTATACTATGTCAGAAAACCTCACTATCTGGATCGGAACCGGCGGGATCGGGTCGAAAGGCATCTATCGCACCACTCTCAACACGGAAACAGGCAAACTGACCGAACCGGTTCTCGCCGCGGAAATCGGTGCCCCTGGATTCCTTGCTCTGAATACGGACAAAACCCGGCTCTACTCCCTTTCCAAAGCCGACGGCGGCAGTGTTGCGGTCTTCTCCATCGGTGAGGATCAATCGCTCAATTTACTCAATTCCCAAGCGGTCGGGGACGGGAGCGCCTCGCATCTTTCTCTCGACAAGGAGAACAAAATCCTCTTCACCGCCCAATATGGAAGCGGGTCCGTCGCTGCTTTCCCTGTCGCAGCTGACGGCAGCATCGGGAAGCGCACCGCTCTCATCAATCACAGCGGGAGTGGTCCAGACAAGAGCAGACAAGAAGCGCCCCATCCCCACTCCGCGACGGTCTCGCCCGACAATCGCTACCTTCTCGTGCCCGATCTCGGCACAGACAAGATCGTGATCTACGAGATCGATCATGCTACCGCAACGCTGAAAGAACACGGCTTCGGCCGTGCGGTCCCCGGCAGTGGACCTCGTCACCTGAAATTCAGCCACGACGGTAGTAAAGTCTACGTAGTCAATGAAATGGGAATGTCGATCACGGTCTTCGCCTACCATGCCGCAGACGGGACGATGACCCCACTGCAAACCATTGATACTCTCCCGAAAGACATGTGGGAGATCCCGAACAAGGCCGCCGAAGTCCGCATGCATCCCAGTGGCAAATTCGTCTATGCATCCAATCGCGGACATGACTCCATCACTGCGTTTTCGATCGATGAAAAAACCGGCTTGCTCACCTTCGTCGAACGAGAAGCAATCCGCGGAGCCTATCCCCGGAACTTTCATGTCGATCCGACTGGTCAATGGCTCATCGCCGCTGGGCGCGCCTCGAATACTCTTTCCCTGTTCCGCATCGATCAACAAACCGGCGGGCTGCTCTTCACCACAGACGTCCTCAATGTGCCCGATCCGATCTGTCTGGAGTACTGAGAGGGTAGCGAAAATCACCTGAAAACCTCACGGCTTTTGCTACTCCCTTCGAGGAGCCACCTGTCCTCTTACTCAAATTCCCCGAGAAGACCGGCTAGGGTCTCGGGGGTGAGGTTGAGACTGGTCGTGGCCCCCGAAAGAAGATCGGTCGCGAGATCGTCCTTTCTCTCCTGCATCTTCTGGATTTTTTCCTCTACTGTGTTCTGACAGATCAGTTTGTGAACAAAAACGGGTTTGTCCTGCCCGATCCGGTAGGCGCGATCGGTTGCCTGATTCTCCGCCGCCGGGTTCCACCAGGGATCGTAATGAATCACGGTATCTGCACCTGTCAGGGTCAGTCCGGTCCCACCCGCTTTTAGGGAAATGAGGAATACCTCCCCCTCCCCGCCCTGAAATCTCTCCACGAGGCTCTGACGATCTTTTGTCGCACCGGTCAATTTCAAATAACTTACCTCTTCGGCGACTAGGTGCGCCTCGATCAGATCGAGCAGGGAGGTGAATTGCGAAAAGAGGAGAACCCGGTGCCCCTCGTCGCGAAAGACCGCTAACATCTCGACCAAATAGTCAAATTTTGCAGATGCGGCAAGACTACGCTGCTCTTTTAAAAGTCGTGGATGACAGCAGATCTGCCGCAGTTTCAAGAGGGCATCCAGAAAGACAATCTGTGCCTGCTGCCCCCGGATCGCGAGCGCCTCTCTCACCTGTTTGTCCATCGTCGAGCGCACCGTTTCGTAGAGATCCTTCTGCGCCTCGTTCATCTCGATTTCGTGCAAAATCTCGGTTTTCGGCGGGAGCTCTTTTGCGACATCATGTTTGGTCCGACGGAGGATGAGCGGACCGATCCGCCTCGCGAGAGCCGCGCGTTTTGCCTCGCTCCCGTTTTTTTCGATCGGCGTCTGATAGACCGTCCGGAACGTCTCTAGCGAACCGAGTAGACCGGGCATCAGAAAGTGCATCAGGCTCCAGAGTTCCCCGAGATGATTCTCGACCGGGGTCCCGGAAAGACAGAGCCGATGTTTTGCCCGCAGCTCCGCCACCGCCTGGGTCACCTGCGCACCGGGATTTTTGATATACTGCGCCTCGTCGAGCGCAAGGACGTGAAAGTCGTGTCGAGCTAGTTCCTCAAGATCCCGGTGGAGCAGCGCGTAGGAAGTGAGCACGAGATCGGCGCGGGCGATCTTCCGGAACTTCGACTTCCGGTCCGCTCCCTGAAGGACCAGAACGGTAAGTCCCGGCGCAAATTTTGCCGCCTCGCGCTGCCAGTTCATCACCACACTGGTCGGGGCGATCACGAGCGAGGGCAGACCACCATTTCGACCTGACTCGACTTCGGCCACGAGATGGGTGAGCGTTTGCAGCGTCTTTCCGAGCCCCATATCATCGGCGAGGATGCCGTGGAGCCCGTGCTTCGCGAGGAACTGCATCCAGCAATACCCATCCGACTGATACTCCCGCAGTTCCGCGAGGATTCCCGGCGGGACCGGGAGTCGTTCGATTTTTTTAAAATGCAGGAGGCGCTGCCCGAGATCGGCAATTTCTAAGGGCATCTCCACCGCGAGCGCCTCGTCACCCAGTCCACTGCCAATGAGCGCGGCATCGAGCGTCCCGAGTTTGATCGGGCCGTTCGTGAATTTGAAATCGAGCAATTCTCCCAGAGTCGTGAGAATGCGACGAAAGCGCCCCACCGGCAGAACGAGCCCCCGTCCGTCGGGGAGGAAAATCAAAAACTCCTGCCCGGACGGCATGGTCTCGGTCACTTCCAGAAAACGATTTTTCACCAGCGCAGCGAGGATGGGCTGAAGTTCGAACGTTTCCCCTTCGATTTCAAAACCAGCCGAAAGGTGAAACCAACCTTTACCCTCTTCGACGATCTCCGCCTGCCACGTGTCGGTGCGAAAGACGAGAGGCTTGTACCCTGCGTCCGGCGCAAAACGTACTTCCCAACCGAGTCGCTCCAGGGCAGGGACTCCTTCCTGACGAAAACGCTGCCAGTAAAATTCCGGATGCGGCCACTTTTTTGCATCGGGTGCCCAGAGCGTGCCTTCCGCCTCCGGCCGCTCCAGCTTGCGCAGTGACTGCGGCGGCTCCTCGGCGCCAGGGATCAAGTCGAGGGCATAAAGGGTATTCAAGGCCGTCGTTTCCGCCTCGCGAGAGCGTTGCCTCTTTCCCTCCGGGAACACGATGGGAGGGAGCTGTCCCCCGGGAGCCAGTGGTGCTCGACCCTCCCCATAGATGGCCAAGGCTTCGGCAAAGAGCTCGGGCAGCCACGCGCTGCGCTCGCCCTCGGATCGCTTCCGCACCCGGAGCAGGAAAGAGGGTTCGGTCCCGGAGTCAACCCTCTTGGGTCTATCCGTTTCTGGATCCGTCTTCGCTTCCAACGAGAGGGTCTGTCCACCCGTCATCTTCTCTGCGAGTGGTGCCTCACCAAAAGATCGCGCAAGACGGGCACCGTTCCCTTTGCCGAGATAAAAGAGCAGGGCAGCTCCGTGGGCGCAGTTCCTCCCGACATCGCAGGAACATTCGGTCTCGAAAGCGAGGTCGTCCCCCTCGCGCCAGAGAATCACCGTCGGCTCCCGCACGATCCCGTCTTTTTCCGTTAGGATCCCACAGAGTTCCGCATCGCCCGTTTCGAGCAGGGTCGAATGCACTCCACCGATTTGTTTTGCTCCGGAATAGCGTTTCCCCGCCGCGAGGGCAGCACTGTCAAAGCGGCTCAGCCAGGTCTCTGACTCGACAAAGGCGATGATGTCTTGGATCGCAAGTGGATTCATCCGTTTTTGATCCTCGACTCTGCCATGCGGAGCGGGACCTTCAATGACAATTGGAAGATTCCCTTCCCACAAGACTCCTTCGCTCCCCGGAATTTACCCGTGGCTCCGAAACCACCACCACACGAGCGAGGCGAGCGCGAGGACGAGATTCAGTAGATTGTAGATCCGGAATGGTAACACCAACTGAAGCAGCACCGCGTAGACGGTGAAGGAAACCAGTACCGCCGCCTGAAATTCAACGCCGAAATACTGGAGGGCAATCAAGAGGACCAACCAGACCGCTTTGCACCAGTAGGCCCATTTTGCCGCCGTGAGCGGAGGCGTTCCTTCGTGCCGGTATTTTGTGAAAATGTCCTCTTCCCTTGCGATCCAGATACGGTATTCCAGCTGGAGGTGGACCAGCAGGATGACAAGGAGGAGCACTTCAAACATGGGCGAAGAATCTCAATGGTCGTAGGGCGCACGGATGATCCGGTCGTTGTAGGTGTCACAGATATAGATCATCCCGTCTGGACCGATGCGGACACCGTGGGGTCGACAAAGACCCGTTTCCAGGAGCGTATTCCCCACTTCTTTCGAGGTCACCGGAGGCAGTCCCGCGATCCGATCAATCCTCCCCGTCGTCGGATCGTATCGCCGGATGCAGTGATTCTCCGCATCGGCGATGAGGACCCGTCCCTCCCTGTCCATCGCCACATATTTCGGCCCGTTCATGGTCGCCTCGATGGCCGGACCTCCGTCACCGGAGTAGCCGCTTTTTCCCGCTCGATTCACCACCGTACGGACCTTTCCGTCCTTCACTTCCACCAGCGCATTGCCTCCGCGCAGCAGCACGTAGAGCGTTCCATCGTCTGCCTGCGTCACCGCCCGCGTGTCCCCCATCGTCGCCTCGAGAGCGGCGGTCCCGTCTCTCGGCAGTCCCCCTTTTCCATTTCCCGCGACCGTGCTCAACACTCCGGTCTCGAGATCGACCATACGAGTGCGGTGATTCCCGATATCGGCGATGTAAATGCGCTTCCCGTCTGGCGAGAGACAGGCCGTCATTGTGACGTTGAACTCCCCGTCTGAGGCGGGTCCACCATCGCCACCAAAACCCTTCGCCCCCGAGCCGGCGATCGTACGGATCTCGCCGGTTTTGAGATCAAATTGCCTCACCCGATGGTGAAAGGAATCACCGATGATCGCGAGGTCCGTTTTGGTAATCTGGATATCGTGCATCCCATAAAAGATCGCTTCGAGTGGCGTTTTACCGTCGTGAATCTCTGGTCCGGGATTCTTTCCCTCTGCATTGTAGGCCACCCCCGCCACAAACTCGACCTGACCGTTCACGAGACGGAAAATCCGATTTGCTTTCGTGAACTCCACTCCGTAAAGCACTCCTCCCGAATCGAAGGCCAAACTGAACGGTTCACGAATCGCAGTGGTGCCCGGAGCCCCCGCGATCACCTCGACTTGAGCGCGTCCCGAAGCGATCGACAGAAAAAGGACGAGCGATAGATTCCAAAATACTTTCATGTGCAAACCGTGGCGGAAATCGCGACGCTTGAAAAGTCCCAATCGTCGCCTAGAAATGCGCAATGAAGCCTCATTCACATCTGGACAATTTTCCCTGCTCCTCGTACAAACAGAACCAAGCAAACCCAATCACTCCTATCGCTCTAGCGCCCTCTGCCATGAAAACCATCGCTACCACCTCGCTCGCTCTTGCCTTCTCTGCTCTGACCTTTGTCGCCGGAGCCGACGAGATTTCTCTTTTTAACGGAAAAGACCTCACCGGTTGGAGCGGTCTTCCCGACTTCTGGAGTGTCGAAGACGGAGCCATCACCGGCCACACCACCACCGATCACATGGTCACGGAGAACACCTTTTTGATCCGTGAAGGCGAATTCGGAGACTTCGAACTCACGCTCCAGTACCGCATCACCGACCTCGACGGAAAGTCCGAGGGGTTCGGGAATTCCGGCATTCAATATCGCAGCCATATCGTAAAACCCGAATATTTTGTGGTCTCCGGTTACCAGGCAGACTTCGAGACGACCAAGACCTACAGCGGCATTCTCTATGAGGAAAAAGGTCGGGGCATCCTCGCCAAACGGGGGGAAAAAGTCATCATCCACGAAGGGGAAAAGGAAGTGACCGATCCCAAGGGCGTCGTCAAAAAGACACCGAACATCGAAGTCGTCGGAACCGTCGGTGTCAGTGAAGAAATCCAGGCCGGCATCAAACCCGCTGGTTGGAACGAATACAAAATCATCGCCAAAGGTGGTCACCTCCAGCACTTCATCAACGGAAAACAAACCGTCGATGTCACTGACGACACTGCGGTCGGAGCAAAAAAGGGAGTCATCGCCTTACAACTCCACAAAGGCCCTACCGGTATGACCGTTCAGTTCAAGGACATCGTTCTGACGGAGCTGAAGTAGGTTTCCCACGTTTACCAACCACCCCCTCCGCCGCCACCGCCCCCGCCACCGCTGGAACCACCGCCTCCTCCGCCCCCGCCTCCACTGGAGGAACTGGGAGCGGTCGAAGCAGTGGTGAGGGCACTGGTCATGGCCGCGCCGAGCGCCGCGCCAGTCATCATGCCGTCCATTCCCGTGGAACTGCCACTATAAAAACTGGGCTGGTAGCTGCCTGATTGGGTGGATTCCCCGACGGACTTGAGGATCGCGTCGAACTTTTGTGACCACTCTTGTTCGACCCCGAGAGCTAAGGCAAAGGGAAGAAATCGCTCGAAAAGCTCGGGCGTTTTCTCCGGTGGATTTTCCAGATTGAGCCGATCTTCTTCGGCCACTTGCAGATACTCACGGAAGCCATCGATTTCATCCAGGATCTGCCGCCCCTCTTTTGTCGGGGCCTTCATCAGGCGATGGAAAATCACCGAAACAATGATGCTCACGACAAAACACAGCGTTGCCCACGGTCCGGCGGATTCCCAGAAAAAGAACATTCCCGCCGCCCAACCGGCCACAAATGGGAGCGAGAATAGCAAACTCCCCAAGCCGGAACCCCAGTTCCCCGTGCGCAGCGAACTGATCCCGGAGATCACCAATCCCGCAGTCCCGGCGCTCCAGATGGACAACCAAAGCACGAGAAAAAATGCCTCGGGAGCTTGATCCGCCGACAGCAAGATCAGGCCCACACCGATCAAACAAGGGAGGAGTCCGAGAAACCATTCCCAGAAATTTCCATGGAAAAAACGGCCTTTGATCTTCTTTGTCAGAATAGAACGCAATGCGGAGCGTGCCCCACTGACCGTCGCGTGGTTACTACTTTTCAGGTCCAACGACTTTCGCTCTCCGAGGAGTTTTTGATAGAGCGCATGCTCGTCGTCCGCCAAGTCTGGCCCTCCCCTCTCGCTGCGCTCGAGTCGATAGACTTTGCGGCTGGTTTCCGTGATCTTCACCCGACCTTTTGCGGCGAGGGATAAGACGCCTGCGGTGAAACATTTGTCATCAAATCCCATCTCCATCAAAAAACGTAGCGCCGCAGCCGACCAACCCACCGGTGGCTCCCAGCGAGGGATGATGAGTCCCCGGCGCGGGTCGCGACCGACGAGGATCCAACCACCGAGATAGATCCCAAATCCCAGGAAAATCAGGGCAAGTCCCCCAATCAGCATCGTATTCCCTACCAGAGGATTTGGTTTTTCATACGCGACCGGATCAAGCTGCCCTGGCCGCCAAATCACACTGATGGTTAGCCCCTCATGCAGGGCCAATCCCTGTGTCGTCTCAAAAGAGACCCGACCGGGCTCCTTTTTCGAAATCACGTTTTGCCCTTTTTCGCCAGCAAGACCCGTGTAGCCATTCAGCTCACCCGCCTCGATGCCCTCGGGGAGCAGAACGATGGCAGCCGCTCTTTGTATGGG
>JAGPCC010000236.1 GCA_018058245.1 Verrucomicrobiales bacterium
GTCTGGGGCAATGCCTCGAAGTGGATGCCGAAGGCCGTGCCAGGCTCACCGTGACACTCGCCGATTCCGCCGCTCTGGATCGACTTGCTGAAGTGTTGGGACGATTGGTCGCTCAGGGCGGCACCGCCCGTTGACCTCGCCCTCGATGCCCGTCAGTTTTTCCGGAGGGATAGACATTTCAGATAATTGGCTTCGGGAAAAGTAGCGGGATGATCGGGGGCGTGACCGGTCCTTCCTAGTTCGCTCCACGATCCGCCACCCTGCGATGCAGCCAAGCGCACGGCACCGAAAAACTCCTCCGCATCGACGTGGGCCGAGCACGAGGCGGCGATGAGGACACCGCCCGGACGTAGTAGGCGCATCGCATTGGCATTCAGCTTGGTGTAGGCGCGGATCGCACCGGTCCGCTCCGATTCCCGTTTCGCGAGAGAGGGCGGATCGACGATCACGACATCGAACTGGGCCGCTTCGGCTCGCTCGATCCAGAGGAAGGCATCCTCCTGAATGGAGTGAAACTGACAAGCGTTTATGCCGGCGTCAGCGAGATTCAGCGTCCGATTCCGCTCCGCCGACGCCAGGGCATGGGCGCTGATGTCGAGATTCGTGACCGACTTTGCCCCACCCCTTGCCGCGTAGAGCGAGAATCCGCCGGAAAAACTGAAGGCATTCAGAACATCCGCTCCCGCCGTCAGCGTTTCGACCTGCCGACGGTTTTCCCGTTGATCCAGAAAGAATCCCGTCTTTTGACCGCGGAGAACATCCGCCTCAAACTGAAGGCCCGATTCAAAAAAGACGACCACTCCCTCCAGCGGCGCTCCGTCTAGGATCACCCCATCCTGCAAGGGCGGGGAACACTCTGCTGCTTTTGCCTGTAGGTTTCGGCTCATGCGCAGCACGAGACGTTCGGGAGCGAGGGCCTCGCCGATGATCTTGCGCAGCAGATCGAGCCGCTGGAGCCACGCTGCCGCGTAGAGTTTTAGAACCAGAGTTCTATCGTATCGATCCAGAACGAGACCGGGCCATCCGTCGCTCTCCCCATTGATGAGACGCAGCCCCGTAGTCCTCTCGTCGCCGACGCTGTTGCGTCGTGCCAGGGTCGCCTCGAAGCGAGTGCGCCACCATTCCTCATCGAGATTCGCTGGTTTCCCGAGGTGTACGATGCGGACCCGGAGCGGTGATCCTGGATCATAGAACCCGACTGCGAGGAAGCGGTCTTTTCGGTCATAGATGACTGCCAACTCCCCCGCCTCTCCTTCGCGGTTCTGAGCGCGGATGCTGTCCGAGTAGACCCACGGATGACCTCCGCGGACGATGCTCTCAGTGCTGGGCCGCAGAGTGATCTTCAGGCGGGGGAGGGGTTTTGCAGTTTCGGGGGAGGTTTCCATGGGGAGTTGGCACAGCGATTCGTTCTTTCGGAGGACAATGCTGAAACTATTCGGGCGCAGGGATTGCTCCCCGTCAATCGGCGATTTCCCTTCACGCATCATCGGGAGGGGCATTCCCCTTTGAAACACTTGCGCGGATGCGGAATCGGCCCGATGACTCTAGGATATGGCGAAAAAACCAGTCGTTTTTATTATTCGGGATGGATGGGGTGACAATCCGGCAGGGCCGGAGGGAGCGGAGCGCTACGGGGACTGCCCGCGGCTTGCGAATACCCCGTTCACTCGCGAGATGCACCAAAAATATCCGGTCGCCCATCTCAGTTGCAGCGGCATGGATGTCGGTCTGCCCGAAGGACAGATGGGGAACTCGGAAGTCGGGCACTTGAATCTCGGTGCCGGACGCATTGTCTATCAGGATTTTACCCGCATCAATAAAGCGATCACCGATGGCGATCTTGCGACAAATGCGGTGCTCGTCGAGGCCTTTGCCAAGGCCGCAAACACACGGCTTCACCTCATCGGTCTCGTCTCCGACGGCGGCGTCCATAGCCACCAGGATCACCTCATCGCCCTCGCTGCTGCGGCAAAAACCGCCGGAGTGAACGATATCATGGTCCACGCCATCACCGACGGACGCGACACCTCACCCACCGGGGCCGAGCGGTATCTCGGGTATTGTGAGGACAAACTCGCCGAGTCCGGCGCAAAAATCGTCACCGTGATCGGTCGTTATTTTGCGATGGATCGCGACAAGCGCTGGGACCGCACAAAACTCGCGTGGGACGCCATCGTATTCGGGAAAGGAGAAGCCAGAGCTGTGCTCGCATCAGAGGCGGTCGCCGAACAATATCGGAACAATGTCACCGATGAATTCATGAAACCCATGGTCTTCGATGCGATCGATGAGCAAAGAGTTCGGGATGGCGACGTGATCCTGTTCTTCAACTTCCGGGCGGACCGATCCCGCCAGCTCAGTCTCGCATTTTTACGCGAAGATTTCAGCGGATTCGATCGTGGCGTGCAGCCGAAGGTGGGTTACTACACCCTCACGGAGTATGACGAGACCTACGGTTGCCCCGTGGTCTTCCCGACGATGGAGCTCAAGAACACCCTCGGCCAAGTCGTCGCCGACGCCGGACTGACCCAACTACGAGTCGCAGAGACGGAAAAGTATCCGCACGTATCTTTCTTTTTTAATGGGGGAGTTGAGGAACCGAATCCCGGAGAAGACCGTGTCATGCTTCCGTCGCCGCGCGATTGTGCGACCTACGACGAGAAACCGGAGATGTCCGCGAAAGAAGTGACCGATACGATCCTCGACCGCGCCGAAAACTACGATCTCATCATCGTGAACTACGCCAATCCCGACATGGTCGGCCATACCGGAAACGTCCCTGCTGCCATCAAAGCAGTCGAGTGTGTCGATGCGTGTGTGAAGCAAGTCGTTGAAAAAGTCCTCTCCCTCGGCGGCAAACTGCTCATCGCCGCCGATCACGGGAACTGCGAAGTCATGATCAATGAAGACGGATCTCCCCAGACCGCTCACACCACGAATCCCGTGTTTCTCCTCTATGTCGGGGCCGACGCGGATCAGATGACTCTTCAGGACGGGATCCTCGCCGACATCGCTCCGACGATTCTCGGACTCTTGGGGGTAACTCCGCCCGTAGAGATGACCGGGCATTCGTTGTTGGCTGCCAAGTAGAGGATCGTCGGTCGTGTAATGATTGGCACCGCGTAGTGGCAAGGGAAGAACGCTCCTTGAGTGGGTTCACTCCGTCTTCACTCTTACCAGCGCGGTGAGCATCCCTTGCAACAATGCCAGCTCCCGCTCGGAGACGGAAGCGCGGGAGAAGATACTGTGGAGGCTCCTCACGGTGGTCGGCCTCAACTCGGGAGTCAGGAAAAATCCGCCCAAATCGAGCTGCCCTTCGAGGCGCTTCAGAAAGGCATCGAGACTTTGTCGGCTTGCACTTTTGTTGACAGTCCCATTGAGTTCTCGTTTTTCGCATCGCTTCCATTCCCATCCGAAAAGGAGGACACACTGAGCGAGGTTGAGGGAGCTGAAGTCAGGATTTGTCTCAAATCGTATGAGGATTTCCGCGCGGGATATCGCCGCATTATCGAGGCCGGACGCTTCCGGCCCGAAAACAACGGCGACTTGAGCTCCCTTTTCCGACCACTCTGCGAGCCTGCCCACGGCATCGGATGAACTCATCACAGGGAGAGGAATCGCTCGGTCGCGGGCAGAGGTCGCGATGACGTGGTGGCAGTCAGCGATGGCTTCCGCGAGGGTGGGAAACACCTCTACCTTTTCGAGCACGAGATCGGCATCGGCCGCTGTCGCCACTGCTGCGGGGTTTGGCCATCCGTCGCGCGGGCGCACGAGACGGAGACGGTGGAGCCCGCAGTTGAGCATCGCACGGGCGCACATGCCGATGTTCTCCCCGAGCTGAGGTTCGACGAGGATGATGATAGGCTGGAGATTGATTGACATAGAAGGCTGTGCGAGTGTCTGGCAATGGAAGTCCCGGAAACGATCACCTGTGTGGATTGCGGTCAGCTCGCCCACCGGCTCAGTTACCCGCCCGAGGAGGGCTGGGAGGTCGGTGACTATGTCGCCTATCGTTGCTCTGGATGCAACGATCGTTGGGATCTCGAAGTCTGCGAAGAGGATTCCCAGCCGGACTTTGTCTCCTATGCGGCAGAGTTTCGTGCGATCGTAGAAGCACGCAAAGACACCGCCGAACCATCAACCGAATCATGACACGGGAAAAACATATTCTCCTTTTTGACAGCGATTGTCCGCTCTGCACCTTTCAAAGCCGCCTCCTTTCCTGGATGGACTGGTTCCACGTCGTGGAAATGGTGCCGCTCAAAGAAGCCCGCGCTGCGGAGATTGCACCGGACATCACCCGAGAGGATCTCCTCGAGGCGATCCATTGCATCACTCCCGCAGGGGAGATTCATCGCGGAGCACGAGCGTTTCGTTTTCTCGGGATGCGCATCCCTCTTCTTTTCCCCGTAGGACTTTTTCTCTGGATCCCCGGAGTCATCAAGATCGCGGAGCTTTTCTACGCATGGGTTTCCAAAAACCGGCTTTTCCTCAGTCGCATTTTTGGCTGTAAAGGTGCCTGTGCGATCCTCCCGGAAAAGCGAGAGAACTAAGTCGTCAGTTTTTTCCCACAGGAGGCTGCACGACCGCCTTCACTACGAGAGCGGTGCCGCCAGTAGCGGGGTCGTCCGCACCGAAAAATTGACGGTTAAAATCGTCATCTGCTCCCTGGAATCCATAGACGCGAGCGACGCCGTTGTTCGGTACCTCCATCGCAGTGTAGTATTGCTTCACGTCGATCACTTCGGGTTCCATCTCCGAACCTTCCAGTTTCACCGTGAGTCGGGGCATGATGTCGAGATGGACCACGCCCAGCACGACTTTTGGTCGGATCACAACGGAGGTGGTTACGCGCGCCGTAGAGATCACAGGCAAACTGATGCCTCCGGTATTGATCCACGGGGTAAAAAACATCGGATTGCCGACCTGCCCCAGTACGGGAACTGCGCCGATCTGACCCGAGGGGAGCATCGCGGAGCCATACTGGACAAATCCTTCCAAAGCAGACGACTCGGTATTGATGTCGAGCGTGATCGATCCATCCGGATTCACTGTGCTCACCGATTCACTGGTGACACCGATGTTTCGAGTTTGAAATTTGGTAGGCGTTGCCGGGATGAACCCCATGACCCCGGACTGCCCAACGATGATCGTCGGCGGGGCAAACTCGACCGGAAAGGGAACCTCCTGCGCGACGGTGAGTGACTGATGCCGTGTGGGAAGTCCGGTCACAAACTGAAACTCCAGTGCGACATTCGCTCCGGTGAGGTTAGCGGCGGCGATCGCAGCCTCTGCGGCGATGATCCCCTGGGGAGTATCAATCACGAGCACCCCCCCTTTTTTCGCGAGCATCAGAAATTTGCCCTGAGGCGACAAGACCGGATCAAGGATGGGTTTCACCACCTCCAGCGGAGCAAAGGAAACGTCGATTTCCTTTTTCACCGTCGACTGGGCGAGGGCAAGGGCGGGGCTCCCGACAAAAAGGAAAATCGCGACCGCCGGAATCAATTTGATCACTGACATGTCGCGATTATCTCATTTTTTGGCTCGCTTCGGAAGGAAATTTTCGATGTCCTTCGAGTTCGTGCGTTTACTCTCTCATGAGAATCTCCCACTCCGTCTCTTTGAATCCCGTCACGCCGGAGGATCGCGTTAGGAAAAAAGGACGTTTGATGAGATTTCCGTTGCTCGCGAGAAGTAAAATCGCTTCTTCGTTTGTCATCGTGGGGAGTTTGTCTTTGATCCCGAGTGCCCTGTAGTCCAATCCCGAAGTATTAAAGAGGCGACGAATCTCCCCTCCACAGGCGGCAAGCATGAGCCTGAGTTCCGGAACGGTGGGAGGTTGCTCACGGATCGGAATCTCCTCGAAGGCGACGCCGCGCTCGTGGAGCCATTTTACGGCCTTGCGACAGGTGTCGCATTTGGCGTAGGTGTAGATTTTCATGGAGACGAATAAGGGTAGAAAAAAGGGGCGGCAAGTGCCACCCCTTTTTGAGTTGAAATGATACGACCCGGAATCCGGGTATACACGACCGGCTTACAGCTCTGCAGCTCCTTCAACTCCTCCGGTGAATTTGCCGTCTTTTGCGGCGTGTCCGGTGAGGATCTGTGCCTTGTATCCACCTCGGGATTTGAAGTAGAAAAACAAAATTAGATAACAGAGAAGCATAAACGCAGGGAAGAACGCCATCGTCGCGAGCGCATTGAACTGGCCGGACTGCGACGCAGAAGAGATCGCAGTTGTTTGAGCAGGATCCGTCAATGCCGCCGCTTTGATCGGATCAATTGCGAGGTATTTCCCGAGGACCGAGGATTTTTCGACGAGGATCTGTTTTGCCACTTGGGGCTGACTCAGTTGCAACTCGGCGGTGGTGGTCTTTTCCTGAATCACTCCAATGAAGGGAAAACCAAGGATACCAACCGCAATCATTCCAATACCGGAAATCCCGTTGAGGGTCAACGCTCCGCCTCGCGGGCACTGTTCTGAGGTCACCCCGAGCATGGTGGGCCAAAAGAAAGTTTTCCCGAAAGCATAGAGCGTCGCGGCAGCGAAGATCACGAAAATCCCCGAATTCCCCGTCTTGGACAGGGCGAACAAGCCGGCAATGGCAAGCACGCCACTCACAATCAACAAGCCGATCGGAGAGAGCTTATGCACGATGGGTCCTGCGAAAAACCGGAGGGTCATCATGATCGCCGAGGTGTAGATAAGAACCCATGCCGCATTGTGACCGGCTGCTTCCATTGGCACTTTCATCAGACCAGTGATCCAGCCATCCGTCCCAATCTCTGTAGTCGCGAGGGGCATCATGATGATAATGAGAAAGGCGAGAATCCCGCGACCGAGGCTGCGAGTATAGACACCAAACGCAATCACGACGATTGCAGTGAGAGCGCCAATGACCCATGTTGGCCATGCGAAGACCTGCCCTAGCTGAGCGAAAATGAGACCGAAACCCACGAGGGCACCAAAGGCCCCAAACTCCCCGAGCATGTCTTTATAGGAAACCCCTGCTGCTTCCCGTTCATTGACGGGGAACTTCGCAAGGAGAAGCATGATGAGATAAATCACTGCCGGCACGGCGATGATCCCGATAACGAGACGCCAATCGCCGGATTTTGCAACGTCGGCAAGGGCGATCGTGATGAGTCCGCCAATCACGAGACCCGCTGGCCATCCTGCATGGAGAATGTTGAGCCATTTGGTTTTGTCCCGGTTAAACATCGTGGCCACCACCGGATTGATGAAGGCTTCGACGGTTCCATTTCCGAGGGCTAAGATGATGCTCCCCCAATAAAGCAGGCTAAATCCCTTCGCCTGAGCAGCGGCGAGTTCGGCACCTTCGACCCCTTGGATGGCACCATACGCGAGGCAGGCCAAGACGATATAGGTGACGTAACAAAGGAAAGAAAAAATCATCGCAAAACGGTATCCGACCCGGTCAATGATGAGACTGAAGATGATGATGGAAATACCAAAAGGCCAAATCCCCGCTCCGATTAGCGAACCTACGGTTCCTTTGTCCAAATTAAAGTCTGTCGCAAATCGTCCCTCACAGAGGTAGATGCGGCTGAAGAACGCAAACGCCGTGGTAATCAGGGCAATGAAACAGCCCCAGAAAAGAGCCATGGAGGGTTTTTGGTTGGTCATAATTTTCAGTATATCGGAGAGATCCATCGCGATGGGGGTTGAAACTCGCGAATGAGAAGGGTTTTCTTAACAAACCAAGACGTTTCCACAAGAACAAATTGAGGAGAATGCCTCCGTAACTGCGGTAAGCAGATCTTCATTTTCACGAATCTGATTCTCATAAATATAAAAACTTGCATTTTTGGAACTTTTATCTGACAATTGCACTAATTGCTATTCTTTTTCGGTATGCGCGATTTCACTAACTCCCGATCTATGGATCAGACGTCAAAAAATCCATTTCTAGAAGACATCTTCGTCGATCATCCGGGAACACTGCCGGGAGTTAGTCG
>JAGPCC010000237.1 GCA_018058245.1 Verrucomicrobiales bacterium
CCCCCTCAAAGGTTGCGGGCTCACTGCCAACCTCGCGCTCAATCTCATCAATTCGAGCCGCCAATGCTGCTCCTTCTTGAGCACGATCCACGTTTCGCGGAGAGCGCGGTGGCACCGACCTACCCTCCGCGTCAATCCGTCTCGGAGTATGAGGCAAAGGAATGTGCCGGAGTGCCGGTGCGGGCGCACTGAAGAATGGAAGTTCGGGGGAAGGCACGGCTCAAGTTCAGTGATTGAGAAAAAGCCGTCTCTCTGTGAGGGCAGCGACTAGTGAATCGGTGGTGATCGTCTTCCGGTCCCGGAGGAGCATCTCCTTTGCCGCTTCCTCACAGGCCCGTGTGATTTCGGAAAAACTTAAGCCATTGGCCGCCTTGAGGATCTTTTGTTTTCCAAGCCGTGGCGCTGGTAAGCCGCTAAGACGAGCCTCGATAGTTGCCCAAACATGTTCGGGTTCGGGAAGCCCGAATTCGATGAGGTCGTCAAAGCGACGATAGAGAGCCTTGTCGAGGCGATCACCGTGATTCGTCGCTGCTATAACAAGGCTGTTTCCGCTGAGTTTTTCAATGAAGACCAAAAACCCGTTTAGGAGGCGGCGCATTTCTCCCACGTCACCGGTAAAATCGCGCGTGTATCCAATGCTGTCGAACTCATCGAAAAGATAAACCGCCCGAGTGCGGTCGACGGTCTCAAATATGACCCTAAGTTTCGAAAGTGAATCACCGAGGTAGCGGGTAATGAGACTGTCGAGCCTCACAACGAACAGTGGAAGTAAGAGTTCATTTGCCAAAGCAGCAGCGGTCATGGTTTTGCCGCATCCGGGAGGGCCTGTAAAAAGCAACCTCTGCCGAGGACGAAGGCCGTGTTCTTTCAAACGAGAAAGGTTCTGCTGCTCTTCGAGAATCCTATTGATCCTATTAGACAAAGTTGTTGGTAGAATCAGATCGCCGGTTTTCCAGCCGGGATCCACCTGCTCGAGAAGTTCCGCTGCCTCTCCTTGGGGCTGTGCTACATGGAAGATCGACGCTACTGCGTTCGGCTTCGTCTTCTTAAGCTTCGCTTCATCGACAAGTTTCTTGATCTCTGAAGCGAGATTCTCGTTGCCGCGCCTGGCTTCGGCGGCGGCGAGTTGCAATGCGATGGCGTAAAAACGCTCGTCGTCACCTGTGCCGTGACTTTGAAGGAGAGCTTTGATCTGGGCGGATGTGGCCATCGGATTAGGGACGGGTTTCTCCCAGAAGATCGTAGCACCAGGCGCTGCTCAGCGACAGAACAAATTTCGAGGGCTCCGGTGAGTTCGACATTGTTAGAATCTTTCGCGACGTTGCATCAGATATTTACAGAGCCGAGCATTTTGTCAAAGTGTCCGGCAACCTTCCCGGCAAAATCACTCTGGATCTCGTAGACATCGCAGAACTCGGCAAAGGCCCAGCGGCCATGGGTGCCAATGTAGTTCACTCCGGGCACCCAGTAGGTGTTCATGGTTTCGGCTTTCACTTTGGCATCCTCTCCCCGGTAGCCTTTGATCTCTACGACGAGATGGAGGAGATCCTCCTCGCCCCGCCCGTCATCGACCAGGACAATGAAGTCGGGACGATATTTTCGCATCTCGGAACCATAGCGGTAGGGAACCTCAAAGCCGAGGTTGTGGTTTTTGACGTAGGCTCGGACGCGCGGGTGAGCTTCCGCGACACGGCAAAACTCAGCCTCCCAATCACTGTCGAGGATGACCCAGTTGAGGTGACAGCGGTCGACCTGGGTCTCGTATCGGTCCGTATTTGATGTATTGAACCGAACGTGCCGGGTCGAACCTGTCGGGTTGTAAGGATCGAGGAGTGCTTTCACCGGACGCTCGCCGACAAATCGTTTAGTGATTCCGGCGGTAATCTTCTCACAGGCCATGTCGGCGAGGACTTTGTATTTGAGCTGGGCCGGGTAGGTGCCGCCCTTGCATTCCAGATAATTGTCGAGCCACTGCTTCGCAACCCGCTTGAGCTGACCAAAGAGATTGAGCTGTGGCCCTTCTCCAGGCTCACGCCATTTGTGCATGACGAGGTGGGAGGTCAGTTCATACAAAACCTGAGAGGGGCGCACGTCCCCGGTGTGGAGGAGGTTCATGTTGACCGCTTCCCCGATGATGCCGGAATTCAAAGTCTCCGGAGCGCCAATCAGCTCGGGGGTAATCACCAAAGTGGAATTATCGTCGAACACGGCTTCCAACCTCTCGGTGGGGAGCTCGACCCGGTAACTCTCGACCCGGGGAAACCGAATCTCCAGGGCATCCCGGTCAGGACTGATGGCCTTCACCTGGATGGTAGGACGTGGCGGCTGTGGCGCAGAAATCACGGGTTTACCGGTGAAATCAAAAGGAATGCCAAAGACATCGGCATACTCGACATTAAAGAATCCATCCTCGTTCAGGTCGTAGGACTGACGGCGCAAGGCTCTTCCTAGAACCTGTTCGCAGAGTAACTGGGTGCCAAAGGCCCGCACCCCGAGGATGTGGGTAACGGTATTGGCGTCCCAGCCTTCCGTCAGCATCGATACCGAGACGACACATCGAATGCCACCGCCGAGTTGGCCCTGTTTTCCCACGGTATTCATCACTTCCCGGAGCAGATCCTGATCAGTGAGATTGTCACCGGCACGCGAATCTCCGGTGCGCTCGATAATTTCCCGGCGGAAACGGGCGATCTCATCGGCGGCCATGGCTCGGAAATTGTCATCAAGGGCATCACCGGCTTCGAGTTGCTGACTGTCGATGAGGAGGGTGTTCGGCTTCGGGAGGGGATTTCCGTGTTGATCAAAATTGTCAAAGAGGGCAAGTCGGCCTGCATTGAAGCTGCTCGATCCGTCTTCATTGGGCTGCTGCCAGCCGGAGATGTAATCGTAAACGAGCTTGGACGAGGCGGTGTTATTACAAACTACGATGAAACAGGGTGGCACACCGATGCCGGCCTCTTCCCACAGCGCGTAGGTCTTTTCGTAGTGGCCGTAGAGCGCCTCCAGAGCGGTAAGAAGTGGCGGAGGGAGAGCGTTCGGGTCCAGGGACTGACCCTTGCTGCGTCCGGATTTCGGCATCTTTTTGCCGATGTGTGGCCAGAGATCCCGGAACATGGGCTGGTCCGCACCGGGAATATTGTCAGCTACGGGCACACGGGGTAATTTCACGATGCCGCACTCGATCGCATCCATGAGCGAAAAGTCGCTCATGGTCCAGGGGAAGAGGGTACCCTCTACATAGCCTGACCCTGAGAGAAAAAATGGTGTGGCAGACAAGTCGAGAACCCGGGCGACGCCGAGCTTGCGCTTCACCGCCTCAATTCCTGAAATCCAGAGACGAGCGGCTTCTTTGTTCTTATCAGCCTCTTTCTTTTCATCCCCTTTTAATGCCTCACCCTCCACATTTTCACCGGGCTTTTCACGGTAACAGTGATGTGCTTCATCATTGATGACGAGAATGTTTTTCATTCCCATCAAGTCAGGCATGACCCGCTGAATCATCTGACCTTCGGTCTCTGTGGTCAGTAAGTCTTCACCGGTGCGTCCTTTGAGAAGGAGGCGGCCACCTTTAGAAAGCTCGATGCGTTCCCGGAGCTTAAAGGCGTGGTAGTTTGTTATGACGATCTTGGCCTTCTGCAAGTCTTCGAGCATGTCCTGTGGGACGAGTTCACGACTGGCGTAGTAGCTGTCGGGATCGTTAGGCTGGAGAACGCGAAGGCGATCTTTGATCGTGAGTCCCGGAGCGACAATCAGAAATCCACGGGTGAACTGTTTGCTCCCGGGGCGACGCACTGCATTGATCGTCTGCCACGCGATGAGCATGGCCATGACTGTGGTTTTCCCCGCACCTGTGGCCAATTTCAGGGCGAGACGCATTAACTCCGGATTGGCGTCTTTGTTGGCGCTGTCGAGGTGGGATAGGATGCGTTTCCCGGCTGTGGAGAGGGGTGCTACCTCCGTGAGCCATATCGCAGTCTCTGCTGCCTCAACCTGACAGAAAAAGGGACGGACACCGCTGAATTTGTGATGTCGCCAATGCTCAAGGAGGCGTTGCGTCTCCGGGGTCACCTGCCACTGATTCGGGAGGAGATTGCGCCAGGTATTCACATATCCGCGAATTTCATTGATACGGGAGGTGAGATCGTAATTCTGATCCGTGGTAGAGAGTCCCGTGCCGTCGTCTAATCCCAGTTCCGCTTGTGCGGTCGCACCTTTTCTCTTCTTTGCTTTCGGGATGGGTGTGATGAACTTCGCCTTTCGCCGATCCGCAATGATTTGCCGCGTGGGTTGTCCGTCCGCATCCAGCTCCCAATGCCGCTGCGGGCACTCGTACGGAGAATTCAGGATAGGGTGATCAAAAAAGGGATTGGACATGGTCGGGGTCCGTAGGGGCGGTCGGTCAAAACGGGATAGGGTGTTTGTTAGCGGTTGCGGGGAGAAAAGACAAGCAGGGAGCGCTCAAAAAGTGGATTTAGATCAGCCAGCTGCCTTTACTCATAGAGGTGAGCCAGTGCAGCTGCGTTGGCCTCGTAAAATCAAGCGGACGTCCTCAATGCGGCTCCGGAAAGAAGGTCCGTCCAGCTCTCGAGCAGTCAGGGCTTCACCCCACCCGACATCCGCCGTCCATGCGCATCTTGTCAAAGAGGACGAATTTCGATACGGTTTGGGCAATGAAAGTTCCCTCCGTTTTTCTGTCCTGTCTCGTATTCTCACTCAGCATTACTGCGATGGCTGCGGATACCTCTACCAAAACTCCCGTGGCCCCGGTGAAAGCGCCGGCTGTTGCGACAGCAAAAAAGAAGAAAGTCTATCCGGTCAACCCGACTCCCACGGCGGCGAATGTCCGCTACGGCGAACACGAACGGAATGTCTTTGATTTCTGGCAGGCGAAGTCCGACTCCCCCACCCCGCTTCTGTTTTACATCCACGGAGGTGGTTGGATGGGCGGAGACAAAGCGGGCATTGCGGTGGAACCGTTTCTGAAAGAAGGCATTTCCGTCGTGTCGATCAATTATCGCTACATCTCACAGGCGCAAGAAGTGGTTCCCCCGGTCAAGGCTCCGCTCCATGATGCAGCTCGGGCCCTGCAATTTGTTCGCAGCAAAGCGAAGGAATGGAACATCAATGCGGATCGGATCGGAGCGAGCGGAGGATCTGCGGGAGCCTGTTCGAGTCTCTGGCTCGCGTTTCATCCAGACCTCGCCGATCCATCGAGTAGTGATCCGGTCGCGAAAGAATCGACCCGTCTTTTCTGCGCTGCCGTGAACGGAGCCCAGACCACGCTGGATCCTGTCCAGATGCGGGAATGGACGCCAAACAGCCGTTATGGAGGTCACGCTTTCGGCAAAGGCGTTCTCTACAAGGAGTTTGATGCTTTCGAGGCAGCCCGCGCGGAAATCCTGCCATGGATCGAAGAGTATTCTCCCTACGCGCTTGTCTCGTCCGATGATCCGCCGGTGTATCTCAACTACACCGCTCCCCCCGCGATGGGACAGGAGCAGAAAGATCCCACCCACACTTCGAACTTTGGCGTGAAGCTACAAGAACATTGTCAGGCAAACCATGTGACCTGCGATCTCGTCTACCCAGGAGCTCCCGACGTAAGATACAAGACCTCAACGGAGTATCTCATTGCGACTCTGAAAAAATAGTCGCCCCGAATCCTTATCCCTATGAATCTCCGCCGTCTCCTGTGCCTGTGCTCCCTCGCTGCCGTTTTCGAGACGAGCGGGAGCCTGTGCGCCGGGACTCCAGATTTCTCGCGGGAGATCCTACCGATCCTTTCGGAAAACTGCTTTCATTGCCACGGTCAAGATGCAAAGGCACGTAAGGCGGACCTGCGCCTCGACCGGGAGGAAGAGGCCAAAAAAGCGACGGACGGTCACGCCGCGATCGTTCCGGGGAAAAGCAATCTGAGTTCGATCATCGAACGGATGCAGAGCAGCGATCCTGATGAGGTGATGCCGCCCCCGGACTCGAACCGAAAGATTTCCCCGGGAGATCTCGAAAAAATCTCTCAGTGGATCGACGGCGGAGCCAAATGGGGCGAGCACTGGGCCTTTACCCGAATTGAGAAACCAGCGCTACCGACTCTGGCGGCAGGGGCGGAAAATGAAGTCGATGCGTTCGTCCGGGAGAAATTGTCCACAAAAGGACTCACCCCTTCCGGAGAAGCACCGCCCGAGACCTTGATCCGCCGCCTTTCTTTTGATCTCACCGGTTTACCACCGACTCCCGCGACAACGAAACAATTTGTCGATGCGTATCAGAGTTCCGCTCATCCCGACGAAGTCTACGAAAACCTAGTCGATAGCCTCCTTTCCTCCCCCCGATATGGCGAACGCTGGGCATGGGACTGGCTCGACGCCTCGCGCTACGCGGACACGAACGGCTACCAAGGCGACAGCACCCGCACTGCCTGGCCTTGGCGGGACTGGGTCGTTCGTGCCATCAATGAGAACCTTCCCTACGATCAGTTTACGACCTGGCAAGTTGCAGGGGATCTCCTTCCCGACGCGACAAAAGATCAAAAACTTGCAACGGCCTTTGTGAGAAATCACATGATCAACGGTGAAGGCGGCCGAATTGCCGAGGAAAACCGAATCGAATATCTCTTTGATCAGGCTGAGACCGTCGGCACGATCTGGCTGGGACTGACGATGCAATGCACACGATGTCACGACCACAAATTCGATCCCCTGACGATGGCGGACTACTACAGTCTCGTTGCCTTTTTTAACAATACTAGCGTAACCGGTTCGGGCGGGAGTGGACAGACCGCACCCGTCCTCGATATGAGTACTCCCGAGGAGACGGAAAGAAGTCGCAGGACACAGGCAAATCTCGTCGATGTCGCCAAGAAGGTGGAAGCCTTTGAACGAAAAAAATTTCCCCGCCCGGAAGGGAAGGGACTGGAGGAATCTGATGCTAACAAACTGCCAGGAAATCTCCCCAACGCGATCGCCAAAACTGCTCCAGAAAGACGTAGTGTTGACCAACTTCTCGAAGCAATCCCCTACTTCAAAGAACACGATGCCGAATATAGTGCCATTCTGCAAACCCTCATGGATGCGGTGCGGAGACGTGATGCGGCGAGGAACGACATCACGCGAGTGATGGTCATGGAGGACAGAAAAGAAGCCCCCCGCGACACCTTTATTCTCCACAAAGGGGCCTACGACAGCCCGTCAGAAACCAAGGTCGGAGCGGCGATCCCGGCGAGATTCGGGACGATTCCGGCAGGCACTGCGCCGAATCGCCTTGCCCTCGCGCAGTGGATCGTTTCGCGGGAAAATCCCCTCACCGCACGAGTCACGGTGAACCGCTACTGGCAGAGTCTTTTCGGGATCGGTCTGGTGAAGACGGCGGAGGATTTCGGATTCCAGGGGGAGCGCCCTGTTCACATGGATTTGCTCGATTATCTCGCGGCAGATTTTATGGAAAGCGGGTGGGACGTGAAGGCATTGCTGAAAAAAATTGTCCTGAGCGCGACCTATCGTCAGAGTAGCCGCATCACGACGGGAGACCTCGATCCGGAGAATCGTTTCCTCGCCCGAGGAGCACGATTTCGCCTTCCGAGCCACACCTTGCGCGATCAGGCGCTGCTGGTGAGCGGTCTGCTCGCCGAAAAGAGGGGCGGTCCTGCCGTGAAACCCTACCAGCCAGAAGGTATCTGGGAGGAGGCAACCTTCGGAAAGATCAAATACACACCCGACTCGGGGGATGCGCTCTATCGGCTGAGTCTTTACACCTTCTGGCGTCGTATCGTCGGACCGACCATGATCTTCGACAATGCGACCCGTCAGACCTGCTCGGTGAACGCCTCCCGCACCAACACCCCCCTGCACGCTCTCACGACCCTGAACGAAACCGGTTTCGTCGAGTGCGCGAGAGCTTTGGCGGAACGGCTCCTTACGAATAGGGACCTCCAAAATGATGCAGATCG
>JAGPCC010000238.1 GCA_018058245.1 Verrucomicrobiales bacterium
ACAACGGAGAAACCCCCGCTCCGGGTAGCCAGTGGTTACGGTCGGTGACTCCAGCGCCCACGACTAAAGTGTCGCCTGCTCTCCTCGCGGCAGTTACCGATTTTTGTCATTCTCTGCTCAACTCCAACGAATTCCTCTACCTCCACTGATTCGCCGCAAAGGCAGCTCTTTTGCTTTTCACATAGAACCGGCCTCCTCAACTCTTTCCCCCCTTCACACACCATGTCCTTTTGTCACCGTATCGATCATCCCGCAAGCCGTCGGGAATTCCTCTCCCGTGCCGGAGCCGGTTTTGGTGCGGTTGCCCTATCCGCATTGACTGGTGAAAACATCCTCGCTTCGAGCGGGATTCCGAATCCCACCGGGGCAAAAATCCCCCATCGCTTCGGACGTGCCAAAAATGTGATCTGGCTGTTTATGGAGGGCGGGCCAAGTCACATCGATCTCTTCGACCCGAAACCTCTCCTCAACAAACTCGCCGGAAAAATTCTCCCGGAAAGTTTTGAGCGACCGGTCACCGCGATGGGCGAGGCGAACTCTCCCCTCCTTGAGTCAAAACGCAATTGGGCCCAACACGGAAAGAGTGGCCTCTGGATCTCCGATTGGCTTCCGAATCACGCGAAGATCGCCGACGAACTTTGTGTGATCCGCTCCTGCGTATCCGACGGGATCAACCACGCCGGCGGCGTCTGCCAGATGAATACGGGCTCCGTCTTCGGCGGTCGTCCCTCGTTGGGCTCGTGGATCTCCTACGGAATTGGATCGGAGAACAACAATCTCCCCGGTTTTGTGGTCATCAAAGATTCCAATTCGATGGTTGTGAACGGAGCACGGACCTGGGGTTCCGGTTTCATCCCCGCCGTGCATCAGGGTGTCCTCTTCGAAAACGGAGTCGAACCGATCAAGAACCTGAACAATCCTGCCGGAGTCACGAACGAACGTCAGCGACAGAAGCTCGATTTTCTGGAACAGATCAATCGCCGCCATTTTGAATCGCGGTCTTCGAACACTGATCTGGAGGCCCGCATCCGCAGCTATGAACTCGCCTTTCACATGCAGGCCGAAGCACCCGAGGCGATCGACCTCGCGAGCGAACCCGCCCATATCAAGACCCTCTACGGACTCGACAACAAAGAAACCGAAGTCTACGGGCGGCAATGTCTCATGGCCCGTCGCCTCATCGAGCGCGGGGTTCGTTTTGTCCAACTCTATCACGGGGCAGGCAGCAAGTGGGACAGCCATACCAAGATGGAGGAAAATCACGGCCGCCTCTGCAACAATGTTGACGTGCCTATCGTCGGGCTCATTCAGGACCTGAAACAACGCGGTCTCCTCGAGGATACGCTCGTCATCTGGGGCGGAGAGTTCGGGCGCACGCCCATGAGCGAAAAAGGCGACGGACGGGACCACAACCCCACTGGCTTTACCATGTGGATGGCCGGTGGTGGCGTAAAAGGCGGCCAGACCATCGGTGCGACCGACGAACTCGGACTCTATGCTGTCGAGGACAAAATGCACGTGCATGACATCCACTCCACGATCATGGCATTGCTGGGGCTCGACCACACCGAAGTTGTCTACATGCACAAAGGTCGCCCCGAGCGGATCGATCTAAACGAAGGACATGTAAACGAAGGACTTTTTGAAGTTTCCTGAGTGTTTCCTCGTGGCGAGTTGTTCCGACTCCCCTGTTGAGATGAATACGACCTCTTGACAGGACTCGCGTCATTGCTCAAGCTGTGCTCCATTTTCCACCCTTTCCCATGCAGAAACCGAATCTTCTTTTCCTCCTTTCTCTTCTTGCCCTGATTCCTCTTGATTCTCTCCTGGCGGAGAACTGGCCGAACTGGCGGGGCCCTCATTTCAACGGTGCCTCTACCGAAAAAGATCTCCCGACCGTTTTTTCCAAAACCCAAGGTGTCGCGTGGGAAACCACCCTGCCAGGCGAAGGAGCCTCCACCCCCGTCGTCTGGGACGATTCGATCTTTTTAACTTCAGTCGACGAAAAAGCGGATGCTGTCGTCGGTATCTGCCTCAGCGCAAAGAGTGGCAAGATTCTCTGGTCGGTTCCCTTCGGAAAGGGTGTGCGAATCGACGAACGCAGCACCTACGCCGGCAGCTCGCCTGTGACCGACGGCAAAACTGTCTGGTTCTTCAGTGGGAATGGCGATCTCGCCGCCTACGACTTCGAGGGAAATCAACTCTGGCATCGCAATATCGAGAAGGACTACGGTGATTTCGCCTTTCAGTGGACATTCTCGAGTTCGCCTCAGCTCTACCACGGACTCCTCTACCTCCAAGTATTGCAACGGGATACTCCGGTCAATGGTCGCGGACTCACGAACGGACCGATCGAGTCCTACCTCCTCGCCCTGGACCCGGCGACTGGAGAGACAAAATGGAAACACGTGCGGCCGTCCGATGCGCTGCAAGAATCTCGGGAAGCATTTTCCACTCCGATCCCAGTGATGCATGACGGTCGGGAAGAACTTGTGATCTCGGGAGGCGACTGCCTCACCGGGCACGATCCCGCTACCGGCAAGGAACTCTGGAGATGGGGCACTTACAATCCCCAACAAATCGGTCACTGGAGACTCGTCCCCTCCCCCGTCTACGGCCAGGGCGTCCACCTCGTCTGCGCCCCGAAGGGTGATCCCATCTATGCCATCAAAGCAGGAGGCAGCGGGAGTCTTTTTGATTCGGCGAAGCTATGGGCGAGCGAGGGCAAAGAAGTCACGGCGGACGTCCCTACGCCCCTGTTTTACGACGGTTACTTCTACATCCTCAATGGACGGAACAAATTTCTCTCCTGTGTACATCCGATCTCGGGGAACATCATCTGGAGCAGGAAGATCGACGCAAAAACAAAACTGGAGTCCTCCCCCACCGGAGCGGACGGGAAGATCTATTTCATGAGCCAACTCGGTGAGGTCTTTGTCTACAGCGCGGGCGCAGACGGAGGCGAGGTGCTAAATGCCACCACCTTCGGTTCGACACAGAGCGTCAACATCCGTGCCTCCATCGTCCCAGCGAACAAAAAACTCTACATCCGCACGGACAACGTTCTCTACGCGATCGAAAAATAGAGCAAGCCTCGTCATCCACCTACGAGGCACATCGCAACCTCATCACCAGTGTCGTGAATACAGACGATTCCCCATGAAACTCCATTTGTTCTATATCCTTGCTCCGCTCCTTGTGGTTGTTAACGCTCCCTGCGAGGAACTCATCTGGCCTTTCGATGATCTCTCGCACCGCGAGGCTGCTCTCGCGGGCCTCCGTCGGGAGCTCTTTGTCGAGGCGATCTTCGCTCCGCTGCCGAAAGGGATCACGCTCTATCTGGATGCGGACAAAGAGCCCGGCGACGACGGCTGGATCATGGTTACCGTGCGTCAACGAAATGGGGAGGGATCGGGCGGAGATCCGAATGTCTCACCAGCACTCGCCCATTTTTATGTGCGCGAATTCGACGGAGCGATCGAGTGGTACGATGTCGTGAATGACCAGCGACGTTCCTGGGCTGAGTTCTTGAAAGATCGCAAGGAGAACTGAACTGTCTTTGGTGGATCAGGATAAATAGGCGGCTACATTTTCCTCGATGCCTTTCTGATCGGTAAGACCCAGTCTTTGGCAAAGCCATACATCGTCGTTCAACCAAATCCGGACAGGATTTCCTGACGGGTGAGATGGGCTTTTCGTTCCGGCATCACCTCACGGTAGTGCTTCCGAGCGGGGAATCAATCCCCGGCAACTTCACGGAAGATGGTTTGCTCGCAAACTTCACAAGGACAAATTTCCAGATTCCAAGGGACACAGACCAAATTACAAGGGAGCAAATAAACGGTGCCGAAAACTCCCTCCAAACTCTCAATGCCTAAAAAGCGACTTCAGGCGGTGCTTGATCCAAATTTTCGAGCTGAAATTTTCGAAAAGCTTCATCCGTAAGCCCCGTGTTCCGCTGATGAGCGCTTTTGAAGTCAATTGACATCAAAACATGATGTAGTAGGATGAAGAAATGAGAACAACCCTTTCTCTCGATGACGATTTGGCGAAGTCGATTGAGAATTTCCGCAAACGGAAGAATCTGAGTTTGCGTGAGGTGGTCAACCAGCTTCTGAGAGAAGGACTTCAGGCCACGAGTAACGAACATCCGTCCCGTCCGCCCTATTCCGGACCTGTTTTCCATTCAGCGTTGAAGTCGGGTATCGATCCGAACCGAATGAATCAGCTGGCTGACGATCTCGAAGCTGAAGAATTCGTGAGATGATTTGTCCTGACGTAAATCTGTTGCTCTACGCCACTTTCAGCAGCTATCCCCAACACGGGAAAGCGAAAGAGTGGTGGGAGAGCGTGCTCTCGGGGAATCAGACCGTGAACCTCGGCCACGTTGTGCTGCTGGGATTCCTTCGGATCTCAACCCATCCGAGGGTTTTTGAAGTTCCGCTTACTCTTGAGGAGGCTATCCAGGTAGCCGAGAGCTGGCTCGCACAACCCAACACGAGACTGATTTCGCCGGGGGAAGGCCATTGGGATAGTCTGAAAGCGATGCTGCGAGCGGGTCACGCAGGAGGCAATCTCGCGACCGATGCCCACATCGCTGCGCTGGCGAGCGAGTTCGGGTTGATTGTTTACAGCAATGACGCCGACTTCGCACGCTTTCCAGGAGTGAAAGTGATCAATCCGATGTGAGAGGGAAAACGGGGTCAGGAAACGATTTTCGAATAGTGGGAAAGTCTAGGAGTCTGTCGGACTTATCCCGCCCGCCTGCGGAAAACGGGGATTCCGGCCCTAATCCCGATCTTGGAAAACTCATCGTCCAACAGGGTACGGTCCGCTCCCTAACCCTGTTGTTCTCTGGCCTTATCTCTCATGCGTCGCATGGACCACTCGGTGGTGTAAGTCTCCAGCTGATCCAGCTCGACCCAGGCGAGATCGTGGGATTCCGCAGAGACAACAAACGTTTCCGCCCCGTCATTTTGCAGTAAAAAACGGACATCGTAGTGAAAGTGGGAGGGTTCCTCTTTTCGCGCCGGAATCCCGTGAATATCGAGGTCAAAAATCTCCGGGCTGACCGCACGCAGAGACCTCAGGCCGGTTTCTTCAAGGCCCTCCTGCAACGCGACCGCGAGAACATCGGAGTTTCCATCGGCGTGACCTCCCGGCTGGAGCCAGAGATTGAGTTTGCGATGGTGTGTGAGGAGAGTCTTTTGACCGGTCGCATCAAGAATCCAGGCCGATGCGGTGATGTGTCCCTCCGCGAGGCTCCGCTCAAAACACTGGGGATTTCTCACGACAAAGTCGCGAAACCGCAGGGCATTGTCTCCCTCGGCAGGATGACGGACGAGATACTGATCGATGAGATCAAGAAGTGGTTTTCGATGCATGGCGGTGGAGCGGGAGGACGGACATACTCTGACTTTCGCCTCCTGTCGAGCCGAAGCCCTCACTCTTTCCCTATTTGAAGTACCGCTTTAAGACGGCTTCTTCATCGGGTCGCAAGACCTCGCGCGAGACGGCTTCGCCACCCGACCCGGCGGAGCCAAGGGTACCACCTGCTCGGGGTGCGACCGGAGATTGATCCAGTTTCCGTTCTGTCTCTCCGAGCCCCAAGACCTCCCCGGGGGTAGCTCGGGAAAAATCGGTGTTGCTGATTTTCTCCATCGTGGAAGTTCCCAGGTCGGACGTCTTTTCGCCGTAGGAAAGAGGGGCATCCCCTCGTCCCCGCGAGACACCCCCTGCCCCAGGGGCCTCGCCCTGGCCTTCGCCCAATCCTTCGCCGAGTTGACCACTCTCTCCCGCTGCGAACGAATCTAACGATGGATCATCGCTCACCGAGGGAAGCCCCTCCAGCGATCCGAGGGCTTGCGCCCCTTTTTGAAGACTTTTTTGCAAGGACTTCAGCTGTTCGGCGCTAAGGTTCGCAAGGGTTTCCTGGCCGAGTTGTGCGGGATCAATTTGTTGCAATTTTTTCAAGAGGTCCTCGTCGACCCCGAGACCACTTCCCTTGAGAGCTTCGAGCGCTTCGTTGAATTCCTGCATTTTCATCTCCCGACTTGCCGCGCTCATCTCAGAAGAAAAATGATCCAGCGCGGATATGCTACGATCGAGAGTCGTGAGTCCCGACTCCAACTCCCGGATCTCCCGTCCGAGCGTGTCTGCCAGAGTGTCGGTGGCCTCTAAGCTGGAATGACTGAACCACTCCTTGCCCGGCTGCTCGCGCAGTTCTTCGATTTTCCCCTCCAGCTCCTTGATCGCAGAATCATCGATCAATTCCTCGTTCTGGAGCGTCGCGATCCAGTCTTCCATCTCTTCCCACAACCCAGGTTCAACCGGGGGCAGCTTCAGAGTCATTCCCTGCGGAGAAACGGGAAGATACCAAGCGGCCGCAACGAGGGCTACCGAAATCACAAGAGGTGTCCAAACACGTAGAGGCACCCACCGCAGTTCTCCCGCTGCCTCGCGATGGCTGGGAATGGCGGGCCAATCCCCCACCGCTTTCCAGGCGGAGATAAGGCGACTGTTCAGAGACAAATGCTCATCGAGCCGGACGAGAGCTTGCTCCGTCCCGATGAATCGGCGACGCCCTCGGAAAGCGGCCAGGACGATCAGAAAAAAGCTCAAGGCAGCGAGACCCAGCCCCGTTGGGAGGAGCGGGAGATTGTTTCCTCGTGCGATCCTCATTGCAAAGATGGTCAGCGCTGCCAGCGAGGCGGCGATCACCACCATCCCGTTCAGTCGCTCCAGACACCATCCCAGATTCACGCGGCGGGCAAGCAGCGATGCTCGTCTTGTCCAGTAGCGTTCCGGGGTGGATTGACTCATCTTGGGATGATAGCCGTTCGCCCTGTTCCGCGCAAGATGCTTGAGTGATCCTCAATTGCCTCGTCGGTGGTTCCGTAACCACCGGTCGCGCTCCTGATGGATGGCCGCGATCCTCTGCAAAAGTGCATCGGCGGAGATCACTTCTGCACCACCCGCAATGACCACATCCTGGATCGTGCGGTCGTCTGTCGCCACGACGATGGAAAACTCAGCCGTATATCGCAGGGCGAGGCGCTCGAGGACGTCATCCGCAGTACGGTCGTCTCCCGTGTAGATCACCTGCAAACCCGGTGAAGGCCGCTCCTCTACCGTTCCGCCACGGCCGTCGAACACGAGAACGACTCGCTGCCCCGAAAAGTCGCGAAACTCAGCTACCTGCCGTACCAATTCCGCATAGGCTCCAGCCCGATTCCGACGGTGAAGCCGCAAAAGGTCCGCCGAATGGTGAATGATGTTGTTCCCGTCGATCAATAAAAAAGACGGCCTGGATTGTTCATCTCGGGCCGCCATTTTCAAAGGTTGCAGAGACAGCTGCTGTCTCGATGAGGGGAAATAACTACTTACTCTTCCGAAGCGGTTGTCTCCGTTTCTGTTTCGGTTTCCGCGTCGGCTTCAGGAGCGGCGGCGGTTTCTTCTACATCTTCTGTTTCAGGAGTCGCGTCAGAAACGGTTTTCTCTTTCGCGGGAGCTTTCTTGGCGGCTGCTTTCTTTGCTGCCGCTTTTTTTGCTGGAGCCTTCTTTTTGGGTGCTTCAGCAACGGCTGTCGCGACATCCGTTTCTACTGCTTCATCAGCCTTGCTATCTTTTGCTACCGACTTCTTCTTCGGCGCTGCCTTTTTGCTGAGAGCTGCCTGGGCCTTCACGCCTTCCGCCTTCCGCTTCAAGTAGCTCTTGCGGCGGATGCGTTTCTCCATCTTATTGTGCTGTTTACCCATAATAATCGTTTCGCATACTGCGAAAGGCGCACATTAAAGGCTATTACCACTCACCTGGCAAGTGGAAATCCCGCGAATCTGAGCCAGGGTAGCAGCTTTCCTCGTTCGTCGTTTTGTCATGAATTCGCCTGTAAATCCCTGGATCACTCACCGATCGCGATTGTGCTACAACAATC
>JAGPCC010000239.1 GCA_018058245.1 Verrucomicrobiales bacterium
CCACAATGTAAATGAGCTTTCCGACGTGCCCGCAAAAAACATGCAGCTGATCGCCTCGAAGATGCGCCCGGTGCTCAACGAGCGGGTCAACAAAACCCGCTGGTGTGTTCTCCGCTGGCCCCATCCTTCCATGGCGCAGAGCGCCGGGATGTCGACCGAGGCCTTTGAGGATTTTTACTTCCGCGTCTGTCTTCTCGACTATTCCAAGCTGAGAAAGGGCATGGATGCCCTCGCGAAGCTGATGACAAAAACCAAGGATGTCCACATCATGGGTCCCGGAACCGATCTGCGTTTCAGCATCGCCGATATCCCTGGGATCGCCTGCGGCGGCACGCACAACATTCCGGATGGCGAATGCTTTACCGCCCCCGTGAAGGACTCCGTAGAGGGGGTGATCAGCTACAACGCTCCCTCCATTTACCAGGGCATCGCCTTCGACAATGTGAAATTGGAATTCAAGCAGGGCAAAATCGTAAAGGCTACGGCGAACAATACCAAAGCGCTCAATAAGATTTTTGATACCGATCCGGGTGCCCGCTACATCGGGGAGTTTGCGATCGGATTCAATCCGGAAATCAAGGAGCCGATGCGCGACATCCTTTTTGACGAAAAAATTGCTGGGAGTTTCCACTTCACTCCAGGTCAAGCCTACGAGGTCGCCGACAACGGAAACCGTAGTTCCGTGCATTGGGATCTCGTGAATATCCAGCGCCCCGATTACGGCGGTGGCGAGATTCGTTTCGACGGTCAGCTCATTCGACGCAACGGACAGTTTCTCCCGACCTCCCTGAAGGTCTTGAACTACTGAACCATGTGGAAGGCGCTCCTCCCGCTCGTCGTCGGTGGATCGCTCGGCGCGGTTTCACGATGGGGGCTACATCAGTGGATCGATACCCGAGCGGGTGCAAACTCGCCCTTTCCGTGGGGCATCCTGCTCGTCAATGTCGGCGGCTGTTTTTTGTTCGGGTGGCTCTTTGCCTACTGCGAAGGAAAAGCCTGGTCGACAGAGGCGGTGCGCCTCGCGCTCTTCACCGGATTTCTCGGGAGTTTCACAACCTTTTCCACCTTCGGATGGAATACCCTGGAACTCTTGCGAACCGGGGCGATCGGTCTGGCCATCGCAAATGTCGGAGCAAGCGTCCTCCTCGGACTGCTCGCGGTCTGGGCCGGGTTTTTGCTCGGACGCTGAGAAGCGGAAGGACAAAAAAAGGCCACCGCTTTTGCGGCGACCCTGGAAAGTTTCTGCAAAGAGGCAGAAAAGCCTTATTTGCGACGGCGGAACAGATAGTGATTGTCTTCCGTCACCGCTACGAGTTCCCAGCCCCCGTCTTTTTCGACTTCTACAATCGTGCGGGGTAGGACATTTACTTTGGAGAGCTTTTCGGCCATCTCTTTTGGAAAATTGATTTCCCCTTCCTCAGTCACCGGAATGCCCTCCTCGGCCGCGATCGATCGAAACCCGATCGCATCCATCTGTTGTGCATTCAATGCCTTGTACTCATAGGGTGTTTTCGCATTTGCAGAGGATCCGGAGGAGATCACACCCAGGGAAGCGAGAAGCCCCACGATCGTGACAATTAAAATAATGGCGAGCAGAGGGATAATGGTATTTTTCATGGAAGAGGAAAATTTATAAGAGGATGCTTAGAGGAACAGAAAGAAACGGTCATGTAAAGCCTAAAGCCTTATTTTCCGTGAGTTTTAGGGAATTTATGGGAGAACCAGTGAGGAGGGGGAGAGCAAGAAGGTCAACGGCCAGCCAACTTTGCCTGTCTCTCTCCCCCCGCCCGGATCGAGCAAACGAAAACCCCTCAAAGTCGGCAACGCTCCCCCGATCTCGACGGGTTTATACCGTCAAGTCCCAGAGGAGGAGTCGCCGCGGAAAGGGTGAATTTGGAGGAGTGGGTCAGAGATTGCCAACGGACGGAATCCGATCAAGACTATTCCGTCTCGTCCGCTTCTTCTGTATCGTCTTCCTCATCCGAGTCGTCGTCATCTGAATCGTCCGAATCTTCGCCGCCATCCTGGAGGTCATCATCCAGTTCGTCGTCGTCATCATCGAATTCTTCGTCGTCAGCCTCCATTGCTGCATCGGCTTCGGAAAGATCCACTTCTTCTCCGTCACGACGGAATTTCCGCTTCTGCTTTTCAGGCGGTAGCGGGGAGACCATCATGAGAATGTTCCGGTTGCTGAGCTTGGGCTCAAGATCGACATGCGCCATGCCGGCGAGATCCTCCTGGACCCTCTCGAGCAGCACAAATCCGAGTTCTTTGTGCGCCATCTGGCGACCCTTGAACTGGAGTTGAATCCGGACTTTGAAACCATGCGCAAGGAAATCTTCTGCGTGGGTGAGCTTGATCGCATAATCGTGAGCACCGATGTTGACGCGGAATTTTACTTCCTTCTCACGTTTTTTCGGTTTCTCCGACTTCTTCAGCTTCGATTGCTCGTACTTAAATTTCCCGTAATCCACGATTCGACAAACCGGTGGTTTCGCGTTGGGCGCGATTTCGACGAGGTCGAGGCCAAGCTCTTTTGCTTTCGCAAGAGCCTTGTGTGTCGGTAGAACCACATTGTGCTCCCCGTAGATCACGCGGATCTCGGGACAACGGATTCTGTCGTTAACTCGCGTCCTTACAACACGCGGCCGGCGTTTCATGGGTTTCTTAGCGATAGTATGTTACCTCCATTATTTCGGTGCGGGCATCGCACCTTGATCTTTCTCCAACCGTGGAAAAAGATCGACAAAAATTGTAGTCGGGCCGGGGGTGTGATGACCCCGTTTGCAAACTCGACTGGAAAGACCTCCCAATCATAAACTGCGAGTCCGGATCTCGGTGATGATCTTTTCTTGGAACAAGGCGACACCAAGTGCGCCCTCATCACCGCGATCACGATGACGGACGGACACTTCGTTTGATTCCTGTTCTTTTGCTCCGATGATCAACATATAAGGAATTCTGGCGAGCTGAGCAAGACGAATTTTCGCGCCGACCTTGTCATTTGTCGTATCGACGGTGACCCGCACGCCAGCTTCACGGAGCTGGCGATAGACAACATCTGCACTTTCGAAGAACTTCTCGGAGATCGGGAGGATACGCACTTGCTCGGGTGAGAGCCAGGTCGGAAACTTCCCGGCGAAGTGTTCGATCAAGACACCGACAAAACGCTCCATCGATCCGAAGGGCGCTCGATGGATCATGACAGGGCGGTGGGGCGCATTGTCAGGACCGATGTATTCGAGTCCAAAACGTTCCGGGAGATTGTAGTCCACCTGCACCGTACCCAACTGCCATTCACGCCCGATGACGTCTTTTACGACAAAATCGATCTTGGGTCCGTAAAAGGCAGCCTCGCCGGGCTCTTCTGTGAATTCGGTCCCGAGAGTTGCGGCCGCCTCGCGCAAAGCCGCTTCGGCACGATCCCATTTTTCTGGATCACCGACATATTTCGTCGAATCCGGATCACGGAGTCCGACGCGGACCCGATAGTCCTCCATCCCGAGAGTTCCCAACACGGTCTTCACGAGCTCAAGACAACCGATGATCTCATCTCGTACTTGATCTTCCGTGCAAAACAAATGGGCATCATCCTGTGTGAAACAGCGCACACGGGTCATTCCTCCCAGTTCCCCGGACTGTTCCCACCGATAGACCGTTCCGAACTCCGCAAGACGCACCGGAAGATCTCGGTAGCTGTGGTGGTTGCTCTGATAAATCTTGATGTGATGAGGGCAGTTCATCGGTTTCAGGAGAAATCCGTCGATTTCGCCCGATTCAAGTCGATTGGACAATTCTCCGCAACCACACCCCTCTTCGGCGAGCGCTTTGAGTCCCTCGCGATCCACTACCGGAGGAAATTGCGATTCCGCATAATAAGGAAAGTGTCCAGAGGTGCGGTAAAGGCCCAGTTTCCCGATGTGAGGAGTGAATACCTGGCTGTATCCCTGTCGATCCAAATGCTCACTGATGAAATTCTGCAACTGGAGTCGAATCGTCGCCCCGTTTGGCTTCCAGAGAATAAGCCCCTGACCGACGGCTTCGTCGATGTGGAAAAGATCGAGCTCCCGCCCGAGTTTGCGGTGATCGCGGAGCTTTGCCTCTTCGAGCCGTTCGAGATGCTCGGCAAGATCCTGCTTGTTCTTAAAAGCGGTGCCATAAACCCGCTGCAACTGGGGATTCGCCGCGTCGCCTTTGTAAAAGGCGCTCGCAACATTCATCACTTTAAACGCTTTGCAGTTGCCAGTTCGGGCGACATGTGGCCCGGCACAAAGGTCCCAAAAATCCCCATTTTTATAAAGAGAAATTGCTTCGCCCTCGGGAATATCACCGAGAAGATCCACCTTGAACTGACTCGGAATCCCCCGATCGGCAAGGGCGGCGAGGCGTCCAGAGAGCGCGAGCTGCATCGCCTCTTCCCGTGACACTTCCACTTTTTCAAAAATCTGATTTTCCTTCACGACCAGCAGCATTTCTGCCTCGATTTTCTCAAAATCGTCCGGAGTGATGCGGTGGGAAAGGTCCACATCGTAGTAAAAACCGTTTTCAACCGGAGGTCCGGCCGCAAACTGAGCGTCGGGCCAGAGCTTTGCGATCGCCGTTGCGAGGATGTGCGCGGTGGAATGACGCAGACGTGCGAGTTCGGACATTTGGTTCCGCTCGTCGAGAGTTTTCCGCTGAGGATCTGTTGCTTCCGGCATGGTCGTTAAAATTCGAGTCCACAAAGTACGTATTTTACAGCAATTACAATCCCGAATGCAGTCCAAAAGGTGCAAATCGGTCAGGAAAAGATCCTCAGAGTGACTTTTCTGATAAATTGTCACTTGAATCCGCTGGCAAAGACAGGAAGATACGACCCGCGCGGTGCTTCACCGACGACGGGGTGTAGCACAGCTTGGTAGTGCGCCTGGTTTGGGACCAGGAGGTCGCTGGTTCGAATCCAGTCACCCCGACTCTTTCTCCCGTCGAGAATCGAGATCTGCAGAAAGAACCCTCTGGAGGGAATCACTCGACCCTGTTGGGTTCCAGTGGCGAGTACGAAAAATTGCGCTACATTCGCCGCCTTCATGCTGGCCGTCGATCGAGTAACTGTTCAATACGGGGCCCGGAATCTTTTCCGGGACCTCTCCTTCACTATCCGTCCAAAAGAGCGCTGGTCGCTCGCGGGACCGAATGGTGCGGGCAAGTCCACCCTGATGAAAATCATCGCAGGGATCGAAAAAGCAGATACGGGAGGCATCATCAAGGCCAAGCAGACTACGGTCGGATATCTTCCGCAAGAGGGGGTGCAACACATCGGATCCACGGTGTTCGAAGAAGTGGAAAAAGCGTTCGACGACGTGCGCCAGCTACAGATCGAACTGAAGGAAGTCGAGAATGACCTCGAGAACGCGGACCCGACGTCGGATGCCTATGGGGATCTCCTCGAAGTCTACGGGGATCTCCAACTCCGCCTGGAGCACCACGACGTCAGTAAAATGAAACCCCGCATCGCCACGGTCTTGAGCGGCCTCGGGTTTGCCAAAAAAGACTTCGACCGCCAGACCGATGAGTTCAGCGGCGGATGGCAGATGCGTATCGCGATGGCAAAATTGCTCCTCCAAGAGCCGTCCGTGCTCCTGCTCGATGAGCCGACCAACCACCTCGATATCGAGTCAGTCCAGTGGGTCGAGCAGTGGCTGCGCCAATACGGCGGTGCCATCGTGCTGATCTCGCACGACCGGAGCATGTTGGACAATCTCACCAATCGTACTCTCGCGTTCGAAAATGGCGGGGTGCAGCAATACTCCGGCAACTACACCTTTTATTTGCAAGAGAGGGTTGCTCGGCGCGAGCAAGCGGAACGAGCCTTTAAGAACCAGAATCGAGAAATCGAGAAAGCGGAGAAATTGATCAACCGTTTCCGCGCAAAAGCCTCAAAGGCGAAAATGGTGCAGTCACGAATCAAACAACTCGACAAAATCGAGCGGATCGAGCTGGAACAGGATGCTGCGGCGATGGATTTCCGTTTCCCGCAGCCCGAGCGGAGCGGACAGACGGTTATCAAGTTGGAGAATATCTGCCGTCATTACGGAGCAAACAAGGTCATCGACAACTTCGATTTCCAAATCGAGCGGGGCGATAAGATCGCCATCGTCGGCGTCAACGGAGCCGGAAAATCGACATTCTCTCGCCTCATTGCCAAGATCGAAGAACCCACCTCCGGCACTCTCATCGACGGCCACAAGGTGGGGATCGCCTACTTTTCCCAGACCCACGCCGATGAGTTGGACCCCACAAAAACGGTTCTCGAGACGATGGAAGGAAGTGTCATGAAGGCTGCGGCGATCAACCTTCGTTCCATCCTCGGAGCATTTCTCTTTCGCGGCGATGATGTTTTTAAATCCGTCAGTGTGCTCTCAGGAGGCGAACGCGGGCGACTCGCCCTCGCACGCATGCTCCTGCAACCGGCGAATTTTCTCATTCTCGACGAACCGACAAACCACCTCGATTTGCACTCTCAGGAGGTGCTGCAACGGGCTTTGGGTGAATATACGGGGGCGTTCGCGATCGTCTCCCACAACCGGTCTTTCCTCGATCCCATCGTGACAAAGGTCATCGAGTTTATCCCGCACGAGAAACCGAAGCTCTACTACGGCAATGTGAGTGATTACCTGGAGAAAAAACGCGCCGACATGGACCTCGCCGCCGGCAAATCGGATCCGACGGTGACTGCTTCCCGTTCGGGGAAATCAACAAGGGCCGAGGAAATGCCCGGGGTGAACCGGAAAGAGCAACGTCGCCTCGAAGCCAAAGCACGAGAGGAAAAAGCAGCCAAACTGAAGCCGCTCAAAGCTGAGTTTGCGGCGATTGAGATCGATATCGCCAAACTGGAAGCGGAAAAGGCCACTCTGACACAACAACTTGCCGATCCAGGGTTTTTCCAAGATGCGGGCGATGCTCCGAAGGCGATGAAGCGGTTCTCCGAAATCGAGACGATCCTCACGATCCGCTACAGCAAATGGGGGGATCTCAGTGATCGTCTCGAAAAAGCAGACACAACTTGATCTCAGCGACGCTATCTCTACAAACGCCGATAAAATGAGCGAAATTTGATCTCCCATCCAATTCCCGCTCTCTTTGCCACGTATCCGCGTCCGACAAAACGCTTTTCTCCGTCTTCGAATCAGTGTATCCTCTTTTTTACCGGAAAAAATTCCGGCTGAAACACGGGCTTCGTCATCCTACCGCCTCCATTATTCCTCATGTTTTCCGCGAAATTTCTCAAAACCGCTTCGCTGGTCCTGCTTGCCTCCTCATTGCTTCGCTCCGCGCCAGCTCAGGACGTGACTCAATACGGAGATCTCGCCCAGCGCGTCGTCACGATGCTCGAAGAGGAGCACTTCCTCCGGGAACCGTTCAACGACACGATGTCAAAGCGGGTCCTGACCGGCTTTCTCGAATATCTCGATTATAGCCGCATCTACTTTACGAAAGAAGACATCGACAGTTTCACGGAGAAATATGAAACAAAAATCGACGATCAGGTCCGGAATGGCGGGATCCCAGCCGCGTTTGAGATTTTCTCGATTTACGAAGAACGAGTTCGCGACCGGGTTGAACTAGCGAAAAAACTCGCGGTTCCGAATTCCTTTACCTATGACTCGGACCGGACTGTGGAAATCTCCCGCAAAGAATCCCCCTGGGTAAAGGCAGGTGAGGAACGCGATCAACTCTGGCGCAATCTCATCGAGGGAGACCTGATCCGGGAAATGCAAATCGTCGAAGCAGTCGCGAAAAAGAAGAAAGAGGATGCGGATAAACGTGCCAAGGCAGGACTCGCCCCAAAGAAGGAAAAAGAGGACGCAGAATCGAAAAAATCGATTTACGAAAAAGTC
>JAGPCC010000240.1 GCA_018058245.1 Verrucomicrobiales bacterium
GTGTAGGTGTTCACTCCAGATAGGACAAGGGTACCGAGACCCGCTTTGGTCAGCCCCGATGTTCCCGCAAGAGCAAGACTGATCGTCGCCGTTTTTCCGGCTCCGAGAGCATTCACCGTGATCGTCGGGGTTGCCCCGGAAAGAGTCAGGACATTCAAGGCAGAGCCATTGTTGTCGAGAATCCAGCTTCCCGCCGTGCCTATCGCCGTATCACCAAAAATCAGGTTGCCGATCGAGCGCGCAGTATCGAGCCTGACCGTCGTGTCAGCCGTGATGTCTATCGTGCCAAAATTTGCGGTGAAGTTCGTTCCATCCGCAATCGCCCCACTTGCCCAGTTCCCGGAGACTCCCCAAAGATTTCCCGTCGCTGGCTGAGTCCAGACCCCATCCGCTGCGCAAAGACACGGATGCCCAGCCAACATTACTCCTAAAAGCAATGCTCCGGCAAGCAAGCGCCGCAATCCCTGCGACCCGCAATCTGCTGCGAGAATGCGTTTCATCCTGATCGTCAGTCCCACAGTATGCGTGGATCCGCAACCAAAATCCGGGCGCAGAGACGGTTCATCCCGGGGTGAACCCGGGCACCCACTACATCCGCTTCACCTGGAAACTGCGGAACTCCACAGGATCGCTGTGTCCTGCGAAACCGATCAGTCCCTTCGTGTGATCCAAGCCCTTCGGTGGATGCGCAATCTGGCTGCGGTCAAAGGTCGCGATGTCCGCGTCGAGAATCTTGGTGCCATTCAGAGTGACGATGATGCGCTGCCCCTGCACTTCGATCTCCTGGAAATTCCATTCGCCCGCAGGACGCAGGAAACCGTGCTTTGCAGCGGCGCAATGATAAATCGAGCCGTGATATTGATAAGGCTCGAGGCCTTTCTTGCCTGCGGCTGCCTGCTTCTCATTGTAACCATCGCTGTCGATGACCTGGAGCTCCAGTCCATCCGACGCCGAATGACCGCCGAGCGGAGTGCGCAGTGCAATGCCATTGTTGCCCGCTTTGGGAAGTTTGAACTCCACCCGGATTTTGCCATTCTCAAATTCCTCCATTGTCAGCAAATCACCGCCTTTGCCTTCCTTACAGCGAACATTGCCATCGACGACCTCGTAGCTGTCCACGGCACCCTGCCAGTTGCTCAGGTCTTTTCCGTTGATCTGCTCTACAAATCCTTCGGCATCACGAGCGGCGAGCTCTTTATTCGCTTCCTCGGCGCTGATTTCGCGGACGTAGACGTTGCGCCAACGGATCTCGCTTCCGTGGGTCTGCAATTGGATCGGACCTTTGGCAAAAGCGGGATCTTTCATCCAGCCATTGGGCATTTTTTCCTCCTTCGCCTCTTCGCCCTTCTTCGGCGTGCCGTAGGCGAGGTAACCTGCCTTCTTATTGGCGAAGAAGTTTTCCAGCACCGCGTTGTCCACCACGGTCTCGCCGTTGAACACAATCGTGACACGCTCGCCTACCATACGGATTTTGAACTGATTCCACTCGCCCAGAGGTTTATCCATTTTCTTACTCGGATCTTTGCCCGGAGCACCCTTGCTGTTGTTCCAGAGACCGCCGGAACCCATCGCGCGACCGAGACCTTTCGGATCATCCTCAGCCGGATCCCAAATCTGCACCTGCGGGATCCCGCGCAGATACACGCCACTGTCGCCTGCAGGGAGCGCCTTGTATTCGACCCACATTTCAAAATCGCCGTAGTCTTTGTCAGTTGTCAGATACAGACCCTTGCCATCATTGACCAGTTCCCCGTCAGCGACACTCCAGTGAGCATTGATGTGATCCCCGGCGTCATTGCCCTTGGCATCCGTCAGACCGCCCTCGACCGATTTCTTTTTGTAGTCCGCCCGTTCCTCCGGAGTCATGTTCCAGAGTTCCGTCGGATCCTTCGTGCTCCAGCCATACCAACCGGAGAGGTCCTTGCCATTAAAGAGAGCTTGGAAACCCTCCGGTGGAGCAGGATCAGCAGCAGAGGCAGAGCCGAGTGAAACGCCCAGCAGGACGACCGGAAGAATAGAGGAACGGAAAAATGGCAAGCAGGATTTCATGGGGTAGTATCCTACCTTCTCAGACGGAACGGTCGAGAGACGGATTTACCGGACTCGCGCCATTTACAGGAATTGCTCAGATCACATTCTCCGCTGGCATCACGAACAAAATGGGAATGATTTCAACATCCTCACGGATCGAATCGGGAGCATTGAACCTAGCAGCCTGCATTCCTGTGGAATCCTCCATTTAAGGGATGCCCCATATGACCACTGCTTTCCATGTTCGGCCCTCAAAATCGGCCGGACATTTCATTTTCTTTCCCCCACCCGCTCACCTTGCCCCAATGCCTCTGACTCGGAAAAGAAATGCCACCCCTTTGACGGGATCGCGCCCCCGAGCTTTCAGGAAGTGCCAAGAACCGACTATCGTGCCAAGATATCCCTAAGCTGCCATGATTCGACACGTCCTTTCCGCCTTTTTAGCGCCCGCCGTCCTTGCTTCTCCCCTCTTGGGTGCCGAGTCGTTTGAGACATTCCTCGAAAAGCACTGTACCAGCTGCCACGGCCCCGAAAAGGAAAAGGGGGATCTTCGAATCGACCAACTATCGCGTGATTTCAAGTTGGGCGAGGACTCGCACTTCTGGGCAGATGTGATCGAGCAAGTCAATTCGGGCGAAATGCCACCAAAAAAGGAGCCGCGACCAACTCAGAAGGAAATCGCGGAGTTTGTCATGAATCTGGATTCGCGAATCAAAGAGGGCCGGGCCGGGCGGATGGCAGCGCGACCGCCGGTGTCGCACTATCGACTGAGCCGGAAGGAGTATCAAAACACGGTCTATGACCTGCTCGGGGTGCGATATGATCCCACCAAACCGGGTGAACTGAATGAAGATACCCTGTGGCACGGCTTTGAGCGCATCGGGTCGGAGCTTTCTCTTTCGCCGTCACATGTCGATCGCTACTACCGCGCAGCGGAACTCGTCCTCGATCGAGCCTTCCCGGCCGCATCAGGTGAGGAAGCACGCAAGGTTCGCAAGACCGCTGCCGAGATGCGATACGGCGGAGGGGAGGCCCAGCAGATGGCGCTGGACCGCTTCGGCATCAAGCGGCCACTGCGTTACCTCCTCTTTCCCGGAAATGTCCAAAATGCGCTCTCGGCCAACTGGTTTGGAAAGACAGGTCCAGAGCACAGCGGTCTCTACAAACTCCGCATCCAGGCCAGCGGGATTCGTCCTCCCGGTGGCCAGCCGGCGCACCTGAGCATCGGCAAGCGGACCGGGGAGGAGACCGTAGATGGTCTCATCGAGTTTGACCTCACCGCTCCGGAGAACAGTCCGCAGGTCTATGAGTTCGAGGTATTTCTCGAAATGCCCGCGACGCTGGACTTCTGTGTGGTCGCCACCGATGTGGTCGACCGGAGACAAGGTGCGGCTTTCCGCAATGCACTCGCCAGTCGGGCCGGTTACATTTTCACCCACAGCAGTGAGACCCTGCTCTTGAATCCGAACGCGCCGCAAATGTTTGATGACAAAGGGAACGGCCTTTTCTCCACGGTGATCCTCGATTGGGTCGAGTGGGAGGGACCGCTGGTGTCGGAAGCGGAAAAAGCGCGGCAAAAGGGCCTCGTGCCGCCGGATGATGCAACACCCGAGGGTGTTGCAGAGCATCTGCAACGCTTTGCCGAACGCGCCTGGCGGAGACAGGTGAAACCCGGTGAATTGGAGGAGTATTTGCTATCCTATCGATCCGAGCGCGATGCAGGCGAAAATCTGGCTGATGCCTATCGTGTCGCAATGCAGGGCGTCCTGACCTCCCGGCACTTCATCTACCTCGTCGAGGGCGACACCGTGCCCCGCGAAAAACTTACCGACCCGGAACTCGCCTCCCGGCTCTCGTATTTTCTCTGGAGCTCGATGCCCGACGATATTCTTTTCACTGCGGCCAAAGGCGGTTCTCTGAACGGCGAAGGTTTAAAAAAGCAGGTCGACCGGCTTTTGGCAGACAGCAAAATCAACCGCTTCATCGACGATTTTTCGAGGCAGTGGCTGCAACTGCACCGCGTAGGAATGTTTCCGCCGGACAAAAAACTCTACCCTCTCTACGACGCGTGGCTGGAGGAGAGCATGCGGAACGAGCCGGTGGAGTTTTTCCGCGAGATGCTTGGGAAGAACAATCCCATCGATGGGTTCCTCGATTCCGACTGGACCATGGCCAATGCCCGGCTCTGCGACTTCTATGGGCTGCCGGAACCAAAGACGGGCGACTTTCAGCGTGTCTCGCTCAAACCTGAGGATCGTCGCGGCGGACTCTTGACCATGGGTGCGTCGCTCGGACTGACCTCGGACGGCACGCGACACCGCCCCGTGCATCGAGGAGTCTGGCTGAGTGAAGTGATTCTGGGCAGGACTCCCCCTCCACCGCCGGCCAACGTGCCCGCGATCGAACCCAACCCGCCGAAAAGCCCCAAGGCCACCCTCCGCGACAAACTGGAAGCCCACGCCAACGACGTCAACTGCGCCGCCTGCCACGCAAAAATCGATCCGCTGGGCCTCGCCTGGGACAACTACGACGCGATAGGACAATGGCGCACCCATGAATTGGTAGCTGCCGGAGTCGGTGAGAATCCCGAGGTCAATCCCTCCGGCGTGATGCCCGATGGCCGCTCCTTCAAGGATGCTGCAGATTTTAAACGTCTCCTGATCGAGGACCGTGACACCGTTGCGCGGGCTTTCATCGAACATCTCTGCACCTACGGCCTCCGCCGCGTACTCACCTTTGACGACCAAGACGAGCTCAGCATCATCCAGGCCGAAGCGAAAAAGAACGACTATCGGATTCGCGACATGGTTCGCGCTGTGGCCCTATCAGACCTCATGCGAAAACGCTGACGAAAATGAGGTCTCCAGCAGATTCAGGGAGGCCAACAGATTATTATTTTAGAATGAAATTTGAATCCTAAACCGAATCTGCTGAAAATCCCTCCCAAAAGCTCGTTTCACCCATACATAAAACCCAATCTGCTGGCCTCCCCGAATCTGCTGAAAATCCCTCCCCAAAGCTCGCTTCACCCAAACCCAAACCCCAATCTGCTGGCCTCCCTGAATCTGCTGGAAATCCCTTCCCAAAGCTCGTTTCACCCGAACATGAAACCCAAAATCCAATCTGAGGGAGATCCCATCACCCATGCTTTCATCGGGCATGCGATGAAGGTCCATTCATTAGTTGGGCCAGGGCTAGGCGAAGAGATATATCATCAGGAGCTTGCCGCGGCTCTCACGGCGGCTGGCATTTTGCATCTTTCCAAACCAAGGAGAGAACTGCTCTATCGAGGGATAGAGGCAGACACTTTCGAGCCGGATTTCGTCATCGAAAACCATTTCGTTCCGGAGTTAAAATGTCTTCGTGGATCTTTTGCTGCGGAACATCTGGTTCAGGTATTCTGCTACTGCAAGTTCTGGAGGCTTCGCTCCAGTCTGCTGATGGACTTTTGCAAGCAAAGCCTGATTTGGAAGCGGCTACTGTATCGTTCACACTCAGCGAGTTTCCCGGAGGTCACGCCACCTGGATTCGTCTCCACGTCTACCCTAGCGGCAACCATCATTCGAGCTGTTAGTGAATGCCTGACCGAAATCGGCCTCGGATATCGCCATACCACTTGGAAAGGCCTTGTCAGGGCCGCAATCCAATCCGCAGGCCCCGAAGTCCATCTCAATCCAACCACCACGGTAATCAATCATCCAGGTATCACGATCCCCAGTCTCGTCATCGATAACACTTGCGCCGTGTTTGTCACCGCCCTCACAGACGGCATCACCGCAACAGATCGAGCCATACTCCAGACCCATCTCCGCTGGCTCAACCTCGACTGGGGAATCATCTTCCATTTTGGCAAAACCACCGCTAACCTCGCCTTCGTCCAACATCCAAAAGAGAAAGGATAATGAATGGGGTCTCCAGCAGATTCAGGGAGGCCAACAGATTATTATTCTACTGAAATTCAAACCCAAATCCCAATCTGCTGGCCTCCCCGAATCTGCTGGAAATATCGTAACCAAAAACGCAACTTTCCATTTCATCAAAACCACCGCAAAACCCACCTTCGTCCAACATCCAAAAGAGAAAGGATAATGAATGGGGTCTCCAGCAGATTCAGGGAGGCCAACAGATTATTATTCTACTGAAATTCAAACCCAAATCCCAATCTGCTGGCCTCCCCGAATCTGCTGGAAATATCAACGAACCAAGAACCATGAACTACCTCTCTCAATCCTGGCTGATCGACCGTCGTCACGCCCTTCGTGCCCTCGGCAGCTTTGTCTCCCTGCCCCTGCTGGAATGTATGGTCCCCCTGCGGGCGGAGGAAAAAGCCACCACGACTCCCCGGCGCAGCGCTTTCATCTATCTCGCGAACGGCGTTCACTCGCTGAACTACCAGATCACCATACCGGGGAAAGATTACCAGTTTTCACGTTCGCTGAAGCCTCTCGAAAAACACCGCGATGTCATCACGCCCATCAGCGGACTGCATCATCCGGGAGCCCTCAGCCATCACCACAACTGCATTTCCGTCTGGCTCACCGGAGGAAAGCTCGGCCCCTCCGATCGCAACACGATCTCAGTGGATCAGAAGATGGCCGAGATCACCGCACAGCACACTCGCATCAGTTCGATGGAGGTTGCCATCACACAAGATTCCCTCGCCTGGACCGCAGACGGTGTGCGACTGCCCGCGATGCGTCGATGCAGTGAGATTTTCGCTTCCCTTTTTGAGGAACCGAAAGGCGGAAAGGAAGCCCAAAGGCGGGCCTTGCGCCGCAAAGGGAGTGTCCTCGATGCCAACCTCGCGGAAGTGCGCAAGCTCGAGAAATCCATGGGGGCAGAGGACAAAGGTCGCATGGAACAATACCTCACCTCCGTTCGTGAAGCCGAAATCCGCACGCGGCGGGCCGACACGTGGCTCGACACACCTTTACCAACCATCTCCGACGCAGATCGCAAACGCACCGACCGCGACATCGCCGCGACCATGGCGGGCGATTATTTCCGCACCGTGTATGACCTCATGGTCCTCGCTTTCCAGACCGACGTGACACGCGTGGCCACCTTCAGCCTGGGTGGTGAGGGCGATGCCATCTCCATTCCGGAAATCGGGATCACCGAGTCGCGGCATCAGCTCAGCCACCACGGAGGTGATGCCGGTTATATGGAGAAACTCACGAACTACGACTCCTTCGCCATCGAGCAGTATGCTTACTTCCTCACCCGCCTCGCGGAGACGAAGGACCTCACCGGCAAACCGCTCCTGGGCTCCACCATGTCCCTCTTTGGCAGCGGCATGTCCTACGGCCACAGTCACGGCAACGCCAACCTCCCGCTGGTGCTCGCCGGTGGCTCGGACCTCGGACTGAAACACGGGAGCCATCTCGATTTCAACAAGGCAGCCACAGGATTTCAGGGTTACGCACTCGGCGAGGACGGAGCGCTTACCACCGCACATTACCAGCTCTGCAGCCGCCCTGCGAATACTGACGCTCACATGAGCAATCTGCTCCTCCTCATGGCCCAGCGCATGGGCGGAGAAATTGACCAGTTTGGCGACAGTAATCAAGTCATCGACATATGAACCCGTTCCTAGTTCCTCGTTCTTGGTTCTTGGTTGGTCCCTGGTTGCTGGTGCTTGCGTGTTCGTTCCTCGTTCACGCGACGGCCACTGGCCAGGAACCAGGCACAAAGAACAAAGAACCAGGAACCGGCGAGGCCGAACCTTTTCGCCCCGAAGCGGGGAAGTTCCCTCCTCTGGAAAAAGCGCACTCCTACCGGGGCGAACTTGTCTTCGTGGATCATGCCAATCGGCGCGGCAGCCTTCGCGTGCAGGCCACGAA
>JAGPCC010000029.1 GCA_018058245.1 Verrucomicrobiales bacterium
TTGCATCAGCAAACGACATTTCTACGCTCGAAGTGTCCCGTAAAAAGTTCCGCAAGATGAGACTAAGAAGATACCAGCGGCTCGACTCGCACCCGAAGATTTCATAGAGCGACGTCGCCGTCTTTCGGAGTGGAGGAGGAAGTTCGTTCTCCCGGAGGTTCACATTGATTCCCACACCCACTGCGGCAAAAGCGTTCTCCTGTGACGAGGTCTCAACAAGAATGCCGAGGAGTTTCCTTTCATCCAACAGGAGATCATTCGGCCATTTTGCCTGCAAGATCTGTGCGTCGTCAAGGACAGACTCGATCGCGTGTCCGACATGATAGGCGGTGATCAGAGGGAGCCTCGTCCAGTGGGCCGGATCTTTTGGAAGAGGAATTGCTAGAGAGAAAAGAAGATTCCGTCCTGCAGGGGCCTCCCACCGATCTCCCCGCCGTCCACGTCCATGAGTCTGGAAATTTGCGGTGACAAGATCAAAGGGACTGGTTTCACCACCTCGGATCCTTTCCAGCAAAAACCGATTCGTGGAATCGATCTCCGTAAAATGCAAATGCCTCTCTCGCGGGAATTGCCTCCGCTCTTCCGGCGACCAATTGCGCACGATCTCCTCGTAGGGTTCGCTAGACATTGACAGTTTCAAGGTCGAGCCCAAGATCGATCGATCGCACGGAATGAGTCAGGGCACCCACCGAAATGAAGTCCACTCCCGTTTCCGCGATCGCCCGGATGGTCTTTAGATTTACTCCTCCGCTCGCTTCGAGGAGTGACTTGCTTCTGGTGTGATCTCGTCGTGCTACTGCCTGAGCAAGTTGCTCATTACTCATGTTGTCGAGCAGAATGACATCGATTCCGGCGATCAAAAGAAATGCGTCCACCTGGTCTAAATGATCTGCCTCCACCTCAATTTTCATCCCTGGACTTCCTCTCTTTATCTCGGCCACCTTTTTGGCGAGATCGATCGGACTAGAGTTTGCCACGAGATGATTGTCTTTTACCATGATGGCATCAAAGAGACCGAGACGGTGGTTTGTGCCTCCGCCGTCGACCACCGCCATCTTCTCCAGTTCCCGCCATCCTGGAGTCGTCTTGCGAGTGTCGAGAAGTCGCGCCCGTGTATGTGCGATTTCCCGCTGATAGGCTCGCGTAATCGTGGCTACTCCAGAGAGTCGCTGCATAAAATTCAGCACCGTCCGTTCCGCCGTGAGAATCAATCGAGTCGGCCCCTGAATCAGGGCGACAAGATCCCCCTTTTCTGCGGTTCCTCCATCGAGGATGACTGCGTCATAGCGAAGCTCATTGCTCACCGCACCACAGACCCACTTCGCGACTTCGTTCCCGGAGATCACGGCGGACTCCCGGCTCATGATTTTCCCTTGAGACCGATGACTTCCTTCGACAAAATGAAAGCTCGTGAGATCCCCCACGGAACGGAGATCCTCCTCAAGGGCCAGTTCGATCAAAATGTGCGAAAGTCGGTTCATGGTACCATGGAGCTAATCGGTGATTCGGTCAGATTTCGGAAGAAGAGACGGTCCATCGAGTCATCGAGTTTGTTGTAGAAATCGATGAGAACATCTACTTTCTGATCAACTCGAGGATAGGATTTACAAAAGTCCCAGAGATCGGGATTCGTGAAAAGATGAGCGGCTGTTTCGTTCAGATCCTGCTCAACCGAGACTTGATTGTAGGCAGTCAAGAACCCTTCTTTCATCAGAGTTGGCTCCAACCGAAGGAGGGTACTTCCCGATCCGCCGGTCTTCTTCTGCTCCGCCGCAAGAACCTTGGTAGCCTCTGAGCGGTCCCCGCTCTGCTCTTCCACCACACCACCCGCCCGATAGGCGAACCCTGGCAGGTTAGCCGCTTTCCATCGTTTAACGTCAAACAGAGATTCGTTCTGCTTCAGGAGAAGGGAGGAGAACTCATGATGAAATCGTTGCTCGAATCCCCGATCTTCAAACGATTCCCGATAGACCAACACGATTCGGCGGCTGTTCGTCAGATAGGTCCCACCGTATCCGACATCGTAAAAACGAAGTGATCCCACGATCGAAACTCCCGAGAGGTACTTCTCCTTCAGTTTTGTGGGATATTTCCGGAACGCTTCGGAAAGGATCTTTTCGGCATGATCGCGGAGTTCGATCTTGAGGGGTTCAATCGATGCATCAATCGGAGAGGCAATCCAACTCTTCGGAAGAAACTCACGATCTTCTGGGAAGGTGATGAAATCTTCTCCCACCCCGTCCTGCCAAAGGAGGCAAGAAAGCAGAAGGAATGCGAGCAATCGAAGAGATGGCATGAGATCAGCGGTGGCCCTTTTCGAGCCAAACGGCAAGGAGTGAAATGTCAGCTGGGGTAATTCCGCTGATTCGGCCTGCCTGGCCGAGAGTCATCGGTTGGATCTTTTGAAGTTTCATCTGCGCCTCCTTCTTTAGTCCGGAAATCGCAAGGTAGTCGACCACGCTCGGGAATTTCTTTTCTTCGGATCGTTTTGTTTTTTCTACGAGATCCGACTGCCGACGGATATAACCCTCGTACTTAATATCGATCTCGACAAGATCCCAGATTGCTGGCTCGTAGAGTTCTTTGAGGTCGGACTCGAATCCCTCCCACGAGGACTCGGGGCGGCGGAGCCACTTTGCGAGCGATCCGCCCGCGGTGTGGGTATTCTCGAGACGCTTCCGAAGTTCCCCGGATCGATCGAGCTTCAACATCGTCTTTGCACGAAATGCAGAATCGATAAGGCCAGAGGCGGTCGCGTTCTCGCACAGGCGAATATCGGCATTGTCATGCCGGAGCAGGAGTCGATGCTCGGCGCGGCTTGTGAACATCCGGTAAGGTTCATCGGTCCCCTTTGTGACGAGGTCATCGATCATTACTCCGATGTAGGACTCGCTCCGAGAGAGGATCAGCGCTGACTTCCCTGCAACTTTTAGCGCGGCATTCGCACCGGCAATGAGACCCTGGCCCGCCGCCTCTTCATACCCGGAAGTTCCATTGATCTGTCCTGCGAAGTAGAGGCCCTCGATGCGCTTGGTCTCTAAAGTTGGAAAGAGCTGAGTAGGGACGCAATAGTCGTATTCGACTGCATATCCCGGCCGAACGATGTCCACATTCTCGAGGCCGGGAATGGATCGGATGAACCGGTACTGCACATCAAAGGGCAGCGAGGTGGAAACTCCATTCACATAGTACTCGAGCGAATGCCTCCCTTCGGGTTCCAAAAATACTTGGTGTCTGTCCTTTTCCGCAAACCGAACCACCTTGTCTTCGATCGAGGGGCAATAGCGCGGCCCGACTCCTTCAATCTTTCCCGAATACATCGGAGACTTGTCGAGGTTTGCGAGAATCTCGTCGTGTGTCTTCTGATTGGTATAGGTGATCCAACAGGGCTTTTGTTCCACGTGGAACATGGGGTCAGACCATTGATTTAGTGTGAAGATGTCATCCTCCCCGCAAACCTCGTCCTCAGACCGGAAAGAGAACTTGGGCACTGGAGTATCACCGTCCTGACGCTCACATCTCGTGAAATCAATCGTGCGACCATTCAGCCGACAAGGGGTCCCCGTTTTGAACCGCTTTACCTCGAAGCCGAGTCTCAGCAAATCATCACTCAGCGTGGAGGACGCATCCCCCATTCGACCGCCTTGCTGATTCTGCATCCCGACATGCATGAGTCCCCGCATGAAAGTCCCCGTTGTTACAATCACCGACTTGGCGAGGAACCGGATTCCGAGTTGAGTCTCCGCCCCCGTGACCCGATCAGCCTCGACAAGAAGCCTTGAAATATTGCCCTGATGAATCTCAATCTTTGGCTCGTTCTCGACAAGCCATTTCATCCGGAACTGATAAGCCTTCTTATCACATTGCGCACGTGGTGCTCGGACACTTGGTCCTTTTTTTGCATTTAGGATACGGAACTGAATACCAGTGGCATCCGTATTGATCCCCATAACGCCACCTAGCGCATCGATCTCCCGAACCATGTGCCCCTTTCCAAGACCACCGATCGCCGGGTTGCAGGACATCTGACCTATTGTGTCGAGATTCTGGCTGAGGAGGGCCACCTCCGCTCCAATGCGAGCGGCTGCCATTGCGGCCTCCACACCGGCATGGCCTCCCCCGATGATCAGGACATCATATTTTTTTGGGTATTGGAACATCTTAAGAAAGTGAAATGTTCCACGTGGAACACTTGGGGGAATCGTACCTTGAATGAAAAATCGGACACATACCGGTTTCCTTGGAGGGCACTTTACGCTACCGTATGCGGCCTTCCAACTCCGGAGGGAAATTATATTTGAGATGGCATCAACTACCGGAAAACAAAATCAAGCAGCCTTCGCCGACGACCCAATTAACCAGTCGCTCACGGCCGAAGACAAAGTCGAAATGCTTCGCAAGCTGGTCCGCATTCGCAGATTCGAACAGACCTCTTTGAAGCACTACCACGCCGGATCCATCGGCGGATTTTTGCACCTGTATATCGGGCAAGAATCGGTAGCAGTCGGGACCATTTCCCTGCTCGGGAAAAATGACCACGTCATCACCGCCTACCGAGACCACGGACATGCCCTCTCCGTCGGCATGACGATGAACGAATGCATGGCGGAACTTTTCGGAAAGAAGACCGGGTGCTCGAAAGGAAAAGGAGGTTCGATGCACTACTTTGCACCGGACAAAAATTACTGGGGCGGACACGGGATCGTCGCGGGCCAGACCCCGCTCGGAGCGGGTCTTGCTTTTGCGCTCAAATACAAGGGACTCGAAGGATGCTGCCTCTGCTACCTCGGTGACGGGGCAGTCAACCAGGGTTCCTTTCACGAATCGCTCAACCTTGCCGCCCTCTGGGATCTTCCCGTGGTCTACATCATCGAGAATAACGGATACTCTATGGGCACCTCTCAGGTGCGCTCCTCCGCCTATCCGAAAGAGGGACTCGCAGCTAGAGCCGAAGGGTACAATATCGAATGGGACAGCATCGAGGGAGTGAGCCTCTACGAAATCCGGGCAGGAGTCCAGAAAGCCGTCCAACGCGCTCACAAAGAATCCCGCCCCAGCATCATCGAGATTCTCACCTACCGGCACAAAGGGCACTCTGTCGCCGACGCCAACGCCGAAAAGTATCGCACAAAAGAGGAGATCCAGGAATACATGACCAAACACGACCCGATCGAGTTCTGGAAATCCACCCTCATCGCTGAAGGCGTCATCACCGAAGACGAATACAAAACGATCAACAAGGAAGCTGGTGCTGAAGCCGATGCCTCGGCGGACTTTGCGATCAAGAGCCCCTTCCCGGACGAGTCAGAAATTTTTGATGACGTCTACTGGGAAGTCGACAACAACACAGAAGCAGGACGCACCGGCCGCCACTTCTTCCATCGCTAACCCGACCCTATCAGGTTCCCTCCCCAACCCTGTTTCTACCTTCCAGCTACATCACTAAACCGCTCACCGCTAAACCGCTCACCGCTAAACCGCTTTCCCCAAAACATGCCAAGAGAAATCACCTACCGCGAAGCCCTTCGAGAAGGCCTCGATGAAGAACTCGCCCGGGACGAAAACGTCGTCATCATCGGCGAAGAAGTCGCCGAGTACAACGGAGCCTACAAAGTCACCGAAGGACTCTGGAAGAAGTGGGGCGACAAGCGCATCATCGACGCTCCCATTTCCGAGGCAGGATTCATCGGCATCGGCATCGGTGCTAGTATGCTCGGCGTCCGTCCCGTGATGGAATTGATGTTCTATAGTTTTGCCTACGTCGCCTTTGATCAGATGATGAACAACGCCGCAAGCTGCCGCTATATGTCCGGTGGATTGATCCATTGCCCCATCGTCGTGCGCGGACCCGCCAACGCAGGCACCAGCGTCGGAGCAACCCATTCCCACACCCCTGAAAACATTTTTGCGAATATGCCCGGACTCAAAGTGGTGACTCCATCTGACGCCCACGATGCAAAGGGACTCATCAAGTCCGCGATCCGCGACAATGATCCCGTCTATTTCATGGAGAGCACCGTGCTCTACGGAATCCCCGGACTCGTCCCCTCAAATGATGAGATCGAAGGCGGTGAGCTTCTCGTCCCCATCGGAAAGGCGAAAGTGAAACGGGAGGGAACCGACATCACCTTGATCGCGCACGGACGTGCCGTCCTGACCTCCCTCGCTGCGGCTGAGATCCTCGCCGAAAAGTACAACATCAATGCCGAAGTCCTCGACCTCCGTTCCATCCGTCCGCTCGACGAGGAAGCGATCATGGCATCGGTTCGGAAAACACATCGCGCCATCTGCGTCGAAGAAAACAAACCTTTTTGCGGAGTCGGTGCCCAGATTTCTTCAATGATCATGGAACAGGCTTTTGACGATCTCGATGCCCCCGTCCTGCGAATCACGAGCGCAGACTCCCCCGCATTCTACAGTCCCCCGATTGAGAAGCTCCAACTACCCAATCCAGAGGAAATTGTAGAGAGGGCACTAACCATCTGTTAGGATAAATTGACTTCCTGACTCAGACACATTTTACCACTCGAGACCAGACCTGAATCTATGGCCACCTATTTGAAGATGCCCAAACTGAGCGACACCATGACCGAGGGAACCCTCGTGAAATGGCTCAAAAAAGAAGGCGATACTATCGCCATTGATGAAGATATTGCCGAAGTCGAAACCGATAAAGCAACCATGACGATGCCCTCTTTCGACGAGGGCATCCTCCACAAGATCTACGTGAAAGAAGGAGAGGTCGTCACCCTGGGCACCGCCCTCGCTTTGATCCTGACAGAAGGTGAAGAGCCACCTTCCGACGCGGACAAAGCGCCATCAGCGGCCGGCCCTACGACCGAGACAAAGAGTGAAACAAGCACACCAAAGGCACAGCCCGACGTTTCCGCAGAGGAAAAGCCAGCCACCCCCGCCGTGACCCCTGCAAAGACCACCCCCGCAGCCTCCCCTCCCCAAGGTGACCGCGTGAAGGCCTCTCCGCTCGCACGAAGATTTGCAGAGGAAAAAGGTATCGACCTTCGCCGCGTCACCGGGAGCGGTCCCGGTGGACGTATCGTAAAGAAGGATGTTCTCAACGCGCCCGCTGGCGGCAGCGGCGGTTCGAACCTCGGACTTCTCCCCACTCCCCCGGTCCGCGCGGACCAGTCTATTCCTCTTTCGGGAATGCGGCGCGTCATCGCACAGAGACTTCTGGAGAGCAAGACAACCATACCGCATTTCTATCTCAACATTGAGATCGATACCGAACCGCTCATGACCCTGCGAAATCAAGTCAACGTCGCGAGCGAAGCGAATGCCGGACCCAAGTACACCGTGAACGATTTCATCATGCGCGCCACCGTGCTCGCAACCGGTTCCGTTCCCGAAGTGAATGGATCGTTCCAGGGAGACTCAATCCTCCAATACGGCGAGATTCACCTTTCCGTCGCTGTCGCAATTCCAGACGGACTGGTCACTCCCGTGATCCGATCCGCGCAGACGAAATCAATCAAAGATCTCGCAGCGGAACTAAAAGACCTCGCAACCCGTGCTCGTGACAAAAAACTCGCCCCAACCGAGATGCAGGGCGGAACCATTACGATTTCCAACCTCGGTGCCTTCGGCATCGGCCATTTTGATGCGATCATCAATCCCCCCCAAGCCGCGATCCTCGCGATCGGGACGATCACCAAACAAGCCGTTGTGAACGAGCACAATCAGATCGTGCCCGGCCAACGCATGTGGATCGGAATGAGTTGCGATCACCGTGTCATCGACGGCGCGATCGGCGCACGCTTCCTCTCTGAGCTAAAGCGCCTCCTAGAAACTCCGGTTCTGCTAGTTTCCTAACATTTACACATTTTTACTTATGGCTTCATACGATCTCATTGTCATTGGTGGCGGCCCCGGCGGATACGTCGGAGCAATCCGCGCTGCTCAACTTGGAAAAAAAGTAGCCTGCGTCGAGAACGACCGGGCCGGGGGCACCTGCCTCAACTGGGGTTGCATCCCTACCAAGGCTCTTCTCAAAAATGCAGAGCTCTACCACACTCTCACGCATCGGGCGGACGAGTTCGGTCTCCAGATCAAAGGGATATCCTATGATTGGGACAAAGTAATCGGAAGATCCCGCAAGGTTTCTGAGAAGCTTGCCGGAGGGATTGAGTTTCTCTTCAAAAAGAACAAGATCGATTACATCCGGGGCACAGGCGGACTTGCCGCCAATGGCAAAGTCGAGGTGATCGACAAAGACGGAAAGAGTGAGCTCCATTCCGCTGCGAACGTCCTTGTCGCCACCGGTTGTGTGTCCCGCGGCCTTCCTTTCCTCCCCTTCGATGGAGAGAAAGTCATCGGGTCAAAAGATGCCATGACCTTGAAGAAGCAGCCAAAGTCCATGGTCATTATCGGAGCCGGCGCCATCGGGATCGAGTTTGCTTATTTCTACAGCTCCTACGGAACCGAAGTCACGGTGATCGAGATGCTGGATCGCATCCTCCCCGTCGAGGACTCTGAAGTGAGCGCAACCCTTCAGAAGTCGCTCACAAAGCACGGCATCAAGTTCTTCACCTCCACAAAAACGGCGGCCGCAGAAACGACAAAGACCGGTGTCAAGTTGATCCTCGAACCGGCTGCCGGGGGAGACCAGGTTACTGTCGAGGCTCAAGTCTGCCTAGTCGCCATCGGGGTCGCACCCGTCCTGCCGAAGAACGCCGAGCAACTGAAACTGACGGACCGCGGTTACATCGAGACCGATGCCCGCTACCAGACCAATCTCCCGAATGTGTTTGCGGCTGGTGACATCATCGGACCTCCGTGGCTCGCACACGTCGCCAGTTACGAAGCAACCCAGGCCGTCGATGGAATGTTCGATCCCTTGTTCAAACCGAAGAAGGTGACGATTTTTCCGGGATGCACCTATTGCCATCCGGAAGTCGCTTCGATCGGTCTCACCGAAGACGCCTGTAAAGAAAAGGGGCTCGACTACCGCGTCGGCAAGTTCCCCTTCGCCGCCAGTGGACGTGCTCTCGCCGTAGCCGATTCGGAAGGGTTTGTGAAACTCCTCTTCGACAAAAAACACGGAGAGATTCTCGGGGCGCACATCATCGGTTCGGGTGCTACCGAACTGATCGCCGAGATGGGACTGGCAATGACTCTCGAAGCCACCAACGAAGAGATCGAAGCCACGATCCACGCGCACCCGACGCTCGCGGAAGCGATTCACGAAGCGGCCGAGGATGCTTTCGGACACGCGGTTCACATTTAACCACGCTTGCCGTCTTGGCTCGCTGGTATAGGGCTCCTCATGGATAGACTCGTTCTCAATGAAGCTATCCATGAGGCCGTCTTTAAAGACCTCATTCCATCCGCCCAAAAATTCCTCTGGATCGCCACAGCGGATATCAAGGACCTGCATTTGCAGCGGCCTGGCAGGAAGAAATTCGACACCTTTCTCGCTCTCTTTGACGACCTGATTTCCGCCGGAGTGGAGATCCGTCTGATTCATGCCAAAGAACCCGGTCCTCGCTTCCGAGCCGACTTTGACCGCTTTCCGAACTTGATCGTCTCGGACAAATTTGAGCGTATCCTCTGCCCTCGCAATCACATGAAGTGTGTCATCGTCGACGGAAAACGCGCCTTCCTCGGATCCGCGAATCTCACAGGGGCTGGCATGGGTGCCAAGTCCGTGAGGCGCCGGAACTTTGAAGCAGGCATTCTAACAGATACACCAGAAACGGTCTCAGCGCTGATGGATCTTTTCGACAATTTGTTTATGGGCGAGCACTGCCTAAAATGCGACCGCCGTTCTGTCTGTCCCGACCCAATTTGCTAAACTGTTAGCGCAGGAATACCAATCTCCTGGTCTTCAGAGCGGAGACCAGCAGGAGGCGTCTCCTGCCATCGTTTCCACTTGCGCTACGGCCGATCTCAGGGCAGTAAGCAAACCTGTCGTGCGGTCATCAGGTGCGATGCCACCGGGGCCCTCGAGCGTGAGGGAGAGGAGAGGGTACCGCTTTACTAGCCAGATCGCTTCGGGCCAACCGAACCCTTCATCCGGCTCGGGTTCGTGAAGAATGAGTCCGGGTGCACTGAGTTCATGCCCGTCGACAGGACCCTCCTCCTCTAGCGGCACGCTGTCGCGAATGGATTCCAAGATCATCCCGGCAAAAGAAGTCACTGTTCCTGTGTTAATTTCATAGAGGTAGAGCCCGCTCGTTTCCCAATCTTCGTGCAAAGAAATGTGAAGGTGGATTCCCTGTCTCTGCTCCTCCCACCATCGAGTGAAAGCTCGGATCTCACCGCTCTCTTTTCGGTAGAAGTCCCGGTTTAAATCAATGCCGTTTCTATTCTCGCGGGTGCCTGCCCTAATACCCGTCGGATTCAGGACGGGTGCGATGACCCAGTCACAGGAGTGGGAAAGAGAATGAAGTTTCAAAAGCCGAAGGAGAGCTTCTGGTCCACAGGGTTCATCGCCATGGATGCCGGCAGAGAGAAAGATTCGAGGCCCAAAATTGCAGGCAGCGCTTCGAGTCCAAAACCGTATGCAGTCCTCACCGGACTCCCATATCACTTCTGCATCGAACCCCTGACAGCTCGCCACTCTTGAGAATTCTTCTTCGTAAGAAGTGAGAGAGTTCCTCATCGGGGCGATTGGGGCGATTGTTTCATGAGTTCAATACCGGACTGACATTTCGCACCGTCTACCGCCCGCGTCCAAACGATTTGCCGAGCGGAACTCTGAATGATTCTCCCGACTTCTCCGCAACGGATGAACTTGATCTCAAAAAACGATGAAGCGGCAAAGTGATCTCTTTCGAAACGGTGCCAAAAGCATTCCAGTGAATGAGTCCCAACGGGTACCCAACCAGGCGACCTCGAAAACGAACTCGAATTCCCAACGGGAAATTACAGGCCCATCTCCACCCGCTCTCCTTCGAGAGACTTTCGAAGAGCTTCCATTCCGTAACGATAGCGCGAAGCCGCTGTGTTGGGGGAAATCTCTAGCGTGCTGCCGATTTCATCGAAAGTGAGATCGCCCCAAATTTTCAAAGTGATCACCTCTCGAAATTTTTCCGGAATCTTCGCCATCGCCACCTGCAAAGCGCGATTTGTATCATCTTCGGGCAACTCAAACCAAGAAACCAATTCACCCCGCTCCCGGACCGAATCTTGTTCACGACGCTTTCGCCGTTCGTTGCTTCGACCAAGATCGATCGCGCATCGACGCACGTTGGTATAGGCAAGGCTCAGGACTTGGGCGTCTGGCATCGACTGGTGAGTCTTCCACGTCTTTACAAGAGCGGCCTGTAGGACATCTTCGGCGTCGGCCTCACATCGGGATTGTTGTCGGGCGAACAACATCAACCGAGATCCATAGACCTCAAGCCACTCACGCCACTCATTGGAGAATCGCTGCATTGTTGTGTTCGACGCCACAACCCCCAAAATTGTTCAGAAAAAATCCACATGAAACAAAAAAATCCCCCGACACAAAAGTCGGAGGAATCTCAAATTGGTTCTGGAAGGGCAAGAAACCCTCACTTCTTCTTTGCTTCAAGACCTTCCTTTGCTTTCGCAAAACTGACGGAAAGGATGCGGTATCCGGAACCATCATATCCTGCCGTCTTCACAGCCGCCAGAATCGCCTTCTCGCCAGGAGTACTGTCTGATTTTACCTCCACGATTGCCGTTTTAGTTTTAGGATCAACATAGACGTCCGAGACATTCTCCAACTTTTTCAATTCCTCAGTAATCGACCAAGCACAACCGGCGCAGACCATCTCCGGCACCTTCATTTCGACCGTAACGGGGGCGGCGGGCTCTGTCGCAGCGACAGGAAAACCGGAAAAAAAGAGCGCTATCGAGAGGATGGGGAGGGCAAGGAAGGATTTCATGTCGAAGGTGATTCAGGGGTTCTTTTTTCGTGTAACAATTCTACTACAATTCGGGAGAGCGTCGACACCGATTCCTCAGGGAGTCCGTCGACATAGGCTCGAACGGTACCGGAGGGATCGACCACCGCAAAGCGGTTGCTGTGGATGAACCGCTCGGACTGCAACTGCGCTGCCTCGGCAGCGCTCCGGGTGAGAGGCAAGAGGAAGCTGTCCTTCACCAAGGCATCAATCTGATCGACCTCCCCGGTGAGAAACAGCCAGCGATCCGGGTCAGCGTGCCAGCGATTTGCGAACTCTCCCAGTCGTTTGGGAGTGTCTGTCTCCGGATCCACCGAGAACGAAACAAAAGCAACTCTCGGGTCGTCCGCAAACAGACGCTGCAATTCCGCGAAACGGGCGGAGAGAATAAGGCATTCAGCGGCGCAGCTCGTAAAAATGAAATTGGCAATCCAGACCTTCCCATCCAGGTCCCCATTCCCGACGGTGCGCGACCGTTGATCCGTAAAACCAAAATCCCCCACCTCGCGAAAGGAACCCACCAACACTTTTGCCTGGGGAACCTGAGGTTCGCAGGAGAGTGTGAAAACGACCATGACCGGTAAAAACACACGTAACAGGGTTGTGAAAGGAGCAAACATCTCTACAAAAGGATACGCTCGCCCCGATCTGGGCGATACGCCACTCCCACTTGCGAAATGCCTTGCACCGAGTCATCCTCCTATTCTGCCTATCGTAAGCACTCCCGACCTCCCATGACACGTCTCCTCCTCCGATTTTTGGTCATTTTCACGGCACTCCTCAGCGCTTGTGAGCGCTCGAAGGTCTCCGAAACCGAGGAAAAAGTCTTTCCTGTTCGTGGAGTGATTCAGCAGAAAATGCCGGGCGAACCCGATAAAATTATCGTCGATCACGAGGCAATCCCGGACTTCATGCCCAGGATGATCATGCCTTTCCACGCTCTTGAGGTTTCCGAACTTGCCGGACTGGAACCTGGCATGGAGATCACTTTCGACTTTCATGTGGTCGATCATGAGTCCTGGATCACCGGAGTAAAAATGACGGGGAAACAGGGGGCAATCACGATGGAATCCAGTAGTCCAAAATCAGCAAAAACGCTCCAGACCGGAGCCCTCTTTCCCGACTATACCTTTCTCAATGAGAACGGAAACGAAGTGCTTCTCAGCGAGTTTCGAGGTAAGGCCGTTGCGCTCACCTTCGTCTTTTCCCGCTGCCCAGTGCCAGAATACTGCCCCCGTATGATGAGACATTTTGCGGATGTGGTATCCCGCCTCTCCGACCGACCTAGCTCCTATCACCTCCTCACGATCTCGTTTGATCACGAACACGACACTCCAGCCCTGCTCAAATCATGGGGAGCGTCGTTCGGTCACCGCGAGGGCCAACCTTGGAGCCTGCTCTCCACCGCAGACGGAACAATCATCGATCGCATCGCGACCGACACTGGTCTCCGCTTCGGGGAGGCCAACGGTACAATTCAGCACAATCTCCGAACTCTGGTCCTCAATCCCGACGGAACGATACGGAAAATATTCACCGACGAATCCTGGAGCGTCGACGAGATGGTCGCTGAAATTGAAGTGGCAGCGGGTTCCAAAAGGAGTTCGGTCACGGAGTAACGAGGGTCTACACTCCCTTCGGATTCGCAAAAATCGGAAATCTCCCGCGACCCGCCCTAGAATTTTCCGGTTCCTCGGTGCATCGTAGACGCCATGTCCTCCACTCTCACCTCCGATTCCCGTGGCATCATCCTGCCTTGTCCCGCTTGCGGCGCCGCCAACCGCATCCCCTATCTTCATCTGACCCAGACCGGACGCTGCGGCACTTGTAAAGTCGATCTACCGTCTCCGGCCCTACCCGTCGAGATTGGATCAACGGAGGTTTTCTCGAATCTGATCACGCAGTCTTCTCTCCCGGTGATCGTCGACTTCTGGGCATCGTGGTGCGGTCCGTGCATGATGATGGCACCCGAATTCGGCAAGGCAGCAGCGGAGGCAGCAGGAAAAATTCTCCTCGCCAAAGTTGACACCGAAAATCTCCCCGAAGTCTCCCAATCCCATCGCATCCAAGGGATCCCCGCATTTATTCTCTTCCGCAACGGACACGAGGTCGCACGCACGGCCGGGTTCCAACCGGCACAGAAGCTACTCGCGTGGGCACGTTCGGTGTGAGAGAAGACCTCTCTTTCCGCTTTCCTTCTTACTTTCCATACCCGCTCCAGAGCCACTTCAAAGCTTGCGGGGTCAATTGGTCGCGGGCCGGTCCTACCCCGTGCCCGGCATCGAGGCAGTAGACATATTGGTAGTGATACCCCTTTGCCTTCAGGGCTTTTGCCATTCGATGGTTCGCTTCGACCCAGTCGTGCATCCCGTCCTTCATCACATTGGGATTGTAATTGTCTCGATCACCGACGGCCATCCAGAGACGGATCGGTTTTGGGTCGCTTCCTGGAATGAGGGTCTCGTGAAATCCCCACGCTCCATCGGGATATTCCGGATCAAAGGGCCACTGCTGGTTCACAAAGGTGCCAGAGAAAGTGAGGACACGGTGATACCATTCCGGATGAAACCAGGCCATGATGAGCGCGGCTGATCCCCCGGAACTATTGCCCGTCACGGCACGGCCTTCAGGATCTTTCGTGAGTTTGACTCCGTAGTTCTTCTCTACCAACGGCAGCACTTCATACTCGATGTATTCCGCAAACAAACCGGACATCGTATCGTATTCTCGACCCCGTTCATGCCCTTGGGCATCACCTCCTCCATTGGAAATGAGGATCGCGATCATTGCGGGGACTTCCTTTTCCGCGATCAGATTATCCAGCACGGTGATGAATTTTGCATCACTCTTTCCGAGGCCCGGCCCATCATGTTTGACGAGAAATGGAGCCTCAGTTCCCGGGACGTATTGAGCCGGGATATAGACCGTGATTGTCCGGGTATAATCGATCGGATGGGTTTCCACAATCAGGGTCTTCGGATTGTTTGGATCCGGTCTACCGAATTCGTCCCTTGCGATCCCTGGGTTAAAACGTTCCCCATTCCGTGAGTCCATCGTGAACTGTTCGACTCTTCCTTGGGGCACTCCTTCAATGACAATTGAAGCGGGATCTGGAGCATAGACAGGACCAATCACAAAGTTTCCATCGACATCGATGGGAGGATTGACCCCCGGTTTTCCGTCGAGGCGGGAAAACTCTGGAGCTCCTGCGGCATCAAAAGGGCGGGTCGGAGGTTGTGGCTTCTTATCTGCAGCCACAAGAGGGAGCACGCAGGAGGTAACGCCAGAGATCAGAAAAATACGAAGTGGAATCATTGGTCGAGTAGGGTAGGAGAATTTGATCGTCCGCACAATCCTACCCCACAACCGCGCAATGCCGTGTCTTCCGCTGAAACGTTTTTGAAAGATTGGGCAGCGGAAAGAAAATCTCGGATGCTTCGTTCACTCCGTTTTGTCTTTGGGAGCAAAATACTCTGTTACCGTGTACGCCCCACGGCCTGAGCCATCGATTGAAAGTTTGGTCAAACCCGGTGACTTCTACTCCAAAAGACTCATCAGTTCCCCTTCGCTTAAATGCGCATCACCCGCTCCATCAAGCACGGATTCGGTGAGGGCGCGTTTGCGATTCTGAAGGGAAAGGATTTTTTCCTCAACGGTGTTTCGTGTAATGAGCTTATAACTCGTGACAACGCGATCCTGCCCGATCCGGTGAGCCCGGTCCGTTGCCTGTGCCTCTACTGCGGGGTTCCACCAGGGATCGACATGGATCACGGTATCGGCTCCGGTGAGGTTGAGTCCGACACCGCCGGCCTTGAGACTGATGAGAAAAACAGGCACCTCTTTTGTCTGAAAGCGGTTCACGACCTCACCCCGGTTCCGGGTCTGTCCGTCGAGGTAACAGAAGTCGATCTTGTTCGCGACGAGCTGCGGCACGATGAGCTGGAGCATTTCCACAAACTGGCTGAAAACGAGGACCCGGTGCCCGCCCCCGATCGCCTCATCGAGGAGCTCGGCGAGGACTTCCGCTTTGACCGATGCCTCCGACTCGTCGAGATCTTTGAGTCCTAACAAACGTAGATCACAACAGGTCTGACGCAATCGCAAGAGAGCGGTGAGCGCCAGCATCCGTTTCCGTCCGCCCTCCGCCTCGAGGAGGGAGGTTTTGCTTTCCTGCAACAACTTCGTGTAGACTTCGCGCTGGGTCGGTTTGAGATCGCAGAAGACGACCTGCTCGATTTTTTCGGGAAGATCTTTTGCCACTTCGGATTTCAGACGCCGCAGGATCACAGGACGGAGACGGCGGGACAGGCGATCCCGTACCGAGTCAGATTGCTCACTCGCACTGAGGGGCTTTACGAAACGATCCGTGAAGTTCTGCCGACTGCCGAGATACCCCGGCAACGCAAAGCGCGAGATGGACCAGAGATCCTGCGCGGAGTTCTCGATCGGTGTTCCGGTCAGGGCAAAACGAAACCGTCCATTCAACCGATGGGCGGCCTGACTGACCTGGGCTTCCGGGTTCTTGATATTCTGTGCTTCGTCGAGGATCACGACATCGAATTCCCGGTCCCGATACCATGCCTCGTCACGGCGGAGCAAGGCATAGCTCGTCACGAGGATATCGGCGTCCCCATGTTCTGCGAGGGTCTTTTCTCGGTTCGGCCCATCGATCGCGACCGCCTTGAGTTCGGGCACAAATTTCTCCGCTTCGGCGATCCAGTTGTAGACGAGAGAGGACGGACAGACCACCAACGCTGATCCTCCCACCGAATAGAGAAAGGAGAGAGTCTGGAGAGTTTTCCCGAGGCCCATGTCATCGGCGAGAATGCCTCCCATCCCGAGCGAGGCAAGATGCTGCATCCACCCCACCCCGATTCGCTGATAGGGCCGCAGAGTTGCGCTCAATTGATCACTCAGAGGGTAAAACTCGATCCCATTCTCCCCCGTTTGCCACGGCAGCACCCCGTCCGTGGAGAATCCACAATCGGCGACGGTTTCGCGGAGGTAGCCGGCCTGCGACTGATCGACCCGATAGGTACCGGGCTGGATCTGTTGGGGATCACAATCAGTGATGATTTCCCCGAGGCTGTCGGCGAGGGTGGTATTGAGAACGGCAAATTTCCCTCCGGCGATGGGTTTGCTCGACTGCCCCATTTGCAGGAGTCGTTGGATCTCCTGCCGCGAGACGGAATTCCCCGACGGTGTTCCGAAATCCACTTCGAGGGCAAACCAGTCCTCGCCACCGGGTCGGAAATGCATCGTCGTTGTGATCGGTTCGACCTGCCCGAGGGCATGTTCAAATCGCTCCCCGATACTCATCTGCCAGCGCTTTTGAAACGCCGGATACCCATGTGCGAGAAACTGAAGGATCGCATTTTTGTCTTTCAGCACAAAACGCCCCCCGTCTCCTCGACGAACAAATCCGGCAACTTCCAGCTCCGCGATGGTCGAATTCTCCGTTGTTGTATCGGCGAGAGCGAGTGCGCCCTCCCGCTCCCACACGGGATCACGATCTTTCGCAGCGGGGAAAACGTCTCTCCCGTAGGCAAAAGCAAGATCGGCGTCGAGATGATTGAGCGACCCCTCCAGCTCCAGCCGAACCTCCACGACCGGGCGGACAAGGCGGATCTCCCCCATTTCAAAATGCTGCTGCCAGCGCGGGAAGAGGCCGGGGAAATCGGCCGGAGCTACCGTCGCACCCGCTCCGAGGAGCGCCTGCGACGCGGCGTTCAGTCCATGAGCGATCGGTTGGAGCCGATTTTTCCCATCAAAAATCCAGCTCCCCCCCGCAGCGATGAGAGGAACCTGCCCGCTCTCCCATTCCACGCGAAAACGCAATCCATTGAGCCGTTTCAAAGCCGGTCGGAGCGGCAAATGGGAAACCTGGAGCGGCACGGTTTTCCCGAGGGTGAGGCGAGGATGCCCGGGAAGAGTCGTGAGCAATTGCGAAAACTCCTCCACCGCCACCAGCAGAACTCCAGGGACTTCGGACGGGGAGAGCTGCTGCAAGACCCGATACAGCACCGCATCACCTGTATCGAGGAACAGCGTCGTCCCGGCGGAGATCGCTTTTAGCAAACTACGACCCGATTCGGTCGAGATCTCCACACCCACGGTAATGCGTCCATTTTCCCACGCGACCGGTAGGTTCGGTGGGATCACGAGATGGAGTCGTCCCGGAACGGCGGTTTCGTCCGCCACTTCCGTGAGGGCAGGCCAGTTTTCGCTGATGACAATCTTCGTGGGGGCCGATCCTCCCGCCGTCGCGGCAAGTCGCTCCCCCGGAATCGGCTTTGTGGTGGGTTCGATTACTTCCAGACCGGTGGCGAGGGCGTGAGCACAGATGATCCCGTCGCGGCGCGTGCGAAAACAGGGGCAATGGTTCACCACATCAGTCCTGCTCCGGATCTCCAGCCGCACCTTCAGGGATTTGGATCCCTCCCGCACGAGCCCTTCGACGAGGCCATTGCGGTAGGACGCCTCACTGACCCGACCCGCCGCATGGATCGCACGAGCCTCCTTCATTTCCTTCCATCCGCCGGTGTCGGAAAGAAATTGGCGGCTAAGTTCGATATCGCTGCTCATAGGATTCGCGAAGAGGTAAGGCCGATCTCACGAAATTCAATGCTTTGCCAACCTCACCGCTTGTCTTCTTTCCGCTCCGTGGCACCTTACTGCTCGCGAAACGCCGGGGTGGTGGAATTGGTAGACACGCTTGACTTAGGATCAAGTGCCTTTGGTGTGCAGGTTCGAGTCCTGTTCCCGGTATCTTTCGCAGTCGAACCAAAGAGGGTCAAGCGTCTCGCTCCACCCTCTTTGCTCGTATCTTTTCTTACGATGGACAACCTTGAGGACCTTTACCAGGAGATCATTCTGAGTCACAACAAACGCCCGCGCAACGAGGGGGAACTGACGCCTCACAGCCACGAGGCGGAAGGCTACAATCCCCTTTGCGGGGATCGTCTCAAGATTTTTGTGCAGCAGACCGGCCCGACTGTGGAAGCGGTCCAGTTCACCGGTGAAGGCTGCGCGATTTCCCGTGCCTCGGCGTCGATCATGACGGTGGCGATCAAAGGCCTCAGCGGAGCTGCCCTCGACGCCAAAATCGAAGAAGTCGTGGAACTGCTCACCACCAAAGACGAACCGGATGTCGATCCCTTTGAGCTCGGCGAACTCGCGGCCCTCCTTGGGGTGCGAAAGTTCCCCGCTCGTGTCAAATGCGCCACCCTCGCTTGGCACACCCTCGCAGCGGCCTTGCAAAAAGAGACACAGATCTCGACCGAGTGAGGTGCGCCCTCCCCGACGTCGCCACTTGCTCCACCGCATTTTCCCGCTATCTTCGCGGCCATGCATTCTTTTCACTACGAGAACGGCTCGCTGCATTGCGAGGGAGTGGACCTCGAGAACCTCGCGAGTCAGCACGGTACGCCCCTCTACGTCTACAGCAAAGAAACCATTCTCGATCACTTTCGTCGTCTTGCCGCCTCCATGGGCGAACTCGACTATCGGATCTGCTACGCGACCAAAGCAAACTCGAATCTCGCGGTGCTCAATCTCCTCGCCAAAGAAGGAGCCGGATTTGATATCGTCTCAGCGGGAGAACTCTTTCGTGTCGAAAAAGCGGGCGGAGATCCAGGCAAATGCACCTTTGCGGGAGTCGGGAAGACCCGCCCGGAGATTATCGATGGCTTAGAAAAAGGCATCTACTCTTTCAATGCAGAGAGTGAAGCGGAAGTGGCCTTCATCAGTGAAGTGGCCGGCAGCCTCGGGAAGGTCGCTCCCATCGCCCTGCGGGTGAATCCCAATGTGGATGCAAAGACGCACAAATACATTTCGACCGGGAAGAGCGAGAACAAGTTCGGGATCGATTTCTCGGTGATCCGAGAGGCCTACGCCCGTGCAGCGGCGCTTCCGAACGTAAAAATCCGCGGTCTCCAGATGCACATTGGCTCCCAGTTGACTTCGGTGAGTCCCTTTGTCGAGGCCGTAGAAAAGGTACTGCCCCTCGTTGAGGAACTAAAATCGCTCTACGATATCGAATTTTTCAGCATCGGTGGTGGAGTTGGGATCGTGTATCAGGACAGCCTCGCGAGCGGCGGCGCTGACTGGTGGAGCGAAAAAGAGGACAAACCTCTCACCATCGAAGAATATTCCGGTCGACTCGTCCCACTCCTCAAGCCACTTGGCCTCAAAATCATCCTGGAACCCGGTCGTTTTATGGTCGGGAACGCGGGAGTGCTGATCACCGAAGTGCTCTACGAAAAACACGGATCTGCAAAAACCTTCAAAATCATCGATGCAGGGATGAACGACCTCATTCGCCCGGCCCTCTATGAAGGGCATCATGAAATTGCTCCCCTGAAAGAGCCGATCTCGAGCGAAACCGAGATCGCTGACATCGTCGGACCGGTCTGCGAAAGCGGCGATTTCTTTGCACAGAATCGAGAGATGCCTATCCTCCACTGCGGAGACCGCATTGCGATGCTCAGTGCCGGTGCCTATGGTTTTGTGATGGCTTCGAACTACAATTCCCGCCCGCTCCCGCCCGAGATTCTCGTCGACGGAAAGACCGCCCACGTCATCCGGAAACGCCAGACCTTCGACGACCTCATCAGGACAGAGAGCATCCCCGGTTGATTTAGCGGAAAGGGAAACGAGAGCGCAGCTCTCAGGCCATCCGAGCCTCGACGGCCCCCCCGGTCGCTCGCGCTTCAGCCATCATGATGCGATCCGACGGCATCGGCATGGCGGCGTCTCGGCGCATAATGAGACTTTCCACGATGCGGTTCGCCATCGCGTGATGGCCAGAGGGAAGACGAAGGACCAACTTTCTCGTACCCGCGAGGTCATAAAGCACGATGTCTTCGCTGAAAAAACGGGGTTCCTGCGTGATCTCAAGGCCCTCGAGGGTGAGTTCGCTGTGATAATAACGCATCCACTTTCGCCCGACAAAGTGGAGCGATCCTGGGCTACTCGCTTCCGCAATGAGTCGTCCAAACGTCATCGCGGTGAATCCAGGGAATTTTTTGCACTGCCCCACGAGGATCTTTGCCGACCATTCTGGGTCCGCCTTGCTACCTCCGAGAATCGCCCCGAGCTTTTGGTTCTCGGAGGAAGTGAGCCCGGCGTAGAGCAACTTTTCCGCATCCGGGCGAGAAACCAGGGCGATAATCTTGCTCCCCACCAGCCAGAAAAACGCTTTGCTCCGTCGAAACAATTTCGGTGTGAGGTAGAGACTCGTCCCTAGAAAAACGAGACAGAGGGCCGCCGCAAGAATGGGATTCACGCTCATGATCGCGAGGCCACCAAGCACCGCAACATCCTCCGTGACACTGGCGAGAATGTTCGAGACAGGTTCGGGAGAGGCATTGATCGCGAGGCGAGTTCCCGCCTTAAAACTGTGCGCCACCAGAGTCGTCCCGCCGGCAAGGAGTGCGATCACGATTTCAAACCCCGGATCGGTGGTTCCCAGCGTGTGCAGAGCCAGTAGCCCCCCGCCCACCGGGCGAATCAAGGTGTGTACCGAGTCCCAGAGCGAATCGACCCACGGGATTTTGTCCGAAAAGAACTCCAGACAAAAGAAAATCCCCGCTGCCGTCACCACAAGAGGATCCCCCAAAACCATCAGATCCGGGTAGGTCGAAGTGAGGTCAATCCAGCCCTGATTGATGGCAAGACCTGTGACAAGGACGACAAGATACAGATTCAGTCCCGCAAGAGTTGCGAAACCGAGAGCGACAGCGAGTGTTTCAAGAGTGTGCATGGAGTCAATCGGTGTGGAGAAGAAAAGCGCGGAAGAAAAACAAATGACATTTCACCACAAAAAAAGAACTTCTTCGATTACAAACGTTCCAGTTCTTTGGAATCGTAGAAAAAGTAGCGCTGCGACGGCGTGATTGCGGATCTTTCAAAGTTATATTTCAAATATATCTTTTCTCATGAATTCCTTACGGTTTGTCATCATGACTCTTGTTCTGCCACTTTCCGGTGGATGGGCATACGCTTTTGATGAGCTCTATGAACGAGCGCCGATCCACTACAACGAAGCCGTTGCCAATACCGCAGTGACCCGGCTCATCGAGTCGGCCGCAAAGGACAAAACGTTGTCCACCGGCACCGACCGGGAAATTCTCGGGAAAATGCTGTCCGCTCTCAAGATCCCCATCGAATCCCAGGTGCTCGTCTTTTCAAAGACCAGCGCACAGAACAGCCGCATTTCCCCGGAGACTCCCCGGGCGCTCTATTATTCCGACGACGTCTACCTCGGATGGGTGCAGGGAGGCGACATCGAGGTCGCAAGTTTCGATCCGAAGATCGGCGTTGTCTTTCACCTCGTCAAACTGACGACCCGTCAGGCAGGTCATCCTCCCGAGCTCGTACGGGAGCGATCTTGTCTCAACTGCCACGCCGGTTCCTCGAACCAAAATATGCCAGGTTTGATGGTTCGATCCGTCTTCCCCTCCGATTCTGGACTACCGATCTTCGAAGCTGGCACCTACCACACCCGGCAGAGTAGTCCGATCAGCGAACGATGGGGCGGTTGGTATGTCACAGGAGAGGTCGAGGGTAATACGCACCTCGGCAATGTCATCGCCAGTATCGGAGCGGAAAACCACGTCGAGTTGAAGCCATTTTCCGACGGGAAAGTCATTCAATTGGATGACTTTCTGCGGTCCTCTCCGTACCTCAACGGGGGGAAAAGTGACGTCGTCGCGCTCATGGTTCTCGAGCATCAAGTAGGCGTACACAACGTTCTTGTAGAAGCGAATTTAACGACTCGTGCCACCATGCATCGGCACATCGAGATGCAAAAAGCCTTTGGTGAACCAATCGATGCACCGCTCTCCGAAACAAATGATCGCATCCTCACTCGACTCGCAGACAAGGTTCTCCATGAGATGCTCTACGTCGATGAGATCGCCCTCGAAGGCGGAATCGACGGCTCCCTCGCCTTTCAGGATGCCTTTGCACGGAACCAACGGAAGAGCAAAGACGGTCGATCACTCAAAGACTTTCGTCTCTATGGTCGCCTCATGAAATATCGCTGTAGTCACCTCATCTACTCCACCGTCTTTGAGTCACTACCGCCAGAAATCAAAACCCGCATTCTCGATCAACTCCACGGGATCCTGACAGAACCAGCGGCCTGGCCCGAGTATGCCCACCTAGGCGATTCTGAACGAGGACACATCCGCGAGATCCTTCTTGAGACACTCCCGGGGCTTCCTCCTTCGTGGCATTAATCCGATTCCCCTCCCACGGAAATCGGAGGGAGTTCCGGAAACTTTGCAGGACTGACGGGCGATCCATCGATTTCGTCTTCGATAGTGATTTTCATCAGCTGAAAATTTTGCGCTTTTTTCTGGTGATCTGTTGAAATTTCGATCTACATGGAGCGAACTATTCTAAAAGATGAAAGATCTGTTTCGAATTCTGTTCTTCGGGCCGTGTTTTACGATTTCAATCCTGTCGACCCTGAGCATCATTCCGTGCCAGTCAGAGGCGGAGGAATTTAGAGAATTCACGAACACGGGCGGACAAAAAATGAAGGCGGCCGTCACCTCTGCTACGGACACGGATGTAACCTTGAAACGGGAAGACGGACGAGAAGTATCGGGAGGAGTCCGATTTTTTTCCGAAGCGGACCAGGCCTATATCAGCGAATGGAGGAAGGCAAATCCTGAACAAACTACCTATGATTTCTCCATACAGTTTACTCGCGAAAGGACTGCTCGAACAAAGTCCGTCGAAGGACATCTGAATGTCGTCTATGAAACTTGGAAGTACAAAATCAAAATAGAAAATCGTTCGAAATCAGGTGGCTCCGGGGCTCCAGTCAATGGAATCTCGTTGCTCTATAATCTTTCAAAAACGCCGAAGTCACGCGCAAGAGAATCCTCGAGTCAGGAAAACAAGCTCCGCTCTGCCGGTGGCCTCCTCATCCAGACCGGCAAGATCGATCTTGGCACCCTCGAGTATCTCCGGGTAAAGGAATTTGAGACGGAAACGATCCCGATCAACCATAGCGAACTGGCACCGGGGTGGTATTACGCAAACGGCGGGAAAGACGAGAACAATGATGTGTTAGAAGGTATCAGCATCCAACTGGTCAAAGACGGAAAAACCATTGCAGAACAGAAGACCGGTTCCAAGCAGGCCACCGAGATAAAATGGATCGCTCCTGAATAGGAATGTGAACCTGAATCGCAGACAGCCGGCGGGGACCGGGAATCGAAAGAAATTCCGCCCTTCCCTCCCGGAAAAATTCCGAAAGACAAGGGCGGAGGAGGAGGACCAAGAAAAATTACTTCTTCTCGCGAGTCGCATCGGCTGCGGCATCAGTAGTATCGGCAACCGCTTCAGTCACCTTGGAGTTCAGGCCGGGGTCATTAGCGCGAATTGCATCAGCCTTGTCTTCGATCTTGTCAGCAACCTTTTCCGCATTCTCGCGAGTAACATCCGCTTTGTCTTCCATTGCGTCAGCTTTCTTTTCGAGCTGATTTTCGCGCATGTTCTCCTGTTTGGAGTCGCAGGAAACCAGGACAAGGGCGGCAAATCCAGTCATCAGTAGGGTTATTGTCTTCATTTTATTTGGTTGGTTTAGTTTTTGTCGCCCCTTTCCGAAACAGAGTTTTCATCTGTCAACTGGGCGGACTTCTTCCTCCCTACGATCGCAATATTGAGGCCATAAATCGTATGTTCCTAATTTTCAACAAGATAGAGCAAAACCTCGGCGCATCTTGACGCCAAGGGCTGGTGATTCATCGCAGTTTGCATCTGATTTCTTGCATATTGCAATGGTTGCTCCCGACTCAGGCTAAGACCGCTTTACGGCACGCAACCTCTTTCGTCATCTGCAGGGCGGATGACACCTCGACGCGCCACCGCGTACGGAAGTGTGATCGGTCAACGAGGGTCTGTTCGTGTTCTGGAAACGAACAACCAAAAACGACCCACCCACGAACCCTCTTCGGTCTCCATGCTAGCCGCTAAACCAGGGTGCCTGACTCTGTTCCGGGTGACTCTGCTCCATCGGGATTTTCGTCGGTGTGAGGTGCTGAGATTTGGATCTTGCCTTCGCGGTGCAGAACGGGGAAGATGAGGAATTCCGAATGAAGACTCATGATATCGAAGTGCGCCGTGAACATGTCGATTCCTCCGCTAATCTTCGCGGCAGCGTATATGTTCGCAGTCGTAAGCGCACGGCTTAGCCAAGAGATCTTTCTCGCTCTTCAATTCCCATTATCGATGCTGATCCTTGGATCATGGGTCGCCTCGACTGTAGCAATGACACACTTGCTTCCTGTTCGAAAAAATAGGGCAACTGCGCAAATGCCAGCGTAAAGAACATTTGGGAAGATGAAGTATATGTGATTCTCGGGAATCACGGTCGGGATGAAGCACATCACACCAAATAAAGAGGTCAGTAGCGAAAGGCCAATCACTCCTGTCGTCTTCGAGGATCGCTTTGAAGTGAAGAAGTAAATTAAGATCGGAAGTGCTGCGATTGCGACGAAGTGAATTTTCGCACTTACAGAATAGAGGTAAAGGAGCGTCTCTCTCATAATTTCACAGGCGAACGTCAATCGACTCGTGGCGTGATCGGGCTTGCCAGCGTCGGCCTGATCGCTTCCTTGTTTGCTGCGATGTGCCCGTTTAGACATTGAGCTAACTCAATCGGAACTCGCTTCCTCGAGAGGGTCATCTGGTCCTTTTTTGAATAAATGTGAAATGCGATCGGGTCAACAGTGACCGTAGTAACGATTTCAGCAGGGAAAACTCGTGAAAAAGATACCGTTTGAAACTGGATCTCGTCATCGCGGACCGAGACGACTTGTGCTGTGCAGAATTGGCGAAACGCCAAAAAGTGCCAGAATACCCACAGCAATATCCAGCTGAAAAACCTCCATCCGGTCTTGAGTGATGGTTCGTCTTGAAAATCATCATAGCGCCAAAGTGTGCTCGGAATCAGTAAGAGAAGACTCAGTAGCGGCAATATCAGCCACCACCTGCTAACAGGGATCCGAAAGCTTTGATTCATTTTTAGAGCGAACAGTTTGTTCTCCCGCCAGTCGCCTTGCCCTGGTGTCGGCGTCAGCTTCGTGAACAGCATTGATTTCTAGAATCTCCCGAAGTGACATTCCCCAAAGACCCAAAAAAAGAATGATCAAGAATCCCCGATCTGACAAGAAAGATTCAGCAAAACGTGCGGCGAACCGGAAGGCTGGGATCAACGAAGAACGAAAAACCAAGCACTTCCCCTTCCCTCTCCCAACACGGTAAAACCAAACACCTAACCCTGTTCAACGCCGAAGTATTTCCCCCTCGCTCTTTTACTCCAGCGTATAGACAAACAAACCGGAGCGGAGCTTGGGCTCGAACCAGGTGGATTTGGGCGGCATGATCTCGCCGGCGTCGGCGATGTCGATGAGCTGTTGCACGGTGGTGGGGAACATGGAAAAGGCGACGGCCCAGTCTCCGCTGTTGACCCGTTTTTCGAGTTCGGAGGTTCCGCGAATGCCGCCGATGAAGTCGATGCGGTCGTCGGTGCGGGGATCTCCGATGCCGAGCAGGGGCGTGAGGATGTGATCCTGAAGAAAGGAGACATCGAGACGGTCGATAGGATTCCCGGAAGCGACGGTGTCCCAGCTCAGGGTGTGCCAGTTGCCATCGAGATAGACACAGAGGGACTCGGATCCTTCGGGAGATTTCTGTCCGTTGGAATCGAGGTGGAATTTTTCAGCAAGACGCTGGAGGAAGCTGTCGGCGGAGAGTCCGTTGAGGTCTTTGACGACGCGGTTATAGGGGAGGATGTTGAGCTGGCTCGCGGGAAAGAGGACGGAGAGGAACCAGTTGTAGTTTTCTTCGCCGGTGTGATCGGGGTTGGCATCGCGGCGCTCTTTTCCGACACGGGCGGCACTGGCGCTGCGGTGGTGTCCGTCGGCGACGTAGGAGAAGGGAACTTCCCCGAGGGCGCTGAGGATGGGGGCGGCATCGGGGCCGGTGACACGCCAGACGGTGTGCTGAACTTTGACATCGTCGATGAAGTCAATCGTGGGTTCGTGTGCGGTGACCCACTGGTCCACGAAGG
>JAGPCC010000030.1:0-7461 GCA_018058245.1 Verrucomicrobiales bacterium
GAACAACAATGGCCTCCAACCTGCCGACTACATCGTAGGCAGCGGCAATGGGTATCAAAAAGTGGTCAACGGCAACACCAGTTTGCCTGGATATACAACGGTCGACGAAGGAACCATGATCTCCGGCAATCTCGGGACCGGTCTCATCCAGATTGTCGACAATAGCGCCACTGATTATGTTTTTGATGTGCCAGACATGGCCTTCGATACCTCTGCGGACTTCTATCTCGTCACGGGCGGCAACATTACGATGCTCTCCTCTTTCCAGAACAAAGGCAGCGGGGATGTCACCCTCGTGGCCGGCTGGAATGGAGTGGGCGGGGGAACCACCGGAACTGGTTCTGTCAGCTACCCCAGCGACGGCATGGGAGGATTTAACTATTGCAAACCGAACATCGACCAAGGTTCCCTCGGCATAGACTTCAACGACTGCAGCACTTTCGGGAACGATGGCAAAACCCTCACGATAGGCAGTGTCGCTCAGAACCGTCGAATCAGCATCGGCAGTGCGGGAGGCACAAACACCTTTGCCGCAGCGGGAATTCAAATGTTCGCCAGCGACAGCACCGTTGCTTCCGGTACACAACTCGGATTCTTCAGTGACGGCACCGCAGCTACAGGAGCGATCAACATCCGCGTTAAAGACCTCGGTTTGGTCCTGAATTCCGGACTGGCAGCGAACTCTTTCGCCCAGATTGGACACGGCGGCACCTTTTCCACTGCGACTGGCGGGGTGAATGCTGCGATCAATATTAGCTTCTGCTCTCCTGGAGATGTTATCCTGAATGCTGAGAATTCACTTACCCAGGCGAGCGGTGTAGGCAGCTACGCCCAGATCGGACACGGTGGGAACGGCTGGAACGGCAAAAAACTCGGGGCGGTAACGATAACTGGAGCGCGCAACGTGACTCTGAACGCCGGGGCAGCAGACGCCTACGCCCAGATTGGGCACGGGGGAGCTTCGGTTTCCGGTGGCTATGGTACCGGCGAAGCCCGCGGAAATATTGAGATTCTTAACACCACTGGAAAAATTGGCCTCTACGGCGGCACCGGTCTCAACGGAACCGCACAGATCGGCCATGGCGGCGTTGCGATGCGCGCCCCGATGAGCGGCACCGTCACGGTGGAAGCCGGAACGGGAGGTTTCGAACTACTCGGCAACACCGGCACCCGCACCTATGCCATGATCGGGAACGGAGGGTATAACATCGACAATCAGATCGACGGCGACGTCACCGTTACCGCAAAAGGTGCAGCAATCACCGATGGCATTGTCATGAGCGGTGGCACCGGAAGTTACTCCGGTGCCTTCATCGGCAACGGGATCTATCAGAACAGTGCTGCGGTTAACGGTTTCTCCAAAGTTTCCGTGCTCAATGGCGGCATTGCCATGAACGGGGGCGGCGGCGAGTCATCCAAGGCCGGAATCGGACATTCCAACCGGGATGATACCGGCGCCATGAGCGGTGCTGTCGAGGTCGATATCGCCGAGGGCGGGTTGTTCATGATGGGTGGAAGCGGCATGAACACCAGCGCCACGATCGGCCATGAAAAGGTCGGTAGCAGTACGACGATGAACGGATCGGTCGATGTCGACGTGCGCAAAGGGAATATCACTCTCACAGGCGGCACAGGCGCATACGCCAATGCCACGATTGGACATGCCGGCCGAAGTGGCACCTCCACTTCGAACGGGAATGTCACAGTCATCGCCGGCGAAGGCGATATTACACTGAACGGAGGAAACGGGACGCTAAGCACGAACTTCGCGACCGCCCGAATCGGTCACGGCGGATGGGAGAGTGGTGACAAGACCGGGATCATCACGGTAACAGCCTCCGACGGCAGTATTCTCGTTCAGGGAGGGCTAGGCAATACAACAACGTCCACTTACAATTTTGCCCAGATCGGACACGGCGGCTACGGCAACGGAGCAACGCAGAATATTGTTGATCAAGCCATCCACGTTACCGCCGGCAACGGCGATGTGACAGTGAATGGCGGGACCGGCCGCTCCAACTTCGGCCAGATCGGCCATGGCGGTCTCGGACTAACCAACTTTTTCCTCGGTAGTTTCGGTGGCGAGATCACCGTACTCGCCAGTGGCGCGGTTGCCGTCAATGGGGGCACGCAGGTGAATACCCATGCGCAGATCGGCCATGGTGGAGCCGGGGTGCTACCTACCGGAGCCGGGACGGTTCACGGTAACGTCACGGTCAAAGCCGGCGGGGCCGTCAGCCTCAAAGGCGGCGCCCAAACGAGTGCCCACTCGCAAATTGGTAATGGCGGATTCGGGGTGAAGGCTCCACTTACGGGGCACGTCCTCGTTGAGGCAGGAAGCGGCGGCATCGACCTGAAAGGCGGCAGTAGCACTTACACCCACGCTTTGATCGGCAACGGGGGTTACGACGTAGATAACACCATAACCGGGACCACCACGGTGCGGGCGTTGGGAACGGACACCTCCACCGACGGCATCCGCCTCAAGGGCGGAAATGGCGAACAGTCGGTGGCCCATATCGGGCACCTGAACTCCTACAGCACGGGATCTGCCGACGGAGCAGTGACAGTCAGTGCCGCTGCCGGTAATATCGTGATCGAAGCCGGTGACACCGGTTATTTTTCTCACGCCCAGATCGGCCATGGCGGACGTGATTCGGACAGCGACAAATCAGGTGCCATCACCGTGACGGCTGCGCAGGGCGACGTGATCCTACGTGCTGGTGGGACTCGCGGCTCCGACCATTACGGCCACGCGCAAATCGGCCACGGAGGGTACGCCAACGGAGTGGGCATCCGTGCCTACAGCGACGACATCCGGGTTCAGTCAGTCACGGGTAGCGTGAAGATGACGGGTGGAGATGCCGCCTTCGACTATGTGCAGATCGGGCACGGTGGAACCTACAATAGCGCTGGCATGAGTGTGACCTTTAGCGGCAAAGTTGACGTCCTTGCCGCAGAAGATGTCCTTGTTAAGGCGGGGACCGCAGACACTACCTATGGACAGATCGGGCACGGCGGGCGACGCATCGGCGGCTCCGCCGAGACTTCCATCGGCGGAGCCGTGGACGCTTCCGCCATCGCCGTCAATGCAGGGCGCGACGTAATTCTCTCTGGAGGCATCCGAAGTAACTCCGGCGCAAAAATCGGCCATGGGCACAACTCCCAGGCGCTCTCCAGCTTCGTCGAGAACAAAATCACGGTGGACGCCGGTCGCCATGTCGAACTGGTCTCCGCTCAGTTCGGGAGCTACACGGGCGTCAGTTCCTCAGGCACCCAGATCGGCCACGGTGGCACAGCAGCCACCGTTGCGGGGGGCAACTCCGGCTACAGTGGTGACATCGTCCTCAACGCCGGCGGCAAACTCGACCTGATCGCAGGCAAGAATGCCGTCAGCTACAATTACGCTCTGGTCGGACACACCGCCTACTACAATGTGCGCGGAAATCACAGCGGCGATATCACGGTCAATACCGGGATGGTGGCTGGACTTTCCGATTACGGGATCAAGATTGTCGCGGGGAGTAGGGATGATGCCGTCACCGCAGCATCCTCTTACTACAGCTTTGCGGGCATCGGGCATCACGGTCACAGCAATGGTGCCGGTGGCGGTGATCTGGACGGTAACATCGAGGTCACTGCGGAACGGGGCGGTCTCACCCTCAAGGGAGGAGTTCGCGGAGCCAGCACGGGAGACGTGCGTTTGCATGCTGCCCAGATCGGACACGGCGACTACAACTCCGACGGCCTCAAGACCGGCAACATCAAGGTCTGCATCGCCGAAGACATTCTTCTTGAAAACGGAGATGCCTCGCAATCCCCCGTCCAGATAGGCCATGGAGGATTTTCGCACGATGGAACAATTATCGGCTCGATCGCGGTGTCGTCCCGCACTGGGAATATTGTGCTCGATTCCAGCGTTGGCCAGCGCGACATCGCCTATACCCAGATCGGTCATGGCGGAGCCACGACCACTGGAACATTCGACGGCAATATTTCCATCACCGCAGCAGGCGACGTCAAGCTAGTCGGAGGCAACCAGAACGCCACCTATTCCCAGATTGGACATGGCGGTGACGATTCCACAGGAACCTTCAGCGGGAACATCCATCTACTTGCGGGCGGCGATTTCAACCTCACGGGAGGAGGCAATCGGGATGGTTACGCGATGGTCGGGCACGGAACCGCAAGTCCGCTTACAAGCGGGCTTCGCAAGGGCGAAATGAAACTGGCAGTGGGAGGCAACACCGTCTTGACGGACAACCTTTCCGGCGTTCGTCTCGGACATGGGACCACCACCGCAGGAGGGATTAGCAATTCCGGCATCACCCTAGTGACCAGTAAGCTCGACTTGTCGAACCATGCACGAAAAGTGGGCGATATCGCAAACGAAATGGGACAGGACGGCGCGGTTACCTTTGCCGTTCTCAACGGAGATTTACTCGTCGATGGAAGCAACGTCTCCTTCAATCATGGATACGACACCAATTTTGTGGCCTCCGGCAACGTGACTATGGCGGTTGTGGTGCAGAACTCCGGGAGTGGAAACGTCGGAGCGGTATCGGGGTGGGATTCTTTCGCAGGGTTCGATCCCGCAACCAAGCAATTCGACGGCAGCAACGGACTGACCCTCGAATTGGACTTCAACAACTGCCTCCTCATGAAAACGCTTGAGTTCGATCTTTCGACCGTGGCAGCCGACAGTAGCCTTTGGGGCAACAACGGTCGCAAAGTTTCCATCGGGGACGGCAACCAAACGTCTGGACTCGCCTTTGGCTCCGCCGGGGGATCCACCACCGTCCTGGGCCACGCGGTCGAGCTCCTCGCCAGCAACACCCATGCCCATAGCGGAAGCCTGATTGGTGCTCTGCCCGTAGCCGGGGTCTCGCCGAGCGGGGCGATCACCGTTCTGGCTCGTGAGGGCGGCGTGACTCTCGCAGGCGGAACCACAGGAGCCTACGCCCAGATCGGACACCACGCCTATGGACCCATCGTTTCCGCCCTCTCGGGTGACATTCGTGTGGAGTCATTGGGAGGTCTGGCGATAAACGGTGGAGTCGGCTTGCTCTCCTTCGCCCAGATCGGGCATGGCGGGAACAGCGCCACGCTAAACACCATCGCCGGCGACATCGCCGTAACTGCGGTCGACGATATCGAGTTGACCGGTGGAAGCAGTGGCGGAGCCTACGCCCAAATCGGGCACGGAGGGGTCGTCACCAAGGCGGATATCGACGGAGAAATCGGGGTGAAGGCCGGAGGAAGCGTCCAGCTCGAAGCCTCCACTTCAGCGGTGGCCTACTCCAAGATCGGGCACGGGGATGATCTGCGCGGAGCACTGGCCCCGCAGAGCGGGACTGGAACTCGCGACGGCAACATTGAAATGACCGCCGGGGAGGATATCGTGCTCTCAGGTGGAATGGTCGGACATGTCAATTCCGAATCGCCCGCAACCGCAACGGGTGGGAAAACCTGGATCGGACTGGTAGACGGCGCCGGAAACCTGCTGACCGATCCTGCGGGTGGCAGTCTCATCGCTGACGCGGAGAGCGAGTTCGCGGGAATGGAGGAGGTGCGTTTTTACGTGCCAAGCCGCGCAAACAACCAAGTCGTCGACGGGGCGACGATCAATGGCGTTGCCTACACCGGCGGAGCGGTGGTCGATCCGTGGCCTGTGCAGCGTCCGGACGAATACACGAATATCAAGACATTCGAGAGCGGGGCACCGGACGAAATTCTTGGTCAGCGCACCGCTTTTGGGAGTCTTTCCGATCCCGCTCCGTTGGCGACGCTGGGTTATGCGTTTTACTACGAGACGATCAAGATCGGAGGAACCTTTCCTTCGGAGGGGAACCCGACGATTCCCGGTGGAAGCGGCGGCAACGGAGGAGGAGCCAGTCCTAAATCGACCCCCTTCGACTTCCTTAGAGTCGTACCTGACGACCGCACCTACGACGACTGGTTGCGGGACGAGGAGCGTCGCTATCAGCGATTGGGCGACTTCGGGATTTACTACGAAGGTTACCCGCAATACGGGCCGGCGGGAGAAAGCATCTACCACTTCACGAAGAAGCAAGGTGGATCTGCCCAGTGAAAGATTCTCGGTTGAAGCACTGCCTTGATAAATCGGAAAGAAAACCGGCGACGACTTTGCAGTGCGTTTTGGTAAGAGCTCGCAGATTTTCGTGGAATTCAGGTGTGTGATAAGAAACTTGAGTGAAACAGTACACTTACTTCGTGAACGTACAATCTACGCGCTTGTGAGCCTGTGCCGAAATCCCGATGGAAACGAATCGTTGAAATCTTGAAGAGTGAGTCTTCAGGGGCCATTTCATCCGCCAATCCGACACAAACCTTGCTGGCCCTCACGCGACTTTGAGCGTGCGTTTGGGACGGAAATACTTCATCTTCCTGCTATGACCTCTCCCAGACTCTCCTATATCTGCCTTCTCGCGGCACTCGTAGTCAGCCTCATCACCCCTGCCTGGGCAGCAGAAGAGGGATTTGTCCCACTTTTTAATGGCAAGGATCTCAGCGGCTGGGACGGAAATCCAGAACTCTGGTCTGTCGAAGACGGAGCCATCACCGGAAAAACAAAGGGACCTGGACATCTCGCTTACAATCAGTTCCTGATTTGGCGCGGTAACTCCGAGGTCAGCAGCACCCCGAAAAATTTCGAACTTCGTGCACGAATCAAAGTGACTGGCAACAACACCGGCATTCAATATCGCAGCAAGGAACTACCGGAAAACGGGACGTGGTCTATCGGCGGGTATCAGTGCGACGTCCATCCCATCGCCGAGAACAACGCGATGCTCTACCAAGAGCGCGGTCGGGGCATCGTCGCGAAAAACGGCCAGACCGTCGTCGTCGATCCGGAAGGAGTGAAGTGGCTCACGAAAGAGCGTGATTCGGTGAAGGTCGATGTCGCTGAGTGGAATGAATACACCGTCATTGCAAAGGGCAATCACCTCATCCACAAGCTGAACGGAGAAATTACAGCGGAAATCGACGACTACGATGAGGAGAATCGCTCGCTCGAAGGGCTCCTTGCTTTTCAAGTGCATCAGGGACCGGCCATGGTCGTGCAAATCAAAGACGTGCAGTTCAAAGCACTTCCCGATGGCGGAACGACACCGTTCGCAAAAGCCGATCTCCCGTCCGATGCACAGGTGATCCAAAAGCCAGCTCCCAAAGGTACGGCAAAAGGTACCCAGAAAGGTCCCGAACAACCGAAGGGGAAGGCAATAGTGATGTCGAAGAAAGATGCTCCCGCAAAACCAGCACAGGCCGCGGGCAAAGCGAAGATGCCTCGGACGGATCAAGTAGGACCAGCAATTGGAGAAAACAAAGCGACTCCAGTCGAGCGAATCAAAGTGCCTGAGGGTTTTGCCGTGGAGTTGCTCTACTCTGTCCCCGGAGTGGAAGAGGGTTCTTGGGTCAACCTCTGCACGGACGGAAAAG
>JAGPCC010000030.1:7561-10140 GCA_018058245.1 Verrucomicrobiales bacterium
ATTGGAGAAAACAAAGCGACTCCAGTCGAGCGAATCAAAGTGCCTGAGGGTTTTGCCGTGGAGTTGCTCTACTCTGTCCCCGGAGTGGAAGAGGGTTCTTGGGTCAACCTCTGCACGGACGGAAAAGGCCGCATCTATGCGAGCGATCAATATGGTGGTCTGTATCGTTTTCCTGCGCCTGCCGCCGGAGAGGCGCTCAAGCAGTCCGACGTGGAAAAAGTTCCTGTCGAGATTCGTGCCGTCAATGGAATGGTCTTCGCTTTCGACGCTCTCTATGTCGGAGTGAACGACTACGAGCAAAAAACGCAAAGCGGTCTCTATCGTATCACCGACAGCAACAACGATGATCAACTCGACAAAGTCGAACTCCTACGTGGCTTCGATTCCAAAGGAGATCACGGCGTCCACGCTGTCGTCCCGACTCCTGACGGAAAAGACCTCTTCCTTATTTGTGGAAACAACGCGATCCCGACCGAAGCAGAGCCGACTTCTCCAGTGCCCGCGATCTGGGGCGAGGACCACCTCCTACCTCGCATGCCCGATGGTCGCGGACACAACCGCCACGTTCTCGCTCCCGGCGGCATCATCTATCGGGTTTCGCCCGATGGAAAAAAATTCGAACGTTATGCATCCGGTTTTCGGAATATCTTTGATGCCGGGGTCAACCACGCGGGAGAACTTTTCACCTACGATGCCGATATGGAGTACGACTTCAACACTCCTTGGTATCGCCCCACCCGCGTGAACCATGTCGTCAGCGGTGGGGAATATGGCTGGCGCAACGGAGCTGGAAAGCGCCCGGAGTTCTACCCAGATAACCTCCCCGCGACCGTGAACGTCGGTCCTGGTTCACCGACGGGAACTACCTTCGGATACGGAGCAAAATTTCCCGCAAAATATCAAAAGGCTTTTTTCATCCTCGACTGGAGTTGGGGAAAAGTCTACGCCGTCCACCTCACGCCCGAGGGTGCGAGCTACACCGGTGAAAAAGAAGAGTTCATCACCGGATTCCCCCTCCCCGTGACCGACGCCATCATTCATCCTACAGACGGAGCGATGTACTTTGCGATCGGCGGACGTCGCGTCCAATCGGGACTCTATCGCGTCACCTACACCGGCAACGAAGACACTTCTCCGGTGACTGCAGATACCGCGATCACTGATGCGGCCAAGCTGCGGCATGAACTGGAAGCCTTTCACGGTCATCACGATGCAAAAGCAATCTCCGCAGCGTGGCCCCACCTTTCCAGCAAGGATCGCTACATCCGCTGGGCCGCCCGTACTGCGGTCGAACACCAGCCGCTCGCTACTTGGAAAGAAGAGGCGTTCACAGAAACCGATGCGGCAAAACAAGTCCAAGCGCTCCTCGCGCTCTCCCGTGTTGCCGGGATCGACCCCTACCACCGCGTTCCCGCAAAACCGCTCGGTGCAGCTCCCGGAGAAGCCGCTCCCAAAGCAGTGGACGCACCGGAAGGTGCCGTTCCGACTCCCGCTCCCGATACTGCTCTGCGGGATCGTATCCTCGCTGCCCTCATTGCAATCGATTTTCCATCGCTCGATCATACCGCACAGCTCACCCTCGTGCGCACCATCGAGATCACTCTCAATCGCTTTGATCGTCCCGGTCAGAACGTGATCGATGCCCTCATCGCGGATCTCGATCCCGTCTACCCTGCGAAACAATTTGATCTCAACTGGCTCCTCACGGAAACGCTCGCCTATCTCCAGGCACCAAACGTTGCGGAAAAGGGTATGAAACTTCTCTCGGAAGCCGTTTCCCAAGAGGAACAACTCGAATATGCCCGTAGCCTCCGTGTCGTCACCACCGGATGGACAAAAGAAACTCGCACGGCCTATCTCAACTGGTTCCTCAAAGCCGCCAACTACCGCGGCGGAGCGAGCTTTGACAAGTTTATTGAATTCATCCGCATCGACGCCCTCGCGACTTTCACCGAAGCCGAAAAAACGGAGCTCGCTGAACTGATCGCACACAAGCCGGAGCGTGTCTCCGCGATCGAAAATGTGGGCGCAATCTTTGTCGGCCGCACTCCCACGATGTGGACCCTCGACGAGCTCAGTGCCGCGACCGAATCCGGCATGAAAGGACGCGATTTCGAAAATGGGCGCAAGATGTTTGCCGCCGCAGCGTGTTATGCCTGCCATCGCTTTCGAGACGGCGGCGGCATGAATGGACCTGACCTCACCGGAGCCGGGGGGCGCTACTCTCCCCACGATCTCCTCGATCAGATCATCAATCCCAGCAAAGAGATCAACGAACAATTTGCGCCCATCGTGGTGACGCAGAATGACGGCACAGTTGTGAGCGGGGTGGTTGTCAATCTCGGGGGCGACACCGTCACCCTGAACACCGACCTTTCCGATCCCAATCAGCGCGTCAACGTGGACCGGAAACTCGTTAAGAGCATCGAGACCTCAAAGATTTCCCCCATGCCTCCCATGCTCCTCAGCATGTTGAAAAAGGAAGAAATCCTCGATCTCCTGGCCTATGTGCTCAGCGGTGGGGATTCGGAGAACGAGATGTTTACGAAGAAGTAAAACCTGGTTTCCCCCGAACCAAA
>JAGPCC010000030.1:10240-26795 GCA_018058245.1 Verrucomicrobiales bacterium
CGGCGGGGTCGCCTCGCCCTACCTTAGAAAGAGGGTAGAAACCGTCCCCGGAAATATTGACCGATCCGTAAGGTGCTCGCCGAAGGAGACATCACTTCTCTCGCGAAATCATTTTCCCTTTCCTTTTCCTTTTCCCTTCTTCACGGGAACGACCTCTTTCGGGGGAAGGAGTCCGTCGTCGGGTTGGTTCCAGAGTCGCCACGGATCATCGAGGCGGCGCATTTCGGCGAGCAAGAGGCCCTGCATCTCGGCAAGTTTTTCAGCATAGGCAGGATCGCTCGCGAGATTCCGTTGATTCTCCTTCGGCGTCACCCCGGTCAGTGCGATCACGGCGGGATCTTGATGCTGCTCAAGAAACTCGTCAGGATTCTCGGCGAGGTTAAAAAGTTGTAACTCCTGCACCGCACCATCCATCACATCATATTGGATCAATTTCCAATCCCCTTTCCGAACGCTTCGCATCCCCGGTTTTGTCCCACCATTGTAGACTCCGTAGAGGACTTCGCGCACGACCGTTTCCTCCCCTTGCAGCACCGGTTTGAAGCTCTTCCCCTCATTTGTCTCCGGAGCCGGTATCCCGGCGAGATCACAGAGAGTCGCGAGCGAATCGAGCAAGTAGATATTTCCCTCGACTCGAGAACCCGCCTTGATCCCCGGACCCCGTACGATGTAGGGAACCCGCCAAGTATGCTCATAGAGATTCTGTTTCCCCTGTAAACCATGACGACCGATCGCGATCCCATGATCCGAAGTGTAAATGATATAGGTATTTTCCAACTCCCCCATCTTTTCGAGCTTCTCCAAGACCCGACCGATCTGGATGTCAATATTCTCGGAACAGGCAAACTCCCGACCGAGTTCGTTCCGGATCGTTATCGGGTCACGCTTTTCCCAAACCCCGCTCACGGATACTTCATCACGAAGTCCGGGATGACCGTGAAAGAATGGATGGGCCGGGAGCCAATTCCCTGGGAGAGCGGGCTGATGGACGTTGGAAGGCGGTAAAACCGCTGGATCGGTGTGATTCGTAGCCCCATATTTTTCCAATAATTCCGGAGTTCCGTCCCGTGTATCATGGGGGTGGGAGAACCCGAAATAGATCAGAAACGGATCGCGGTCCGCATTTGTCTCGCGATCCTGCAAGTAGTTGAGAACTTGCTCCCCATGCCAAGCACTACCGGACTCGGCGTCGCCTCCCCGCTTGGAGGCGTCATGTCGCACTGTGAATTGTTTGTTCGCGCCGGTGTAGCTATTTCCCACCTTACAGGTTCGCATCGTATCATATCCAGCCCGGTTAAATACCGCTGCCATCGTATTCTGCTCCAGGCCCGGTGGGCAGTGTTCTTTTGCGCCGGGACCAATCGGGAGATGCCAGACAGTACGTCCTGACATCACCATGTGACGAGAGGGGGTGCACACGGCCCCCACGAAGGCACCCATCTGGTAGGCTCGATCAAAGGTCATGCCCTCGGCAGCCAATCGCTCGATATTCGGCGCTTCCAGAGAGGAACTCGGGTCGTAGACCTTCAAATCGAACGGTGACTGATCATCCACAATGATGAAGAGCAAGTTGGGACGGTCCGACGCCGCAACGATCGTTACGGTGAAAAGGAAAACGGAAACACAGGTAAAGATACATTTCATAACAGCAGTCACGAGAATTCTATGATGAATGCACTTCGAATTCCAAGCACTTTCGTGCTACGGATTTGGAAGCACCACTCGCACCTATCGAGTCGAGAGCGATTTCAGCCATTGCCAGAGGCCCCCTACCGAATCGCCCTTCTCGCCTTCCGCGAATGGGGAGACCATCAGTGAATCTGGCTGCAGGGACTGCGGATCCCGGATGATCTGTTCGAAATAACGCTTCTGAAGACGAAGGGGACTGGTCGCGAGATCAATCCCTGGTAGATCGCTTGAATCCGTCGGTCCGGCACGATGACACTGCACACAACTCGCTCCGAAAAAAGCCTCCCCCTTCTCTATGCTGCCCTGATGAAAGGTCCCCTCGAGGACAGTCCCTGTCGAGCTTTCCCATTGATCTAATTTGGCGAACGCGGTCGCAAGAGGAGTCACGGTTTCTCGGCGGTAAGTCGGCATGCGGCCTTCTGAATACGATCTCACAGACCCTCCCCCATCGCTGCCGTAAAGAACCCTTGCCATCCAATCCGAGGTCAATTTTGCACCGACATGATCCAGGGCCGGTGGCAGATTCCCCCAGCGCCCGAGCAACTGCGCTTTCTCCACCGCAAACCCGAAATAGACCTCTCTCGATGTCTCGGCCCCGCCCACACCGCCTCGCTCATGGCAGGCGTAACAATTCAGTATCTTCATCCGCCAGTCAGTCTCGGCAGCGAGGTCCGGGTGTTTCCGCTCCGCCAATCGAACGAGGGCGGCCGTGATCGCGCGCTTCTGCACCTCATCCAATCCATAGAAGGGAATCAGTCCCCCTAGAGGGCGATCCGAGAAGCAACCAAGCCGGCCATCTGTCTTTAAACTCAGCAACGGCAGAGCGAGGTGACGCGTCCTCCCCTCTCCCTGTCCCGGGAGAGTATGACAGGCGGAACAGTTCTTTGAGACAAACAGTTCCTTCCCTTTCTCCCTGAGAGAATCGTCCCGTGGGAGATTGTCTTCCACTGACAGCGCCTTTGTGAGATTGGCAGGAAGTAAAAGATCGGGCCCGGCCTTCAGATAGGCAGCGAGATCGACCGCCTCCTCCTGGGTGAGTGGGAATTCTGGCATCCGGCCTGAGGGGCGGTGCTCGTTCGGATGCAGGAGAAAATGGGTAAGCGAATTCAGGTCATAAATATCAGCGAGATTCATCGGGACACTCGGGAGACCGGTCAATTCGATCGCCGCATTTTCCGGCAATCCGATCGGACGATATCCGAGTTCTGGGGCATGGCAGGCGACACACCCGATTCGGTGATAGAGAGATCGCCCCACTTCAATGTCACCGACCGGATAGGTCGGGATGGCCTCCGTTAGAGAGGCGAGATATTGCTTAATCGCCTTTACTTCCTCCAGGTCTCGGTCCGGGCCAGCAAATAGACTCGGCATGATCGAATCGCGCTTCAAAAAGCGGGGATTGCGAATCATCATCTCCAAATTGATCGGATCAAGACGAGTTCCGACCCCTCCGAGATGGGTCGCGGTGGTTCCCTCCAATTGATCAGCGAGCGGAGTCGGAGGAGCGTGACAAGCGACACAATTTAGTTCATTCAGGAGGATGAAACCGCCTTCCGCAAGGTAGTCGTCATCATCCATTCCGCTGTGGAAGCGTTCAAAACCCACCACAAAGGGATAATTGACCGGTTTAGCGTGCGCCGGATGGGCTTCCGCCAGATCGACGGTGAGGAGGAAGAGCAGCCCCATCATCGCGCGACGCAACCCTATTTGGTCCTTCCCCATACTCTCTTGAGTCCTACTTTTTGCGATCAATCTTCGATGACACCGTCTACGAGAGTGACCTTCCGATCTCCGACACGCGCGAGACTGTGGTCGTGCGTGACCACGAGGAGGGTGCGTTGACGTTCGTTGACAAGCTGCATGAGTAGAGTCATAACTGCGGCCCCGGTTACAGTATCCAGATTGCCAGTAGGTTCATCGGCAAAGATGATCGCTGGATCGTTGATCAGGGAGCGCGCGATCGCAACGCGTTGCTGTTCCCCCCCCGACATTTCGCTGGGGAGATGACCGATCCGATCCCCGAGCCCCACTCGCTCAAGCAATTCGCGGGCGCGATCCTTCGCCTGTTTGCCGCGTAGCAGTGCGGGGATCATCACATTCTCCAGCGCCGTCAACTCTGGCAATAGAAAAAAGCTTTGAAACACATATCCCATACTGGAATTCCGCACATTTGCTTGCTCCCGACGGCCGAGCTTGTAGAGGGAACGGCCATTGATGATCACATCACCCTGATTCGGTCGCTCGAGCCCTGCGAGAGTGTAGAGCAACGAGGTCTTCCCCGCGCCGGACGGGCCAACGAGAAAAAGCGTTTCCCCGTGTTTTACGGTGAGGGATACCCCCTTGAGCACCTCGATTCGGTTTTCACCAATTTCAAAGGTACGCACGATCCCGCGAGCCTCTACGGCAACTTCAGAATCAGTTTTAGGAAAAGGCGGTTCAGACACGTGCAAACATGCCTCTACTTCGCACCAACGACGAACAGTTTTTCAGGAAATGTTACTCACGCTCCTCCGGATCGCGCTTCTTTTTCTTCGAGCCATCCCGTTTGGCTTTTTTCGCCATTTTGAGAGCTTCGTCGGCACCATAACGGGAAATCGAGAACTTCGCGGTACGGCGTCCGCCATCTGCGTCCAACCAAGCAGCTTGCCAGTATTCGTAGAGAGTGCCGTTGGGCGACTTTGAAACAACATGCGTGACCCCGACAACACCAGACGCTTGGATACGTCGCTTTTTTTTCGCGGCAGCCTCCTGTTTGTACTTCGGCATTTTTGCCAAGATCTCATCGCGGTGGGCCTTCGCGGCCTTCAGGGCTTTCGTTTTTCCACCCAGAGATTTGTCCGGAAAATACTTTTGATGGCTCTTTCCCTTGTGAGAAATGCGGACATAAAATCCGTGATTTTTTTTCTCCGGCTGGTCTATCCGGGTGATGCCGTAGTTCGGGCGGGGATCTGTCATGTGGGACGTAGGGTGGTCAATACGAGCGGTTTACTCGTCATTTTCAGAATTGGCTAAAAATGTATTTATCGTTTTTTCAAAATTGCGACAAGGCAAAACGACAAATTTTATCGAAAAACTACCGATTTTTTATCTGCCTGATCCCCTCATACAGCACGATTCCGACCGAAGTGGCGAGATTGAGACTACGACCCGCCGTCTGAGGGATCGTTGCGCATCTGTCAGGATGCGCCGCCAGGAGCGACTCCGGTAATCCGCGAGTCTCGGGCCCAAAGATCAAATAATCTCCTTCTTGATACGAAATTTCCCAGTAGCTACGATCCGTTTTTGTGGTGAGATAATAGAGACGGGAATCCGGACTACACGAATCCAGAAACGACTCAAAGGAGTCCCAGATCAGGGGGGAGAGCTCCGGCCAATAGTCGAGACCAGCACGCTTCAAGGAACGATCATCGAGAGAGAAACCGAGCGGCCCGATGAGATGGAGCCTCGTTCCGGTGGCATGGCATAGCCTACCGACGTTTCCGGTGTTCGGAGGTATCTCGGGAGAATACAGTACGACGTTCAGCATGGAACGTCACCGTGGGCAACCCGGATCAGGCAACCGCAACCGGATCCACATTAACACGACGACCATTCTGATCGAAACGCACAGCACCTTCAACGAGAGAATAGATCGTGTAATCACGACCGATTCCCACGTTTTTACCGGGGTGCCACTTCGTTCCGCACTGACGGAGAATGATGTTGCCAGCGATGACTTTCTCACCACCGAACTTCTTTACGCCACGACGCTTGCTTTGGCTGTCGCGTCCGTTCTTGACACTTCCTTGTCCTTTTTTATGGGCCATGACTGGTTCGAGGGAAAATTGAAAATCAGATTGAAACGATCTCGAGACGAGTGAGATGGCGACGATGACCTTTGGTCTTGTGGAATCCTTTGCGACGCTTGAACTTGAAAGCGATCACTTTCTTGTCGCGAAACTGCTCCACGACCTTGGCGGTAACCTTGGCACCGTCGATGAACGGAGAACCAATGTTAATGCTGTCACCACTCCCGGAGGCGAGGACTTCTTCAAAAGTCACCGTGTCCCCGACTGCTGCGTCGAGTTTTTCCACCGCGATCTTGTCACCTTCTGCGACTCGATACTGCTTTCCACCGGTTTTGATAATTGCGTATGCCATCTTGCTATCCCTGTTTGAGGGCCGGGAAAGTGCCACCGCTACCAGAAAACGGCAAGCGATTTTTTAAAAATGCGAAAAGGAACCATTTCGTCCGGAAATCCACCCCTCCCTTCGCCTCACGCGAGGTCAATTTCCCGGATGACAACAAAACCGTCTTCATTGATCTCCGCCTCACGAGGCCCTGGGATCCACTCACCGCCCCCCGACTCGGCCTCGGAAAATTTCACATGGAGACGTCCGTCGACAATTTTCCCCGCGATGCCGGGGAGGAATCGCCCAACTGCTTTGGGATCCCGACCGTTTTGAACTTGGTGCAGGATCAAATCCTCAATCTCGGTATCTGGCCGACTCAGGGAAATGATGCGCCCCTGGAAGGACCATCCCCGCGCCAAAGGAAGATCGATGACCCGTTCCCAGTCTTCGATCTCCCATTGATTCGCAGGACCAAAGAGGATTCCAAATTTCACGGAGCGGACCCCCAGCGCACTCGGCATCGCCTTGTAAAAGGCCCCGGAACCAGACAAAATCGAAACGCCCTGCTCCAAGAGGGCAAGCTCGAGCGCCTCAACGTTCTCCCTCATGGAAAGCGAACGACATACCATCCGCCCTCGTCCCAGCACGGGAATCCAGCAACCCATCGCGAGGCCTTCCGCGCTGGAAAGATATTCCTCAGTAAAGATCACATCCGTCGGCAGCACAAAGTTCGCCGAGAGGATTCGCACGGCATTCTGAAACAATGCTGTGGAGTTAAGGAAAACTGGAGCAACCCCCGGGCCGGGAACAAGCCCCACTGCCTCACGTTCTTTTGACCGACCATTCAGGTCGAGCCTCCAGCAGGTCAACCAGGTTGGTTCGAGGTACGCTCGTATCCGCTCAAAAGATGCCATAGCCGATCCCGGCGCTGAAATCACTGCTTTGAGATCGATAAAGACACCTTCGTCCCCCTGCCAAAAATCGATGAGATGCGGCATGAATGCCCGAGAAGTAATGACGGTGCGAATCCCGAGAGGAGCGATCCGTTTGGCGAGCGCCTCGGTTTCTCGTTGATCAATCGTGAAAGGAAGGTTCACCGGGGTCTTTCCCGCCAAAAAGAGCCCGAGATTGATCACGGAGGACATCGGACCAGGGGGGAGCAAAATCCCGATGCGATCACCGGGATCACGGGGATGGTTCATCCATCGTCGAGCCATCGCGGTCGCGAGTCCCAGAGTGTAGGCGCGCGACCATTCCCTACCACCATTCCGCCCATATTCGGCAAATACGGTCCCACGCCGATTCCGCTTGAGCGCCCGTATCATCGCTACTTCGAGAGTCTGGCCAAAATCCCACCGCTGGTCGAACGCCTCCACGGAGGCTTCCTTTACCGCGACCGTGACACGATCGAGGCTCACCTCGTCTGCTGCGATCGCTTCCCCATAGGCTACCTGAAGATGACAGGGAAACGACCGCGGCCATTTGCGGAAATATCTACCTCGCTCAAAGGAAAAGATCGAACCCCAGAGGCCATCCATGTAAACCGGCACTACGGGACAACCCGCCTTTCTCACGATCAATTCAAATCCCTTTTTGAAACCCAAGGTGACTCCGAGACGGGTCAGCCCGCCCTCGGGGAAGAGGCAGACAACATCTCCGGCCTCAAGAGCTGCGATCGTTCGCATGATCGCTTCCCTCGACTTCTCCGGACGGATCGGGATCGCTCCGAAGAGGTAAAGAAACCACGCGATCACCCTCTTCTTGGTATAGTTCTCCAGGACAACAAATCGGACCGGTCTAGGGCACGTGAGATAAATGATGAAGGAATCAATGTAACTCACATGATTGCTCACGAGAAGGACCCCGCCATAAGCAGGAACCCGATAGGTACCGACGCGGCGGATCCGGTAGAGGATCCAGACCACCGGGAGAAACAAGCATCGAAAAATGAATCTCACCAATATTTTCATACAAATTTCCGAGCATAAACGGTGGGCATCCGACGGAGAAAAATCGTTGCCATAATGATCAAAGGGACAAAAAGAAGTGTCTGCATCGAAACGGAAAGTCCGACTAGTTTCATAAGAGAACTCGTTGCAATCGCAAGCACTCCAGAGAGAGAATTCATCAGATTTTGTGCAGAAAGGACCCGCCCACGATGGTCTTCATCGATCTGATCCTGGAGATGCGCGTTCAGCGGCACGACGAAAAAACTACTAGCAAAACCAACTACCGCGACTGCTGAAAACCAGGGGAACGACTCGGGAGCAAGTGTTCCCATCGCGATAAAACCGACCGCGAGCATCGCACCGCCAATGAGCGACAGGCGGAGTTCGTTCCCCTTTCTCGTCAGAATCGAAACGAGAAGACTCCCAAGAATCAAACCAGCACCGATTACAACAAACATCCAACTGGAAGCCGTAGTCACTCCCCCCTTGGCCACATCGGGATACAACTCCTTGGCAAAACCAAAAAAGGCGAGCCCGATGAAATTCGCAACAAGCCAATAAAAGGCTATAAACAAACCAGTCCGTCGCAAGACAGGGTAGCTGAAAAGGTACTGTAAATCGAGAAAATGACTCCAGAAGATCGCCTTCCGAAATTTTGCATCCGGATGTTCTGGCGTACGCGAGATCAACAACCCGATGACCAACGGAAGAATCGATCCCAGCCCGATCACGATTACGGGGACTAAAGCAGCACCCCACGCGTTTTCCACCGAGACGCCATTTTCGCCATTCAATCTGGCTAACTCCAGGTCAAACCAACGTCCGCCGAGGGCCATTCCGCCCAGGATACCCACCATCGTCAGCATCTGGAGCAGTCCGTTTGCCATCCCCAACTTTTGCGAGCCGACGATCTCTTTCAAGATACCCTGTTTCGCCGGGGAAAAAAGAGTGGACTGCACCGCTAAAAGGAAAAATCCAAATACGGCAAATCCCACTGATTCGAAGAAAATACTCGTGGCGATGAGAGCAAAAATCAAAAGCTGGAGAATGAGCGCTACATAGATCACTCGGCTCTTCGAATACCGATCCGAGAACCACCCCGAGACCGGAGCAAGCAGGATAAATGGCAGCGGAATCATCGCAGCGAGAATAAACTCGATATTGTCGCCGATCGCGGAACCCGCAGCCGCAGTGACCGCAAGCCCGATCAGGACGAGTTTCACAAAGTTGTCATTGAAGGCATTCTGCGCCTGGACAATCAGCAATGCGCTGAGGGAGCGCCAAGAATGGGCGGGGTCTTCGGAAGTAGCGGCGGGTTCCTGCATAGGCAATCTGTAAACGAAAATGAACTCGGGAGCGACCAGAGATTAGAAACGATAGCATCCGAAGGCCTGCAGCAGAGAGGCAAATCGTCCTCCCCACGCCCCCTCGTAGGGTCGCACGGGAGTCATCGTGCGCCATCCCTGGTCCGCCCCAACGGCGGCGAGCTTCGCCCCTGGGTGGATCATTACCCCGTTTTCTGCGACTTCGAGCAACGGGATGTCAGCAGGGCTGTCCGAATAAGCCCAAGAATTCCCGAGGACGAGCACATCATCCGGGATGAGACCACGCGTAACCATTGCCGTGATCTTCGCCCCATGTTTGTTATTCGGCCCCGAAATGGCCGGGAGAAAAGGCATTTTTTCCGAAATCGCCATATTTGTTCCGACAAAATGATCAAACCCGAGTTTTGCCGAAATGCCCTTCAGGTAAAATTCGGGACTGGCACTGTTCAGGATGAGGAGACGTCCCTCCTCCCGGTTCCGCTCCACCTCAGCGACGACAGCAGGGTAGAGAGCCCGGTCGAAATCCGATTCCAAAAAAGCCGCCACATAGGTCTCAAGCCTTTCCCGCTTCATTCCCCAGAGATAACTCGAAAAAACCCGCTTCATCGTGCGGAGACTTAGGATTCTCAGCACCAAGAATGGGAGACAGGGCAGAAACCACACCAAGTAGATCCGCCGCCAGCCTTCCCGCTGGAGCACGTAGTTGCAAAACAGAACCTGCGTGTCGAACGGCAAAAGCGTGTGATCGAGGTCAAAAAGAGCATATCCGTTCTTCATTTGCGCCAAGAATAGCGTCGCAGCGCAAAATGCGCTACCCCGATCCGGCCCCCATGGCCGCCCTTTCAATAATTCTTTGCACTGAACCGGATTGCTGGCACAGTCCCACAGAGTCCAAACTATTAGGAACTCTTAATAAAACTCCCTTCTCCTTCTACATCGATGAAACTGGCCAATGAGATTTTTCAGGAAATAAAGCCGGAAACTGCCGCCTCAGTGTTCCAGTATTTACGGGATGAGCAGCGCGAGGTCTACAAGGCATCGGTATCCTCCCTCGCCAGCAACCGCAAGCTTCGCCCTGTTGTTATCCAGCGCAAGTCCGTCACCGAACAGGTCGATTGGCTCGTCAAAAATGTGAAACTTCGCGGTTCCGGAGAGATCGCAACTCAGGTGTTGCAACTCTGGCTCCTCAAGGCCCACACCTCTCTCCTCACCGAGTTTCTCGATGGTCTCGGCATCGAGCATGATGGCGAGGGTGCTGCTGACGACATTCCGGATGACCTTGATGTCAAAAAACTGACGTCGACTATCACCGCACTTCTCGAAAAACACGATCCCGAGTTGGTCAGTATTTATCTGCACATTTTTCAACTGCAACGCAACGAAGGCTGGGAAGAACTGACCAAAATCATTGATTCCACTCCCTCACTGCAATTTGCTGTTGCCCCCGTAGAGGAGACAACCGCTCCCGCGACAGAGAAGAGCACTCCGACAAAAGGAGAACCCTCAGTCTCCGCCGACGAAGAAGAGTGATTCCATGAAAAGCGCTTATGAACTTGCCATGGAACGTCTCGCGAAAAGCGAGCCAGCCCTTAACGTCACCGACGAACAACGGGCGGCGATTGGTGAAATCGACGACAAGTTTAAAGCGAAAATCGCCGAGCGGGAACTGTTTTTGAATGACCTCATCGCCAAAGCGATCGGTTCCGGCAACTATCACGAGATCGACGGACTGAAGACCCAGCTCGCCCGCGAGACCGCAAGTTTGCGCAGCGACTGCGAAGCAGCGAAGGACAAAGTGCGCGGATAAAATCCGGTGATCGCCCGCGATCTCTCTTCGAGAGGCAGAAGATCAACGTCGTACAAAATTCGCACTTGGTAGGTTTTTCGACCGCAGCTTTGTTTCCCTGGATAGGAGGAAATGGACTACGACCGTGTTTTTCACCCTGGTTTTTCGGGATTTTTCCTGAAGGGGTGATGACCGCGCCGCGTTCCTTATACAAAAGTTCTGGTGTACCGGTTCATTTTTCTGTTGGATAGCAATCGACGGCCATGCCCGAAGATCCCATTCACCAGCCTCATGATAAACTCTTCAAGCAAGGTTTCGGCGACCCTGTGAATGCCGCTGGATTTCTTCGCCATCAATTCCCTCCGGAAATCACCGAGCAAATCGATTGGGAGCACCTCACGCTGCAATCCGGCACCTTCATCGATTCGCACTATCGGAGTTCCGAAGGTGATCTGCTTTTTGGGACTCGTCTGGGGGAGCGGGAATGTTTTGTCTATCTGCTCTTCGAGCATCAAATCGCCGAGGATCCGATGATCGCCCTGAGGCTCTTGCGGTACATGGTGCGCATCTGGGAAGCCTTTCACAAAGGTTCGCCCAGTGCTCCGCTGCCAATCATCTTGCCCGTGGTGCTTGCCCAGAACAAGAAAGCTTGGAAAGTTTCTCCGAAATTTTCGACCCTACTCGATCTGCCTACCGGACTTCACGAGTACATCAGACCCTTCCTTCCAGATTTTCGGTTCCAACTCGTTCAACTTTCCGAAATGCCATACGAGGCGATTCGAGGAACTCCGGCGGGCATCTTTCTACTGCGGGTAATGAAAGCAGAACGCAGCGGTCAGTTGCTCGGTGATGCGGTCTGGGACGAGTCCCTGATGAGCCAGATTCCCGAAATGATTTTTGAGATGGTGATCCACTACCTCCTCAATGCGGAAATTGACAGCGAGCGCTTCGAGAGTAGGTTGCGTAAGGTTTCCCAATCGAATCTCAAGAAGTCTGCCATGACATTGGCCCAACAACTCACTCAAAAAGGTCTCGAAAAAGGCCGATTGGAAGGCACCCAAAAAGGTCTCGAAAAAGGCCGATTGGAAGGCACCCAAAAAGGCCTCGAAAGGGGTCGGCAGGAAGGTCTCCAGGAGGCGATTTTAGAAACTCTTTCGATTCGTTTCGGTTCGACACCAACAGGTCTTGTCGAGGCAATTCGAAATGTCGAGGACGAGAAGCTGCTTCGTAGTCTTCATCGAGCATCGCTGCAAGTGGACTCGCTCGAAGCATTCGGTCGCCATCTTTGAAATTTCCGAGAGCCAGTTTCGAGCCGGTGGCATCGATTTCGCTCGTTGCAGACCATCGCTGTCGACCAGATAGGGTTGTCGCCACGACCCAACCCTGTTGCGGTTGCGTTTGAGGCGTTTCCGATCTATCACAAGTAGTGGACTTGCCTTTCGATGCCTCCTACACAAACCTTGCGCTGGCCTGTCTGGGAGCGTTCTGTCTGGGCGTTTCCAAAACGGGATTTCCTGGGCTGGCGATTCTCAATGTGCTCGTCATCGCGGAACTCTTCGGAGCGAAAAACAGTGTTGGCATCATCCTCCCGATGCTCATCGTGTGTGACGTCCTCGTCTATCCCCTCTTCCGGAAATATGCGAGCTGGCATCAAGTCTGGCCACTCGTTCCTGTCACGCTGATCACGATCGTGGGGGCTTGGTTGCTGCTCGATTCACTCGACGACCTCACCGCCCGAAGGGTCATCGGAGGCATTATTTTACTCATGCTACTGCTCCAATTGATCCGGGAATCCCAAAAGGAGTTTCTCGAGCATCTCCCTGACTCCCGGATCTTCCGTTGGGTAAGTTGTATCCTGATCGGCGTCTCCACGATGCTCGCGAACGCGGCTGGCCCCGTCTACTCCGTCTGGGCTCTTGTTCATCACATGAAAAAAGAGGATTTCCTCGGTGTGGGAGCCCGGTTTTTCCTGCTCGTGAATTTATTCAAAGTGCCTTTCCTCGGGCAGCTGGAGTTGATCAACCCGGACTCTCTGAAACTGAATGCGCTCTTGCTTCCCGCTCTTGTTGTCGGGATTCTCGTAGGGAGGCGCCTCATCCACCTCATCCCGCAACGGGCCTTTGAGATTCTTCTCTACGGATTCTCTGCAATCGCGGGAATTCGGCTGCTCTTTTTTTGAAATCGTATCTTCAATGGCACCAATTCACTCTGAAAATCAATTTCTGCGCGAGAAACCGCAAGCTCTGCTAGGCAAAGGATCAAAGGATCAGCTATCGTTTCACACAGCCTATGAATCCGAATCAATACACTCACAAACTTCAGGAAGCTGTCCAAGCAGCGCAATCTCTTGCATCGGCGAAAAATCATTCCGAACTCACGAGCGCCCATCTTTTTTCCGCCCTCGTCGAACAATCCGAAGGAGTGACCCGACCCATTCTGGAAAAAATCGGAGTCAGCCCAAAAACCATCGAAGCGGCGCTGCATCGCCTCCTCGATAAACTTCCCAGTGTCTCGGGAAATGCCGGCCAGCAGGTCTACATGAGCCAGGACATTCGCGGGGCCCTGAACACAGCGGAGAAAGTGAGGGGGGAGATGAAAGACGACTTCACGAGCGTCGAGCATGTCCTCATCGCGATGCTCCGGGACGGATCGCCCGATCTGAAAACCTTGCTCAAAGACAACGGCGTCACCGAAAGAGCGATCACGGAAGCCATCGCCTCCGTTCGAGGGAGCCACAAAGTCACTGATCAGGATCCGGAAGGGAAATATCAGGCACTCGAAAAATATGGCACTGATCTAACGGCGATCGCGAGAAAAGGAAAGATCGATCCCATCATCGGACGGGACGAGGAGATCCGGCGGGTCATGCAGATTCTCTCGCGTCGTACAAAGAATAACCCTGTCCTCATCGGGGAACCCGGCGTCGGGAAAACCGCCATCGCGGAAGGTCTCGCCCGCCGTATCGTCAGCGGCGACGTTCCAGAATCTCTGAAGAACAAAAGGCTCATCGCGATGGACATCGGCTCCATGATCGCCGGAGCCAAGTATCGAGGAGAATTCGAAGACCGATTGAAGGCATTCCTCAAAGAAGTCACCTCCAGTGACGGCGAGATCATCCTCTTCATCGACGAGTTGCACACCATCGTCGGTGCTGGAGCGAGCGAAGGCGCGGTCGATGCGTCGAACATGCTCAAACCCCAGCTCGCTCGCGGCGAACTCCGTACGATCGGGGCTACGACGCTGGATGAATATCGTAAATACATTGAAAAGGACGCCGCTCTTGAGCGTCGCTTCCAACCAGTCATGGTGAACGAGCCGTCCCTCGAGGACACCATTTCCATCCTGCGCGGCATCAAAGAACGCTACGAGGTTCACCACGGGGTGCGCATCAAGGACTCCGCCCTCGTCGCTGCGGCGACCTTGAGCGATCGTTACATCGCGGACCGCTTTCTCCCGGACAAAGCCGTCGATCTGATCGACGAAGCCGCCTCGCGTCTCAAGATCGAGCTCGACAGTCTCCCCACCGAGCTGGATCAACTGGAACGACAAAGTATGCAGCTGGAAATGGAGCGACAGGCTCTCGCCAAAGAAAAGGATGATGCCAGCAAAGACCGGCTAGAAAAAGTCGAGCGCGAAATGGCGGATCTAAAGGAAAAATCGGACGCTCTGCGTGCTCAGTGGCAGAATGAAAAGTCGGTCATTGATCGATCGAATGCCGTGCAAGAGGAAATCGAGCAGCTCAAGACCGAGCTGGAGCGCAGTCAGCGCGAAGGGAATCTCGGACGAGCGAGCGAGATTCAATACGGACTGCTTCCCGGCAAAGAGGAGGCACTGAAGGAGGCGCAGAAGCAACTCCACGGGATGCAGAACTCCTCGCGGCTACTCAAAGAGGAAGTCACGGAAGAGGACATCGCGGCAGTGGTGAGCGCATGGACCAAGATCCCTGTCTCGCGTCTCCAGGAGGGGGAACGATCCAAGCTCGTGAGCATGGAGACACGTCTCGGGGAGCGAGTCATCGGGCAGCAAAAAGCGGTCGAGGCCGTCTCCAATGCCGTCCGCCGCGCGCGGGCCGGCCTGCAGGACGAAAATCGCCCCATCGGATCCTTCCTCTTTCTCGGACCGACCGGCGTGGGGAAAACCGAGCTTTCCCGTGCTCTCGCCGAGTTCCTTTTCGACGACGAAAACGCGATGATCCGCATCGACATGAGCGAATACATGGAGAAGCACTCCGTTTCCCGCCTCATCGGAGCTCCTCCCGGATATGTCGGATATGAAGAAGGCGGTCAGCTTTCGGAAACGGTGCGACGGAAACCCTACTCGGTCGTTCTCCTCGACGAGATCGAAAAGGCGCATCCCGATGTCTTCAACGTTCTCCTGCAGGTCCTCGACGATGGGCGCATCACCGATGGCCAAGGACGCACCGTAGATTTCCGAAATACGGTGATCATCATGACGAGCAACATCGGGTCGGAATTCATCATGGCGGAGAACAATCCCGAGCAACGCGAGGCCCTCGTTCTGGCAGCGCTCCGGAGTCACTTCCGACCAGAGTTCCTCAATCGTATCGACGAGACCATCATCTTCGATCGGCTCTCGGAAGGAGACCTTTCCTCCATCGTCAAGATTCAGATCGCCCGGGTCACAAAGCGCCTCGCCGCCCTCGGACTGGAGCTCGACCTCACACCCGAAGCCCTCGAAAAAATCGCGACGGAAGGATACGATCCTTCGTATGGCGCTCGACCCTTAAAACGAGTGATCCAGCGACGACTCCTCGATCCATTGAGCCTCGATCTCCTCGACGGAAAATTCCGCGACGGCGACACGATCCATGTTGGGGTAGAGGACGGCCAGTTCACCTTCGCCAATTAGAGATTCCGCTTTGCCTCGTCGAGACGACCGGCAGCATAGGCCCCAAAAATGGCGTGGATTTCATCCCGAACGCGGCGGAAGACGAGGAGTTGTTCCTCTTCGCCTCCTTCCGCATGGGCGGGATCATCGAACGGGAAATGATGACGATTCCCCTCCCCCGGAAAATGGGGGCAGGCTTGATCGGCATTCCCGCAGACGGTGATGACCGTCTCCACTTCCTCTGACAAAAATTCGTCGAGATGTTTGGACCGATGCGCAGAAAGATCAATGCCGATTTCGGCCATTGCCCTCACCGCGAGAGGATGGACAAAACCCGCAGGAGCCGAACCAGCGCTCGCGACACGGTAGCGGTCGCCGAAATGGAAACGCAGGATGCCTTCGGCGAGATGAGAACGGCAGCTGTTGCCAGTGCATAGCACAAGAATGAGAGGAGCGGACTTCGACATAATAACTCGTGGTATAAAAACTAGGAGGGAGTTTCGCCAGAGTACCCTTGCTCTCTCACTGCCCTGCAAAGAGGGACGGCGAGGAGAGCTCCGAGTAGCTGAGAGCCGAGACATATCGCGGAACGATCGCCCGCGGGAATCGTTTCCCTGCCGCAAAGGCAATCGTTACCGCCGGATTAAAATGCGCTCCACAGATGTCTCCGAAGGTGTAGATCATCGCAAGAACGATCAGACCGAAGGTCAGGGCGATACCGGCGTGACCGATCACTCCGCCGCTCGATTCGTTGATCACGATTGCCCCGGTGCCGGAGAAGACGAGGGCAAAGGTACCCAGAAACTCAGCAAGGAGTCTGTGTTTCATTGAACGAAATATCTCGT
>JAGPCC010000241.1 GCA_018058245.1 Verrucomicrobiales bacterium
CGATGGTTCGCGGCTCACTTACAAACGGGCCTTTGTGCGATGGCTTGCGAAAAAGCCGTTGAATTATCTGCTGGTGTGGATCCCGTCGGCGGTGGGATTAGGCGGAGTGATCGCGGTGATCTCTGCGATGAACCGTGGCGATGGAAATCCGGAAGGGTTCGTAATGGCGATGATCACCGGGATGTTTGTTTATTTCGGGTTGCTGGCACTCTGTTCGGGGGTCTACTGGATGGCGGCGTTTGATCCCGAGAAACGGGCGCTACACGACCGTGTCGCCTCGACTCGTGTCGTGAAAAAGTAAGGAAATTACTCCGATGGAAAGTCTCTCTCACGAAGAAACCGCAGCGATTTTGCAATGTCCGTCCTGTCGTAGTCGCCTCCGCGTGGGGCGCGAAGTGTCGTTCTTTGAGGAGGCTTGCCCGGTGTGCCGTAGTCAAGTGAGTCTGACAATTTTCCCCCGACTTTTTCGCGGGTTTGCCGTGACGGACAGGGGGGTACCGGGCGGGGACGGGGAGGCCCGTTGCACGTTTTTTCCGGAACTGCGGGCGGACAAAGTCTGCGACGAATGTGGATGTTTTCTCTCCGCCCGAGCAGCCGCCTCGTGGGCGGGCCGGGATCTGTGCCTTCCCTGCCTGCACCGTTTGCGTGAGGAAGGGAGTGATCCTGCCTATCTCGCTCGCACGAAGCTCTACGACAAGCAGGCCCTCACGCTGGTGACCTGGCTGGCACCCCTGAGCCTCTTTACGGCTCCGTTGGCGCTTTTCCTATTGCTACGGCATCGGAAGGCACCTCTCGGTTTTGTGCCCCGGAGTCGGGCGATCTGGTGGATCGCCATGATCTTGTCGCTTCTCTGGATCGCGACGTGGACGGTTTTGATCGTGATCTGGGTCTCGCTGATCCTTGCGCAATTTTCCTGAGCGATCAGGAAAACAAAAACGCCCCGGGGAATCCCGGAGCGTTCTGAGAAAAGTCGGTGTGGCCGGGTTTTTAGAAAACCGTTTCCGGCCTCCTGGGTTAGGCTTTTGCCTTGCCCACTTTGCACTGTCCTTCGAGGGTCGCGCCCTCTTCCATCTGGAGACTCACGGTATTCACAGAACCCGAGATGATCGAAGTCGGGGAGAGGCGGCAAGAGTTGAAGTTGCCGTTTCCGACGACTTTGCCCTCGATGATGGCTTTCTCTGCCTTCAGGTCGCCACTGACAGAGGCGTTCTGACCGATCGTCAGACTTCCTTTGGAGGTGATGTTTCCCTTGATGGAACCGTCAAAAATGAGGTCGGTGGAACAATTGAGGTCGCCCTCGATTTGGATGTCGCTGGATAAATGGCTACTCACGGTATGAAGTCGTTTAAAGGTTTCTGGAAAGGGCCGTTCCCCGACGCCGGGGCTGACACAGGTAGACCCTAGCGCGAAATGATTCGGATGTTGAGACTTTTTTTCAAAAAACAGGAGCATGCTTGGGGAGTGCCTTCTCATCCTGCCGCCCACGGAATCCACCCGGCGCGAAGAATCGCAAGAAGGAGCGTCACGGTGATCGCCGCTGAGAGGGTCGAGTAGAGCACTGCGGCAGCGGCGAAGCGGCTGTCTGCTTTGAATTCGTGGGCGAGGAGGGCGGTATTGACGGCGGTGGGGGCGGCGGCTCCGGCGATGAGGATCGCGGCGGTTTCTCCTTCGAATCCGAAGACCAGAGTGAGCGCAGCCGCAACGATGGGGCCGCCGATGAGACGGACAAACAGAGCGATTCCAAGATTGCCGACGGGTGCCGGAGGTTTTGTTTTTGAGAGCTGCACTCCGAGAGTGAGGAGGGCAAACGCGACGAGGGCGTCGGCGAGGTAGGTGAGCGGGGTCCAGAGGAAGACCACTTCGGTGAGAGGATTGTCAAAGGAGCGCAGAAGCAGTGCGGTGAGGATCGCGTAAGGAGAGGGCTGTTTCAGGATCGGGAGAAACCAGCCTTTTCGTTCGCTGCTGCCAGCGTTCGCCAGAAAGATCCCAACAGAGAAGCTGGTCAGATTCATCGTCGCGAGGACAAAGACCTGAATGACCGCTCCCAGTTCGGAAAAGGCGAGCATCATGATGGGAATTCCCCAGTTCCCGGAATTGTAGATCATGGTGCTGAGCTGCATCGTGTAGCGCTCGGCGGGCGGACGCCGTCGCAGCGCGCAGATGAGCCAACTGATCAGACCCATCGAGGTGATCACGGAGAGAGTGAAGGCCACGACTTTGAGCCCGATTACTCCAGAGAGATTCGAGGTAGACAGCCGAACGAGAATAAAGGAGGGGACAAAGAGGTAAAGGTTGAGCTTTACGAGAGTCTTGAGATCGAGATCAAAAAGCCTGTCGAGGCCCCATCCCAATCCAATGAGGAGGAGAATGGGGAGACAGACATCAACAAAGATCTGGAAGAACATGCACTGCGATCATTCACCCCGAAAAACGGTCCGGTCCCTGCGAAGGTCGCCGGACCGCATCGGAACGGTCAGGGTGTTTTGAGAATGTAGGCGATGAGATCGGCCATCTCATCAACGGTCAGGGTCGCTTCCAGCCCTTCGGGCATGAGCGACTGGCCGAGTCCTTTCATCGAGGCGACCTCGCTGCGGGGGAAGGTGCGCTCCACTCCGCCGGGTTGCCGCAGGGTCACTTCGGTCGAATTTTCGGAGACGATAAAACCGGTCGCGGGCGGTCCCGAGGTGAATTCAAAAGTGTAGGCCTGATACTGTGGGGCCACCTCGCGGTTGGGATCGAGGATGTTCCCGAGGAGGGTTTCGGCTCCGGCGGCGGAGAAGCTGGCGAGGACCGGGCCGAGGGCGATCCCGACTCCTTCGTGGGAAACGTGGCAGGCCACGCAGACCTTGGCGAAAGCGGCCTTGCCCTTTTCCGGGTCGCCTTTTTTCGCCAGGGCAGGCTGATAGGCAGCGATGACATCTGCGCGCGAAACGATCGGCGGCAGGACCTCGGCGGCGAGCTTTTGCACGCCCGCGTCGGTGTGGCGGCGCAGGTTCTCGATGAGGCTGGCTGGGGCTTCGGCGAGTTTGATTTTCCCATCCCGAAGGGCCGTGAGGAAAGTGGCGGAACTTTTGGCGTTGGCGAGGATGCGACTACCCAGTGCGTCGCGGGCGGACGTCAGCGTCGCAAAGCGATCGATGAGGAAATCCAGATCAGTGATCGCACCTACCAGCGCGGCGGCGAGCGCCGGATCGACTTCCCCACCCAGGAGTGTGGTCTGGAAGAGATCCTGCGTTTCCTTTGCGGGGAGGAGCGAGAGCAACTGTACCGCAGTAATGCGTGCAGGGGTGCCAGAAGAAGCGTCTTTAAGAGTGTGCGAGGCTTTGGTGGTGAGGGAATTCCAACGTGGGTCGGTCGCAAAGCCGCGCCAGTCGCCACGGGCCCGAGTGAGGCCCTCGCGCAAACTCGTGAGCAGGGAAACCATGGCCGCGTCAGGCTCTTTTCCGGCAAGTTCTTCGCTGATGGTGATAAGGAGGGGTGCATCGCCGCTGCGAGCGACCATGCCGGCGAGTTGGGCGCGGAAAGCGGCTGGTGCGTTCGCCGACGCCTGCCACGCTGCGGCGAGGTCGGCGGGTGTGCGGAGCGAATTCAGAATGGCTGCCTCCATCCAGGGATCACCGGCGTGAGTAGCGATCTCTTTGAGGAGCGGGGTCTCTGACGCCAGCGCTGCGGGGAAGGGGGCATAAGGAGCCATCGGGGTGGTCGCTTTACCGCGTTCATAGAGGAGACGGTGGGCGGTGGTGCGGTGCCACTCGTTCTGGTGTTGCGTTAGGGCGACCAATTCGGCGTCGGTGGCCGCGCCCAGGTCAGGAATGGATGGCAACGTAAACCCCTCTGGCGCGATGCGATAGATCCGGCCGCGATCGTTGCCACTGTTGAGATCGAGGTGCTTCTTGATCTGCTCGGGGAGCGACCAGGGATGCTCGATCACTTCGCGGTACATGTCAGTCACATAGAGACAGCCGTCCGGGCCGCTCAAGATGCTGGTGGGGCGGAACCAGTAGTCGCTGCTGCGCAGAAATTCGGTCTTTTCATTGGGATCGGGACGAGTTCCCACCGGCTGGACCGACCCCGCTGGGGTAGTGATGATCTTCCGGTGGATGAGGTTACTGCCTACGTCGCCGGTGAAGGAATTATCGCGAAATTCGGATGGGAAAGCGTCACCCCCGTAGAGGTGGATGCCCGAGGAGGCGACGAGGAAACCGGAGACCCGTCCTCCGCCCTCGACGATGCCTTTGACGACACCGCCAACACGCCAGCGGGTCCGGACGATGCGCCACGGTTCGTCCGGGCTGATGCGGAAGACTGTCGGGGCCGGACCATCGGCGGAAACGTCAATGAGCGGCGGTGGCAGGCTGTACCAGGGATTGGTCTTCACCTGCTCGCGCTCGTAGGCGACCCAGATGAGGTGACGCGAGTTGCTACAGACAAACCGCCGCCCGTGGGAGTCAAAACTCATCCCATACTGAGCGGTCCCGTTTTCCGGTCGAAGATCGAGCTTTTCAGGATCGAAGGAGAAATCGGCCCCGCGCAGGGAAACCTCGGCAAAGGAGGCATCATCGGGTCGAGTGATCGTGCCGCCATTGCCCGCAGTCGCTCCCCAGATGCGGTTATCGGGTCCCCAGCGCAGGCTGTTGAAGAGGGCCTGCATGTTCAAGCGGATGTCATTGCCGCCACCGAAACCGGTGAAGACTGTTTTTGCTTCATCGCAGATGCCATCTCCATCCGTGTCCTTGAAATAATAAAGGTCCGGGGTAGCGCCCACAAAAACCCCGCCATCGTAGCAAATGATCGCGCTGGGCCACTTCAGTTTGTCTTTGAAGACGATGCTCGTTTCGAAGACTCCGTCATGGTCCGCGTCGGTGAGGAGTCGAACCCGGCAGACGGCGTCCTCGCGTCTTTCGGAGTAGCCGATCATCTCCACGACGTAGGCTCTCCCCTTTTCGTCGAAGCTCATCGCGATCGGGTCAGTCACCTCGGGTTCGTGTGCGGCGAAGGAAAGCGTGAACCCGGGGGCGACTTCGAAAGTGGCGAGGGCGTTCGCCGGTTCCGTGGCGGGAGCCCGTGGGAAGTCCTCTGGTGAGAGTTCAATCCCGTCCTGTGCGAAGACGGGATGAACGATCGAAACGAATAGGGCGCAAAAAAGGGTGATTTTCATCTCGCAGTAGAAAAGAGATTCCTGTTAGGTCTGGTGATTGTGACAAGATCATGAATCGAAGACAATTGATAAAAACGGCGGGAATAGGGACTCTAGGTGCCTACGGCCAGGTTGACTCGATCTTCGCAGCTGCGTCGGACGAACGGATTATCGACATTCATCAACATGTCAATTTCAGCGGACGCCGCAATCCGGAGTTCATCGCCCATCAAGAGCGAATGGGGGTTTCGCGGACTGTCCTGCTGCCCTCGGGATCAGAGTTCAGCTCGCCTTCGACCCATGGGGGAAAGTCGAATGGCCTCGCCGCGCGGGTTTTCGGCACGGAAGCAGCCGCTCGTCTCGCTACAGAATTTCCGAAGTCCTTTTCTTACTTCTGCAATGAGGTGCCCGACGCAGAAAATGCCGTGAGTGAACTCGAGAAGTGGTTGGAACGAGGCGCCATCGGAATCGGAGAGTCCAAGTTCAGCCTGGAATGTGACTCGGCACCGATGATCCGAACCTACGAAGTGGCGAAGGCCTATGCGGTGCCCGTGTTGCTGCATTTTCAGTACAACATGTACAATTTGGGTTTTGAGCGATTCGGCAAAGTGCTGGAGCGCTTTCCGGATGTGAACTTCATCGGGCATGCCCAGACTTGGTGGGGGAATATCGATGCAAAGCACGAGCAGAAGGCGCTCTACCCAACCGGTCCGGTCACTCCCGGAGGCCTCACAGACCGGTATCTTGCCGACTATCCGAACATGTTCGGTGATCTCTCGGCGGGATCGGGAAAAAATGCGATCAATCGCGACGAAGAACATGCGGTCGCATTTTTCCTGCGTCACCAAGACAAATTGATGTTGGGAACGGACTGCTCGGATGCGACCGGCGAAGGAGAAAAATGCTCTGGATCTCAACAAATCGCCAATGTGCGCCGATTGGTTCCAGATGCGGCGGTTCGGAGGAAACTCTTTTCAGAAAATGCAATTCGGATCCTCAAACTTCCCTAAACGCTTCCGTATTGGATTCGTTTTTCACTTTTTCCTGACTATGATCTCATCGCACTCTGCCGAGATTCCGCTGGTGATCGCCCATCGGGGAGCCTCGGCGATCGCCCCGGAAAATACCGCTTCGTCGATTCGAGAAGCGATTCGGCTCGGGGCAAAAGTCATCGAATTCGATGTGCGAGTCACGCGGGACGGGGCGCTCGTGCTCTTTCATGACAAAACTCTCGACCGCGTCGCGGGTCGGACTGGAACAATCGAGGAAACTGATTGGGACACGGTCGAGACCTTCGATGTCGGGAAATGGTTCTCCAAAGGGGACTTCGCCGGGGAAAAAATCATTCGCTACGCAGACGCGATCCAACTCTGCCTGGAGAGCGGTGCGACCCCGCTGATTGAGCACAAGACAGGCGCCGCCGAGGCCTATGCCGCCGTGATCCAGGAGTTGGCAGTGAGCGAACGAGTCATCGTCCAGAGTTTTGACTGGGATTTTCTGAGAGAGTTCAAGAAGCTGATGCCCGGCGTGAGGATCGGCGCTCTCGGGAGCAAAACGCTGAGCGCAGAGAAAATCGAGCAACTTGCCACTCTCGCTCCGGATTGGGTCGGGTGGAATTTTGCCGACCTCACCGAGGCCGGGATCCCGATCCTTCATGGGTTGAAATCGAAAATTGCTCTGTGGACGGTAGACGACCCCGAGATCGCAAAACGATGGGTCGCGGCAGGCGTCGATGCGATCATAACCAACGTGCCGGATGTGATCTCCGCCATCAAATAGGCCTAATCGAAGAGGGTTCACTTCCCGAGGCAACCCTATTTGCCCCAAAAACGGCGCTTCCACAGGCTCGAAATGATCCGGTTGCCCTGCTTGACGGGCCGCTCCGTCTCGCTATAGGTTACCGACCCGACGCATTGTAGCGGCGGGTTTCCCGTTTTTTTATGTCCGAACCGCTTTCAGGAAAAGTTGCTTTTATTTCCGGGGGATCCCGGGGGATCGGTCGTGCCACGGCCTTGAAGCTGGCGAGAGCAGGCTGCGATGTTGCGATCCTCTATTATAATAGTCACGAAGAAGCCGATGTCGTCTGCGGTCTCATCCGTGGAATGGGCCGCCGCGCTCTTGCGGTGCAGGCGGATGTAAGTAACCCCGGCAGTGTCGAAGAGGCCTTTGTGGAATTTAAAAAGGAATTTGATCGGGTCGATTTTGTGATCAGCAATGCCGCCCTCGGTGTCCTCAAGCCGGCCATGGAGATGACCCTGAAGCACTTTCGCCGATGCATGGAAACGAACGCCCTCGCACTTAATACGCTGGCGCAAAATGCGGTTCCGATGATGACAGACGGAGGCTCCATCGTTGGTCTCTCTAGTCTCGGTTCGGAACGGGCGATTCCGAATTACACCTTCATCGGAGCCTCGAAGGCCGCTCTCGAGGCCCTCGCCCGAGGGCTCGCGCAGGAGTTGGGGCCGCTCGGCATCCGCGTGAATTGTGTCAGTGCCGGGGTCGTCGATACCGATGCGCTGAAGCATTTCCCGAATCGAGAGCATCTTTTGGAGGAATACAAAACCCGTACGCCACTGGGACCGACCCTTTCCCCGGAACAGGTCGCCGACG
>JAGPCC010000242.1 GCA_018058245.1 Verrucomicrobiales bacterium
ATTCATCGGAGGTGCCGCTCCAGAACCAGAGGGAAACGGTGTAGTTCTTCCCTGTCAATCCGGGAACCCGGGCACTGAGCCGATCTCCCGCAAAATGGGTGGATCGATTGATCCCGCCCGTGGCGAAGGCCTTGTCCTGCGGGCCGGGAAGGTAAAAGAGGACGCGGGGTTCGTAGATCGCATCGAGTCCGTTCGGCGAGGAATCAACGGCCCGGGGGCCGGCAAATTCGTCGAGACGCCAGTAGGCGCGAGGTTTCAGGGCGAGGGTGTCGATCACGGCGGGGCCGGCCGTGGCGCGTTTATCCTCACGGGGTTTTCCGGTGACTGCCTCGAGCATTTCTTTGGCCGCCTCGGTGATTTTGGATTCGGCAGCGACTTCGAGACCGGCGGAGCGAGCGGGCCAGGTGTTGTATCCGCCGAGAAGATGCTGCTCGACCGGCGGGATGTAGCCGTCTCCCCCATTCGCGAGTTCGATGACCATGGTGTGCCGGGTGGGGCTCGCGGCTTTGATTTTGAGACCGCTGATCGCGTAGGTCTCGCAGGGGGACGTCGCGATTCCGATATGTTCGCCGAGGCGCAAGCCTTGCACGACGACTTCGGTTTGCTGTCTTTCGTGAAGGATTATCTGCTCGCGGGCGTAGATCTCGCTGAGTTCTTTGACGAGGCGGTCTCCGACTTCACCGACGATCTTTTCGGCCCATTGGAGTCGCTGTTTGTCAGGAACCCGATACTTGAGGTCGAACCGACGTTCTTTCATGGCGAGAGTTTCCGGGGCCTCATATTTGATCGCCTGATAAGCGGTCATGGCGAGGTCTGTCATCTGGGTGGTGTAGTCCTCGATTGTGATTTTGTTCATGGGGTCTTCCGCTGGTTTCTCGTAGTCACGACGCCAGATGTCGCCGCTGCAACCGTGGGACATCATGGCAACAAAACCCGGTTTCCCCCCGGCGATTTTGTCCTGGAGCGAGTTGGAAAAACGCCCGAAATAGTCGGCGCTGATGTCTTTGTCGCCGAAATAGTGCATCGAGAAATTCGCGAGCAGGCCGATGGGCTGGCCGTCGAGTGCCTGCACGGAGATCATGCTCATGATGGGATCTTCGGGGCCGGACGGTCCGGTTACGTCTTCGGGTTTCCCGGCGGCGTGCATGTTGGCGCGGATGGTGAGATTGCCGAAGGGATCTTCCTTCATCCGGTCGGGGTGGATGACCCAGCGCCGCAAGGCGGTGTAGTCTCCTGCATCGATTTCGCCCCAGCCGATTTTGGCGGGTTTCATTGTTTGTAGGGGCGCGAGAATGGCTTCGACGAGTTTTTTGGTGAAAAAGAGGACGTAAGCTGGATCGACATCGGTTCCGAGTACGCCCATGCAGGAGGGGGCACTGTGGGCGTGTGTCGCCGAAATGAGGATGTGGGAAGTCGGCATCCCTGCTTTACCAGCCGCGATCTCTTTTGCTTTGTCGAGAAGGTCGCGCGGCAACATGCAGCTATCGACGACTACGATGACGATTTTCTCTTTCCCGTCCGAGAAGGCGAGGGAACGAGCGCTCACGGGGGTGTTTACTTTGTCCACCGAACGGCTCACCATGCCGCCGTTCACGAGTACGGGGAGTTCCTTGGGGGTGATGTCGGTGTGCGCTGATCCTGCAAGGAACTCAGCCTTTAGCGGGAGGAACGGTGCAAGAACGGCTAGGACGAGTAGGGGAGATTTCCAACGCATGACCGTAGAGTAAGCGGAACAGGGGAGTTGAGGCAAGGAAAGGAAAGGCGCGTTGGCGTGATGCCTGGTTTGCAAAGTATCGCAGGCGGTGGAAAGATTCTGCCTTTCCCATCCATCCCATGAGTGATTTTACCTACCACAAACCGTTCCCGCTCGGACCGGATCGCACGGAGTACCGTCTCATTTCTACCGAAGGAGTCGAAGTGACCGAGTTTGAAGGAACGGAGATTTTAAAAGTCTCTCCCGATGCGCTCACTCGACTCGCCAACGAAGCGATTCGGGATATTTCCTTTATGCTGAGACCGTCGCATCTCCGGCAGGTCGCCGCGATTCTGGACGATGCCGAAGCAACGGATAATGATCGGCTCGTCGCGTTGACGCTTCTCCGGAACGCCGACATCGCTTCGCGGGGGATCTTGCCGATGTGTCAGGATACGGGGACGGCAATCGTGATGGGGAAAAAGGGCCAGCAGGTTTGGACGGGCGGTCACGATGAGGAGGCTCTCGCGGCCGGGATCTGGAAGACCTATCAGGAGGAAAACCTGCGGTATTCTCAGTTGGCTCCGATCACTCTTTTTGAAGAAAAAAACACCCGCAACAATCTCCCCGCGCAGATCGATCTGTTTGCGACGGACGGCGACGAATACGAATTTCTATTCATTACCAAGGGCGGGGGATCGGCGAACAAGACGTTTCTCTACCAGGAAACCAAAGCGCTGCTCTCACCCGATCGTTTTGTGGACTGGGCCGTGGAAAAAATGCGGACGCTGGGGACCTCGGCCTGTCCTCCGTATCACATGGCTCTTGTCGTGGGCGGCACCAGTGCCGAGGCAACGCTGAAGGCGGTCAAGCTCGCCTCGACTCGTTACTACGACGAACTGCCGACGGAAGGCAGCGAACGGGCGCAGGCCTTCCGGGATGTCGAGATGGAGAAGGTACTTTTAGAAAAGGCCCGCAACATCGGGATCGGCGCGCAGTTCGGCGGAAAATATTTTGCCCTCGACGTGAGAGTGATCCGTCTGCCCCGTCATGGAGCGAGTTGCCCGGTCGGGCTCGGGGTGAGTTGTTCGGCCGACCGTCAGGTGAAGGCAAAGATCACCCGGGAGGGGATTTTTGTGGAGCAGCTCGAAGTGAATCCGGGCCAGTACATCCCGGAACGCTGGAAGGACCATCAGTTCCACGGGGTGCCGATCGATCTCAATGCGGGAATGGAGGAGACGCTCAAAACACTCTCAAAATATCCGGTCACGACCGCTCTAGAGCTCTCTGGTACGATCATTGTGGCCCGTGACATCGCCCATGCAAAACTGCGGGAGATGATGGATCGTGGGGAGGAACTGCCTGCCTATTTTAAGGAATTTCCGGTCTATTATGCCGGTCCCGCAAAGACTCCCGAAGGAATGCCGAGCGGTTCGTTCGGGCCGACGACGGCTGGACGGATGGATCCCTATGTCGAGCTTTTTCAGTCGCACGGAGCGTCCATGGTCATGATCGCAAAAGGAAATCGCAGCCAGCAGGTCACTGATTCCTGCAAAAAACACGGCGGTTTCTATCTTGGTTCCATTGGTGGTCCGGCGGCGATCCTCGCGCAGAATCACATTCGAAAAGTCGAGGTCCTCGATTTTGCAGAGCTCGGTATGGAAGCGGTCTGGAAAATCGAGGTGGAGAAGTTCCCCGCTTTTATCCTCGTCGATGACAAAGGAAACGACTTTTTCAAAACGATCAACCAGTGTCCGGTGGCCTGACCGCACGAATGGAGCAATCGCATATCGTTCTCGCGGAACCGGGCCGGTTTGCGCTCGGGCGGGAGGCGCTCGTAGACCCGCTTCCGGGTGAGGCGAGGGTGCGTATTCGTCGGATCGGAGTCTGCGGAACGGACATTCACGCCTTCCACGGGCGTCAGCCGTTTTTTGAGTATCCTCGGATTCTCGGACACGAACTGGGAGCGGAAATCGTCGCGATCAACGGGAGTTCTGTGTTCGCAGTGGGAGAGGCGGTTTCCGTGGAGCCGTATCTGAATGATGGAATGTCTCCGGCGTCCCAAAAGGGGAAAACGAATTGCTGCGAATCCCTCCAAGTCCTCGGGGTTCACTGTGACGGCGGAATGAGGCCCTTTCTCAATGTGCCGATTCACAAACTACATCGTGCGGATTCGGCGACGATGGATCAACTCGCCCTCGTGGAAATGCTCTGTATCGGGCAGCACGCGGTGAATCGCAGTTTTGTAGGCGAATCGGACAAGGTGCTCGTTCTCGGTGCCGGTCCGATTGGATGGAGTGTCATCAGTTTTTTAAAAGGCCAGGCAGCGAGGGTAGTCGTCGCCGACCTGAGCGAATCCAGGCTCGCGTTCTCTCGCGACGTTCTGGGTGCGGATGAGACTGTGGCCGTGCCAACGGGCGGAGCGATGATTCCTCTGATTCGAGATGCTTTTGGCGGGGAACTACCGGATGTGATCTTTGATGCAACGGGGAATCGGGCGTCGATGCTCTCCACCTTCGACCTTGCCGCTCACGGCGGTCGCATCGTGTTTGTCGGGCTTTTTCAGGGAGAAGTGGTCTTCAGTGATCCGAATTTTCACCGTCGCGAACTGACGGTGATGTCGAGCCGCAATGCGACCTCGGCGGAGTTCGGGCAGGTCATCGCGGCGATGGAGTCGGGCAGGGTCGACACCACTCCATGGATCACACATCGCCTTCCGTATGCTGACGTTCCTACCGGGTTTGCGAAGACGGTCGGGGAGGGAGCGCTCCGAAAGGCGGTCATTCACCTGGACGATTGAGTCAACTGTTGCTTCGGCGGGACGCCTCAGACTGCCGAAGAGGTTTCGCGGATCGCGCGTTGCCACCAGAGATCGAGATCCTTGTTTGGGCGCAACCATGCTTGACGATGGAGCCATAGCATATTGTCGATGTCGGACAATACGAGGATCGTCTCCGCAGTATCGAGCGAGTGAGGTCCTTCGCGGAGTAGTTTCTCGGCGAGGAGGCGGCGGACGCGGGATTCGCCTGATTTGGGCACACTTTGGGCCGCACTGGCACCGTAGACTTTTTGCCCGGCCATCAGTCGCCGGCGATTCCGACGGAGCAGGGAAACATGGACCGCGTTCAGGAAGGGGTCGAGGACCGCTGCGGTGATGCCCCGATAGCGGCGGTGGTCCGGTTCATTTGGCGGGGTCGTTGCCTCGACCACTTCGATGGGTGGGGTAGATTCTTCTGGAGTGAAAAACAACCTATTCCGCTTTGCGAGGAGCCCGATCTCTAGTCGGCTCGTCCAGACGGAAATCGGGATGCTCAACCAGAGCCCGAGTAGCACGGGGGAAAGCCACCAGAAGAGTACCGGGTTGGTCATCGCGGTGAATATGCCAATGCCGATGCCCAACAGGGTATGCAATCCATGGGCGAAGAAGGCTTCGTCCCACGAAGTTCCCTGGGCTCCACGACGCTGGGCACCCCATCCGACGGTTCTTCCGATCAAGTTCCAGATCACAAATTTGGTATGAAAAAGCATCATGACCGGTGCGATCAAGGCCGAGAAAAAGGTCTCGACAAAAGCCCCGCCTGCAGCATTCAAAAACCCGCCAAAACCACGGCGACGCTCCTTGTCAAAGATCAGATCGATGAGACAGAGAACTTTCGGTGCATACAGCAGAACAAAGGTCATGAGGAGGACGGTCAAACCACCCGATGATTCCACCGGCGCGAGGAATGATCCAGATCCCATCGCGTAAGCACGCCAGAAAGCGATGCCCATAAAAATCAACCAAAGAGGTGAGGCGACGTACCCGAGGATTCCGTTCGCGAGGTGGACACGAGTTTTCCCGCGGAGGTCGCGGGCGAACAGGAGCATGCCATGCTGGAGGTTGCCCTGACACCAACGTCGATCGCGCTGTGCGGACTCGATGATTCCCTGGGGGGCCTCTTCGTAGCTGCCCTCCAGATTGTGGGCCATCCATACCTCCCATCCGGCCCGCCGCAGCAGGCCTGCCTCGACAAAGTCATGCGAGAGGATGTGACCACCAAAAGGTTTTCGGCCCGGCAATTCGGGCAGGTCACAATATTCCATGAAGGGACGGAGCCGGACAATGGCGTTGTGGCCCCAGAAGTTTCCTCCGCCCTGTTGCCAGAATCCCAGCCCTTCCATAAAAACCGGGCCGTAGAGACGGTTCGCGAATTGTTGCATGCGACCGAAGAGCGACTCCCCATTTACCAGAACTGGCGCAGTCTGGATGAGCGCAACGCGGGGATTTGACTCCATTCGCAGGTAGAGCTCGGTGAGCGTCTCCCCCTTCATGATGCTGTCGGCGTCGAGCACGATCATGTAGCGATAGTGATCTCCCCAAGTGCGACAGAAGTCCGCGACGTTGCCGCTTTTTTTTGCGATATTTTCAGGACGGCGGCGGTAAAAAACACGATCCTGCGCAGCGGGATCGCGGAGCAGGTTGAGCCAGGCTGCTTCCTCGATGATCCACTGCTCGGGTTGGTTCGAGTCCGAGAGGATGAAGAAGTCAAATGCGTCGGCTTGGGAAGTCCGCATCACGGAGTCGAAGATCGCGCGAATCCCGGCGAAGACTCGGTCCACCGGCTCATTGTAGATCGGGATGATGATGGCGACTCGGGGATGTACTTCAAAGTCTTCGATCCGCGACGCTTCCTCGTCGACTCGCGGCATATTGGCATAGGGCAGGTGAAATCGGCGAAGAATGAAACCAAAAAATGCGTGACTGAAACCGAAGGCGAGATAACCGAAGAGAACGGTGAACAGGATCAGGAGAAAGGTGGAGGACGCGGACCAATCCAACTGCCAGAGGTAGTCGGCCATGAGGTAGGTCCCGACGCCAGTGATGCCCAGTGTTACGGAAAAAAAGAGAAAAGCCTCCCATACCGTACTGCGATCTACGGAGGGGCTTTTGTTGCGCTCTTCGATTTCCTCTATGCTCATCTGGAATGCGGAGGGGGGGGATTAGCGGGTTAAAAAGAAGTTCGCCGCGAGGAGGAGACCAAAACCGATCCAGAGGAGCCATTGTACGGCGGTCTTCCAGATTCCCATGCTTTCAAAGGTGCGGTTCGCGACTGCCACGATACCAAGATCGATCGGACGGGGCCGCATTTCGACAAAACGGAAGTCCGGGTCCGCCCGGAGATAAGCGGTGCGCATCGCGTTGACAACTTCTTCTGGAACGGGTTCGTCGGTTAGGAATAGGTGCTGCCAAGGAACTTTTGTATCGACGAGGAGGAGGGCAAGGCGCCCCCGAGCCGAAAGGCGGTCGATCGGTTCCACCTCGGACCCGACGAGGAAGCGCCGAAACCAGCTCACGAGAAGGCGGTCCGTTTCCTCCGCCGCTAGTTCCACGGGAAGCCGTCCTGGCTCTTTTCCTAAGCGCTCGCTTGCGATTCCGAGAATCTTAAAGACGAGCGAGCTGAGGAGGAGCTTGTTTTCGACCCGCAGGGCGGAAAAATAGGATTCGACCCTCCGGTAGGCTTCGTTCCATTCCTCGAGCGACTCCGCGCAATCTGCCCAGTTCCCGGAAGAAGGCTGGAAACTGAGGGCTTCGACGGTTAGTTCCATAAAGGGGAGCGTTTGGGCATCTGAGGACTGGAGAGGACGGAGGACAGAATTTTTGCGTTACGCGATCGCGGGATATTCAACTCTCCGGCGGAAATTTCCACGGGTATTTTTCTGTCAGCCAAAAACAGAATTTCTGGTTGCGCCTCCCCGCGCTGGTGATTCGTAGTCCTTGGCACAAATTGTGCCAGATCTTTCATCCAGTTCGTGCGAAGAGTATAGTTTCCCTCCTACCCATTGATTCATGAGCCATCCTGATCCTGAAAGTGAAGAGATTTCTGTGGAAACCCCGCCTACTTTTACGGGCATTGCGGTCTCGGCCCCAGCACAGCAGGCGGCCGGCGTCGCTGCCGTCGTCTCTTCGCTACAGCACGTCTTCGGCCAGGCGGGACTGCTGCGGGGAACGGAAGGGATGGCAAGACTGAACCAGACGAATGGATTTGACTGTCCTTCCTGCGCCTGGCCAGA
>JAGPCC010000243.1 GCA_018058245.1 Verrucomicrobiales bacterium
AAGAGCAACCTCTGTCTGTATCTCCTGAAGCGCACCTTCATAGGCTTCGTTCCAAGCTCCCACAACACGCCGGGCCACTTCATCGAGTCGGTTCAGGCCACGCAGTTTCATCATTCGTTCTTCGGCAGCTTTCCGATACATCAAATGCGGCGACTGATCGCCCGAAGCTCCCGCCCAGGTCAGAACAACCAGATCTTCGCCATGCGCTTCTTTCAAACGCTCTCTAACAGGATGCCAGAAATCAGCACTTACTTTGGAAATGCCTTCGACCTCCTGCGAGGGACAGGCGACGTTGATCGCCGTGGCAATGAGCTTCTTTTCGCGATTCCAAAAAAACAGCACTTCCACGCCGTGATCTTCATACCCTTCGATTTCCCGGAAATCGTCTCGTCCGGTTGGACCATACATCTGCGCTTCTCCATTCGCGTAGACCGTCCGCCGATTCTGCGCGACGACAGCATGACCGAGTCCCCAGCCCACTGCTCCGGGCTCGCGAGATTCCCACGCTTTGACGACAATGTCCCCAACTCGATCGGCCAGGAAAATCCGATAGTCTTCCGGCTGATTGACGCCTTCTTTGGGAATCGTGTATTTGTCAGGGGCCATCACCGGCGCGGTATGTGTGTGGGTCGCATTTACAAAGATCTTCCTCCCATCAAAATCGGGCAACCGCTTCTTCACCCGCTCCCGGACCATTTCCAGAATACCTTCTCGAATGGCAACAAGGTCGCAAGATACCATGATCGCTTGATCGACGGATTTCTCCCCTTCCCTCGAATCGAGCGCGACCGCAGACGCAATGACTTCACTTTCGATTTCCTTTGCGATACGGGTGTGCATCTGGCCCGACAAGGCCACCGGAAGATCCGGCGTAATGCTCACAGTGGCTTTCCCGATCCACAATTCTTTCGAAAAGACCGTGGTCGTTAGAGACAACCCAATCAGGAGGACAAAAACACTTGGCAGATTTTTCATTGCCTTATCTATCTTTGATTTCGAATCCCGTAGCCAGATAAAATTTACCGTCATGCCGGAACGGGGAAAGAATGGGATGCAACCGGCTTCAATCAATCTGACATTCCACAACAATACGGCTACCTTCGTGACGGATGATTTTCAATGGTGCTCCCTTGGCAATGAATTCTCCGCTGGAGATAATATCGAGATATTGATTCCCAAAAATCCCTTTGCCCGATGGCCTCAGGTCCGTCGTCGCCTCCCCGACCAGACCGACACAGTCTTCAATCGAACCAGTCGAGTGGGAGACCGGAATCGATGCACCGCCAGCAATGGCTTCGGCGAGCACGAGTCGGCTGCCGAAGCGGGTCCCCGGCAAGAAGCGCATCCCGAGCAGAACGACGAGAAGAGCACCGACCATTCCCGCGGCGAGCGACAGGGTGGCATTGTTCAAGATCGTACTCCACGACTCGACTCCTGGCATCCCATTCCACTTCCATTGAAAATCGACGCGGTCCACCATCGCCAATCCGAGCGCAGCGAGGACTAGAGCGCCTCCCACCAGACCGGGAATGATCGCACCTGGAAATATAAAAATCTCCAGTCCGACGAGAAGCAGTCCCACGACCAACAGCACCGCGAGTTCATACCCAGCCAGGTTTCCGGCAAGGTAATTCCCGAAGAAGAAAAGGGAAAAAGCCCCGACGCTAACAAGACCAGGAAGCGCAAAACCCGGAGTGTTCAGTTCGATGTAGGCACCGGCCAGCCCGATGATAATCAGAAGAAAAGAGAGTTTTTGAACCCAGTGCGCAAAGGCCTCCAGGGCAAGAGGTTTCGCGACCGTCATCTCGCCCTGCAATCCCTCTTGTGCGATGAGTTCTTCAAGATCCCGTGCGACTCCTTTTGCGAGGACGGGCCGTCCACCGATGATCTCCGTTGCTCGAATCGTATTGAGATTCAGAACATTTCCGGAGGGGTGTACTACGACTCCGTTGATTTTCACCTCTTTTTCCCGAGTCACAAACGCTTCCGCGATGTCTGGATTGTGTCCTTTTAACTCGGCCACATTCCGCACCGTCCCGATGATCATCTGCGTCACTTTGTCCTCCATCGACTCGGCGAGATCTTGTCCCGTACCGCTGACGATCAGGGCGGAACCGATTGTCGCAGCGGGACGCATATAAATGTGGTCCGTCCCGATCGCGATGATCGCCCCGGCCGATTCTGCTCTCGGATTCACAAATGTGTAGGTGGGGAAACTGACATTCTGCAGACTGTTCAAAACGAGCGACTCCGTGTGCCAGGCAAATCCACCGGGAGTGTCCATGTCGAGAATGACCGCCTGCGCTCCGTCGAGTTCCGCCTTCTTCAGGGTGCGATCCAAAAAGTCGAAACTCGCGTCTCCAGTCGCGAGGGTGTCTTCGCCGACCTTGAGGACCACAATCTTGCCCGCGTAGCTCGCTTCATCTCGCCGACGGAAGAGGGCAGGGTCGGTCACCTCCGCTTCGCCGGTCTTGTCATCGGAATCACTTATCCCCACTTCTGACTTCCTTGCCAACTGGTCCCGACTCGTTTTTTCCCCGAATTCACGCGGAGAGAGACGGATAAAATCGGCAGGCAACCCTTCGGCCATCAGCAATTCTTTGATCGATTCGACGATCCCGGTCGCGAGGAGAGGTTTACCATCCACGATCTTTACTGCCTCTGTCGCAGTCAACGTCAGAACCGTGCCTTTTGCGGAAACAAGCAAATCACCGAATTTCACTTCGGTTTCTGCATCGATAAAGGCCTCCGCAATCTCCGGGCGGTGTCCATGGCTGCTCGCGATGCTACGAGCCCTCGCTTTGAGGATGGATTCGTCCCTGCCCGATGGCTTTGATTTTTCGCCCTCCGCGACCACTTTTTCCGGTAATCCGGCCCCACCGATGATGCCTTCGCGAGTCATATAGATCGATTCGGAAGCGAGAGCGATGATCGCCCCAGGCCCGGTTGCCGACGAATTGACAAATGCCACCGTCGGGAGAGCGATCTTTGTGACCAGCTCGAGAATTCGCTTTTGCTCCGACCACGAAGCGGGTTCGCTCATGTCGATCTCCAAGACAAGCGCAGTCACCCCGACCGAGTTTGCCACCTCGATCATGCGTTCAAACTCGCGGACAGATCGACTCTCCCCGACGACATCACCAGTAAGTGGAATCACAAGAACTTTCCCCTTCCAGTTGGCCCAACCTGTTGCTTCCGAGGAATCCCGCGTTTCCGCGCATAGTGAGCCGACCGCAAAAATTCCAAGAAGAACAAAATGGGAAAAGAATCGAGTCAGAAAACACATCGTGTCACGAGCGTACACCCGATGGCTCCATCCCTCCAGCCACGTTTTTGCGCATTTTCCCGACCTCGCCATCGAAATCACCGCTTCGCGGAATCCTCGAGCACACTCAGATGACGGCGGTGAATCAGAACGATCAGTGCGGTGAGGGAACTGGTGATCGTAATCGCGAGGAGACCGAGGACATTCAGCATCACCTTCATTCTCCGTCCGTGACTCTCGGGGACAATCGCAATCGCGAGCGATTCGGGAATTCCGCTCGATTTCACGAGGATGGCTTCCTCTGCCGAAGAAATTTCAAACACTCCGAGAGTGCCATCGTCTATCGTCCCCTTCAGCAACAGGGCCTGTGACAATGTGTTGAGCTCCAGTTCTTCCCCCGTTTTCGCTCGGTAAAGATGAATGCGTCCACCGTGAGGCAACGAGAAAAGAGGCGAATCCGCGCTGGAGTCCGCGTTCGCCGGAGCGGCCGCCTGATCCCGCTTCACCACTAGGGTGTATTTTCCGGGAGCGGCGATGACGGTTCGAAACTCCGGGGAAAGATCCCCTTCCGCAATGGGAAGCCGCAAGGGAGGGCCTTCGCTGTATCCGTAGAATCCTGCAAAAACCAAACCGGCGGTTAGAAACAGAGCTGGTATCCCAAAACAAACGAGCAGGGAGGGAGATTTTTGAACAGAGGTCATGGGACGAGTCATCTTTACAAAGCACTCTCCAAGGAGCAAGCCCAATCAGAGAAATAGCGTTTCCACTTCCGCAAGAAAACGGGCTTCTGCCGACTCCAACGGTCCGCTCAGACGTGCCCCGGCGGCGAGAGTATGGCCGCCGCCACCGAATCGGGCACACAAGGTCCCGACGCTGAACCTCTCGTCCTTGGAGCGGGAACTCACTCGAATCTTCCCATCGGGCAATTCCTCGAAGAAGGCAGAAATCAAGACGGTATCAATCGCGCGGATCACATCGATAACCCCCTCGGTATCCCCTACTTGCAAATTCAACTCCTCGGATAGAGTCAGGGGTAGGTGAACACTCACGTAGCGCCCCTCACACGCAGTCCGCATCCCTTGGAGCAATCGAGTAAGCGCCTCGACCCGACGGGCGGGATAGTTTTCGTAGAGCATGCGATTTACCCGACCGATATCCACACCCAGCGCCGCAATCTCTCCGGCGATAAAAAAGGTTCGTGGCGAAGTTGACGGGTAACGGAAACTCCCCGTATCAGTGGAAATCGCCGCGAGGAGGTTTTCCCCTATGACTGCGTTCATCGTCCAATCACAAAATACGGCCAACTCGTAGACTAGCTGGCCAGTGGCCGGAGCATCAACATCGATGTAGGCGAGATCACCATATCCGGAATTACTGAAGTGGTGATCGATGTTGATCAACGTAGCGGAAGGAGAGATCATCTCCCAGACGGTCGGATGAATCCGATCTTTTCCAGCCGAGTCGAGAACGAAAACCAGATCGGCGTCGGAGCTCCCAGTCGGGCGTGTCACTTTTTCTGACCCTGGCAAAAAGCGGAGGCTTTCCGGAACATCGTCAAAATTCACGATGCGGACAAGTTTTCCCTGTGCTTCCAGAAGCAGCCCCATCGCAACAGCCGAACCGATCGCATCCCCATCCGGCCTGTCATGACTCAACACCAAAATCGACGCAGCGGCATCAATGCGTTCTTGGATCCGAGCGAGTATCGCGTTCACGTGGTGGGTTGGGGGAGATCTCGAAGGTCAACAGGGTTGAATCGACCATCAAACAGGGTTGCGAGAACACAAAAATTCCGACTACTTCAAAGGAGACTCGCCTTCCGGCAAGTCTGAAAGCTCAATCTCACCGATCTCGTCGAGGATATTCAAAACTCGCACACCACGCTCGATGGATTCGTCGACCTTAAAATGAAGCACCGGAGTGCAGCGCAGAACGACTCGTTTCATCACGATGCCCTGAATCATCCCGTGCTTGGCGTTTAGTTTCTTCACCGCATCCCGACATTTTTCGGGATCGCCAATCGTTCCCACATAGACTTGGGCAGTGCGCAGATCCACCGCTGTGTCCACATCATGAATCGTCACAAGAATGTCGGGAAACTCAAACTGACGTTCCACACAGGCGCTGATCTCGCGCTTGAGGAGTTCATTGATCCGGGCAAGGCGCTGACTCATACAAATTCAGGAGTTGGGCTCCCTAGGCGGAGCAAAAACGGAAGGATCAGAGCGTCTGCTCCAATTTTTCCAATTCGTAACACTCGATGATGTCATCCTTCTGGTAGTCGTTAAACTTACCGAGCTTGATACCACATTCGAGACCGACTTTGACCTCTTTTACATCGTCCTTAAAACGACGAAGAGTGGTGAATCCCCCGTCGTAGATTGGAACCCCGTCACGTAGCACCCGAGCACGGGCCTTACGGGCGACCCGACCGTCCGTCACCGCACAACCAGCGACTTTGCCAGAGGAAAGCTTGAAAATCTCGAGAACTTTTGCGTGCCCGATCACCTTCTCTCGCGTTTCCGGATCGAGGAGACCTAACATTGCTTCCTTCACCTGATCGATCAATTCGTAGATGATGGAGAAGAGTTTCACCTGTACACCTTCCCGCTTCACGAGAGGTTGGGCCTTTGCCTCGACCTTGGTATTAAACCCGATCAAAATGGCATCCGAAGCACTCGCAAGGAGGACATCGGCTTCGGTGATGGGACCTGCACTCTGTCGAAGGATCTCCGCAGAAATTTTGTCCGATTCGATTTCGAGAAGGGATTTTTCGATCGCCTGGAGCGATCCCTGGGCATCTGCCTTGATAATCAAACGAATTGTCGCCTTTTTCCCCTGCTCGATGTTATCAAAGAGAGTCTCCAAAGCAGAGCGCTGGATCGGAGCGAGCTTTGTCTGTCGTTGTTGCTCGTGCCGCTCTTCACTGAGTTTCTTTGCTTTCCGCTCCGATTCCATTTCCACCAGCTCATCACCCACTTGTGGGACGGCGGAATATCCTACAATCTCAATCGGAGTAGAGGGACCTGCCTCCGCAATTCGCTTGCGGTCATCGTTCAGGAGAGCCTTCACCTTACCATAGGTCGTCCCACAGATGAAAGCATCGCCGACGCGGAGTGTGCCCGACTGGATCAGGACAGTCCCTGTAGGGCCTTTTCCCGCTTCCGTTCTGGCTTCGACTACGATCCCGCGAGCGGGGCCTTCGGGATTGGACTTCAGTTCGAGGACTTCGGACTGGAGGGCGATCATCTCAAACAGATCATCAAGTCCGGCACCTGTCTTCGCGGAGACTTCCACACAGATGGTCGAACCACCCCAGTCTTCCGGCGAGAGACCGTTTTCCTGAAGTTGTCCCTTGACCCGATTGACGTCGGCACGGGGAATATCGATCTTATTGATCGCAATGATGATCGTAACGCCAGCGGCGCGGCAGTGATCGATCGCCTCAAACGTAGTCGGCATGAGGCCGTCATCCGCTGCCACGACGAGAACAACGATATCCGTAACCATTGCTCCACGGGCTCGCATCTCGGAAAACGCGGCGTGACCGGGAGTATCGATAAAAGTGACGGATTTTCCGTCGCGAATCACCTGGTAGGCACCGATGTGCTGAGTGATCCCACCGGCCTCACCGGAGACCACACGAGAACCACGAAAAGCATCGAGGAGAGAAGTTTTCCCATGGTCAACGTGCCCCATGAACGTCACCACCGGCGGGCGAATGAAGAGCTTGTCTTCTTCCACATCTTCGATGCACTGAACGTCAGGAACTTCGATAACTTCTTCTACCTTATGAACCCCTGCTCCTTTTTCGCGCTTTTCTTTCTCAAAGATAAACCCGTGTTTTTCGCAAATCCGTGAGGCAACTTCCGGTTCGATCGCCTGGGTGAGGTTCGCGAACACATCCATCTCCATCAAATCCTGAATGAGAAGGAACGGTTTCAACTCCATCATCAGTGCCAATTCTTTGACAATGATAGGCGGTTTGATATGGATGATCTTTTTGTCGCCGATCACCTCGACCGAATTCCCAAGATCGACTTCCTCGCCGCCTTCGATCGCCACTTCTTCCGTGACTTCCTCAGGCTCGACCACTATAGCAGGTTTTGGGGCCCTGGCCAATTCCGCCGCCGCTGCTGCGGCCGCCGCAATGGCATCCGCTTTCCGGCTCGCCGCGTTGATACCCGAGAGCGTCGCCCCTGGATCTTCCGTCCCAAGGTGACCGTAGACGGAACCCTGGCCGGAGATCGGCACACTCGTCCGCGGTTTCCTGGAACCCTTCTTCTCGTCCTTTTCCCAAAGATTCAGAGCCGCTGCCTTTTGCTCGTCCACGGACTTCACCTCGGCATCCGGAGAGGCCGTCTTTTCTTTGGCAGGAGTAATCTTACGGGGCATAGGGGAAACAG
>JAGPCC010000244.1 GCA_018058245.1 Verrucomicrobiales bacterium
TCGCGGCATCAACCTCGCGCTCGACGCCGTCGCGAAATCTGATCCCTATTTTGCGGTGGTGGGACTCGAGGGACTGCCTTTTGAATCCGACACCGACGTACTCGTAAAACCTGAAGGCTGCCTCATCCTCGGCGAGCGGATGGTCGTGGCGATAGAGAAACTGGAGGGAGCACAGCTCAAAAAGTAGGCAGACAAACGTAACCGCGTTCGTCAGAACGTGGCAAAGAGCGCCCTTCAAAAACGATGAACTCGCCACCTTCTGACGAAGGCGGCTACGGAGAGAGCCGATTGCCTTCGGGCCATACCTACTTCATACTCATGGAAACTGACCTGTCTGAAATTTGCTCATGAAACGTCGCCACTTCCTCATTCAATCTACCGGCGGACTCGCGCTTGGCTCCTCCCTCCTGCAGGCCGCTATGAAACAGGAAAAGTGGGGGGCCGCTGCAGAGATTTTGTCTACGGCGACCGCCAGTAAACAGGTTCATGCGGCCTCGATCTATGTGCGACAGGGCAACTCTGAATTTGCCCGATCCTTTGGCGCAGCAAAGTCGGTCGATGACATTTTCCTCCTCGCCTCCATTTCTAAAACCATCGCCGCAGCGGCTGTGATGAAGCTCCACGAAACCGGAAAATTCGCACTAGATGACCCGGCAAGCCGCTTCCTCCCCGAGTTCACCGGTGATGGTAGGGAAACAATTACAGTGAGCCAATTACTCACCCATGTCTCCGGTCTGCCCGATCAATTGCCCGAGAATGCCGCGCTCCGGGCGAGCCACGCGCCTTTGCCCAAATTCGTCGAGGCGGCGATGCGGACTCCCTTGCTCTTTCCACCCGGCACCGAATATCGCTACTCCAGCATGGCCATTCTTTTAGCGACCGAAATTGCTCAGCGAATCAGCGGCACGCCCTTCCCGGACTTTGTCGCGGAATCCATTTACCGGCCTCTTGAGATGCATCGATCAGCGATGGGCCCTGGGCAGTTCAGTCTCGATGAGCTGATGCCGTGCCAGGTCGAGTATGCGGCACCCGAATCTGGAGCGGGTGATCCCACAACAAAGAACTGGGATTGGAATAGTCCCTATTGGCGACAGCTCGCCGCGCCATGGGGTGGTGCCCACAGTTCCGCATCCGATGTAGCCCGGTTTCTTTCAGAATTTCTCCATCCCTCGGGGCGCGCCCTCGCACCCGAAACAGCACGGCTGATGATCACCAATCACAATCCCGCAGGCTTTCACACTCGTGGACTGGGTTTTGATATCGGCACCGGAGCAGGAGGGAAAGGCTGCAGCGAAGTGACCTTTGGACACACCGGCTCCACCGGAACCCTCTGTTGGGCTGATCCAAAATCCGATACCATCTGCGTGATCCTGACAACCCTACCTGGAAAGGCCGTTGATCCTCATCCCCGAAATCTTGCCTCGGACCGAGTGGCGGAGTGGATGGGGTGATGGCTTTCTCCTTCACCGATTTTCAGCAACGACACCTGTTCGCCTCTTGGAATTGCGGAGAGAAGGAGTAGTCATTTCACCGCATTTGGAAAAGATTCCTTGGCCCCCATGAAACCCGCCCTCATTTCATTTTCAGAGAAGAATTCGATTGCGGGGCTTTCCGTTCCCGAAGAGTTCTATTGGGTCATTCAAGAACCTACTCCGCTGGCCGGTATGACTCTTCCGAGATCGAGTTCTCTGGATTGGAGTATTCTCAAGAAAATCGGTTTCCGTTGGGTGGTGTGTCTGTGCAGCGAAAATCCGAGATACGACCCCGCACCAGTCCAACGGCTTGTGACGGTCGAGCTTTGCGATCTCGCCGAAGAGTCGATGCCGAAATACCCCGAACAGGAGGAGCAGAAAATTCAAGTGATAGGTGAACTCGTCTACCGCAAACTCCAGGACGGAGAAGGAGTCATCGTTCATTGCGCCGGAGGTCGGGGGCGCACCGGCTCGGTCCTCGGGGTTGCGATGCGAAGATTGGGATTTTCCGCCAAGGAAGTTGTCGACTTTCTTGATGCAGTTCATCGAGCACGTGGCAAAGACGGTTGGCCGGAATCCCCCTGGCAGCAGGAAATCGTCGAGAGTGCTCTTGATCCCATCTCGTAAGGCATTCTCATGGAAACACTCTCCCTCACCGTTCATCGAGGAAGCCAGGAAATCGGAGGAACCTGCATCGAACTTGCCTGCGAAGGAACGCGCCTGATTCTCGATTGTGGGCTACCGCTTGAATCAATCAAAGTGGGCGAATCAGAAAACATCCCAAAGAACACGCTGATGGTTCCCGGATTGTTTGCGGACGGACCGAAGATAGCTGGCATTCTTTTGTCTCACGCCCATGCCGATCACTCCGGCCTGATCCCCGAATCGAATCCTTCGATTCCGATTTTTGCGGGCCGCGCAACCTTCAAAATGGCAATGACGGGTTCGATTTTTGCCGGGCAACCGCGCATCGAGCAAGCGCGTGAGCGGTTCATGGAACCGGGAAAACAAATTTTCATCGGCACGTTCCAAGTGACGCCGTATTTTGTGGATCATTCCGTGTTCGGAGCTTGCGCGTTCCTGATCGAAGTCGCGGGAAAACGTCTCCTCTACACCGGTGACCTCCGATTCCACGGACGAAAACCGGGGATGCGTCGCCAGCTGATGAAGGATTGTGCGGAAGGTGGCGTCGATGTCGTCATCACCGAGGGAACCTGCCTCAGCCGTCTCACAGAATCTCGGACGTTTAGCGAATCGGATTTGGAAACGACGGGCGCTGAAGTAGTCGCTTTGCATCAAGGATTGATCCTCGTGCGATTCTCTCCTTTAAACCTGGATCGCTTCGTCTCCTTCCTTCGGATCGCAAAGAAGAGTAGCCGAGAGTTTGTGACCGACCCGTATGGTGCCTACGTGCTTATGATGGCCCGCAGCGAAAAGGTCGCGTTGCCAGACCCATTCGACTCAGATTGCATTCGCGTCCTCGTACCCGACGGATACTGGGAAACAAAACCGGGCAAAGCCATCGCGGCTCACCGGAAGAACATGAAAGCTCGTCAGATCAGAATCGAGGAAGTTTTATGCAAGCCAAACCGCTTCCTCATGCTTTGGCGACCATCGATGATAGATTCCGTCTTCAAAGGCAAATGGCCGAGCGGCGCTTTGTGCCTCTATTCGATGTGGAAAGGATATCTCGAACAGGACCGAGAACGGGATCTTCAAAAATCCTTTGATCAGTTCGAGATCAAACAGCAACTGCTCCATGCAAGTGGTCACGCGAGCCGACCTGACCTCGTGGCATTTTTGACGGAACTCAATGCAAGCCAGATCATTGTCGTTCACTCGGAAGAACCGGAGTTGATGCGGGAGACTTTTCCGAATGTTGTTGACGTAACAGATGGCGTTCCAGTTACCTTGTGAAAACAAATGAGCGAGCAAGACAAATCAAAAGGGAAGGCATTCACCGGCATTCTAGAGAGGTGGGATGAGATCATCAAAACGCACTATGGCTTGGACGAGAAGGTCAATACCCTGACATCGAGCCGTAAGGTGATCTGCGAGAATCCAAAAGCGGGCGATGAAATAGAGCTTTTCAAAAAATTGTTCAAAAGAATCGAATCGAATTTTGCATCGGGAGAACGTCCCCTGTCGCCCAATATCGCAAGGTCCAATTGGCGCTGGGAAGAGCAGCCGAACATAAACAAGGACAATCGCTCCAAAGAAAAACAGTTGGAAAAACGGATCGCAACACTGCCCGGCTGGACCAATCAAATGCCCGCCGCATCCGACTACGCAGGACCGAACAAGAACAGGAAAAACTCCATCGATCTCGTCCGCCAGGTCGAGCGGGAATCGGAATACGATTTCATCGAGTTGAAGCTAACTCCTGGATCAGGGTATCCCATCTATGCCGCATTCGAAATCTTGTCCTACGGATTTCTCTATCTGCTGACCCGCACCGACAAGACGCTCCAGGAACGGTTTCAGGAAAAACCCGACAAGCCTGTCTTGAAAGCAACGAAGATCAACTTGGTTGTTCTGGCTCCGAAGGACGCCTACTATCAATCCGATCCAAAGACATCGATCTCGGACCTACAGAGTTTCGAAAGATCGATCAAAGATGCGCTCGGAAAGTTTGCGACGGAAAAAATTCCGACTCTTACCATGACCTTCGCCTATAGATTTTTTACCGACGAGGTCATCGATAAAATCGATACATTCACCGTTTTTCAACCCCATCCGATCGGTGGCACCCTAGATCAAATTGGCTGAAAATTCTCAGTCGAAAGCGGGCGAATCCGCACCCCTTTTCTCATCACCCTACCCTCTTGCCTCCCTGACTCTACCCTCTCCCCTCACTCATATTCGAGCCAGGTGGTCACCGTAGCTGCCTTCGCCGAGTGAAAGCGGATCCAATAGGCCTGGAAGGAATCGGGAAAGAGATGCTCCATTTCCTGATCGGGACTGGCTTCGAAAGTTCGGTATGTCTGCCAGTCACCCATGCCGGAAATATCGACTTCCACCCGGATCGCGGTCGTGATATCGGACCGGAGGGAGAGGCGCTTGCGATCGTAGCCGGTCATGAGGTAGGGATCGGAGACGGCCCCAGCGGCAACGAGACTGTCTTTCCAGGGACCGCCGCTTCCGACCGGTTTTCCGAGATCCCAGACATCGTCGATCGCCCCGGCCCAGAGTGCGGTCTTGCCATCATCGCTGCGAATGATGTGGTCATTTCCCCCTTTGAAGGCGAGGTCCACGCCGGAGAGAACAAGGAGTCCGCGGTAACTGCAATAGTCAGCGATACGAAGCCCGTGGGTCGAGACCGGCCTCACCCGTGAGAAGCCGCCGGCATTTTCGGCAGGGAGTTCGTAAAATGTCCCGTGGCAGTTGAAGAGATCCCGCTCGGTCGCGACTTCTCTGGCGAGTCGTTCGCGAAGGAAGGGTCCTGCTTCGTCGAAAGCGGAATCAACCCGCGGAAGCCGGAATCGCTTCCCCTGATCGTCCGTGTAGAGTACGGACGCATCATCGAGAGTAATGACCCCCTCCCGATCCGGGATCGCGGCGTTTTCTTCCAGCCAGGAAAGTTCGGAGCGACCGTCAGGATCGGCGGTCAGGTGCATCCCAGCGTCGAGGGTGTAGAGGCCGGTTTCCGCCCCGTGATGAGAGGCGAAATGCAAGGTTCTTTTGTTTTCCCCGCGAGGGCGAATCACGCCCCCGGCGAGTTCGGTTGAACCACTTGTCGAGGACACAAGACCGGCGAATTTCCCCGCTAGATCTGTCCCTTCGGTCCGACTCTCAATTGCCCGGTCATCTTCCCCAGCACAGGTGAAGAGAGCCGTGGCCCGCCCGACGTTGGAAGCCGCTTTCACCCGAATCCAGACACCCTCGTCCTTGGCATCGAATTCCGTCCAGAGATATCCCTGGGGTGGCACGGTCACGATTCGGAGCGTTTCCCAGATGCCGTTTCCAGCGCGGTCTATCTCTAGGACAAAATCAACTGCCTTCGATTCTCCATGGGCGAGGTGCAAACCGCGGCGAGGCAACCCGCCGAAAAGATAGGGATCCGAGGTGGCACCCGCTTCCACTTTTTCCTGAAGCCACACCGCCCCTCTCCCGAGGACGGGGCCGAAGTGATCCAGTTGATCCGGCTCCACGAACCAGAGATTCGACTGCGACTGGGGGGCGGCGATGGTGCCTTTTGCCTTTCGTTTATTGAGGAATTCACTTTTTGCGGTGTCGTCACATCCAAAAACAATTCTATCCTGCCAACGACAGAAATCTCCAATCACTTTCAAGTAACTCGATCGGGGCTGGATCCCTGAGGTGTCGGTGAGGGAAAATCCTCGTGGAAATTTCCAAAACATCCCATGCATCGTCATGAGAAGTTCATCCTCCTCGCCAATCTCACGAATCCGGGGCCACTCGGTGTTCCATCCGTGAGCTCCATCGTAGCTGTGGCTCGCTTTCGGCAGGCGGAAGGTGCTCCACTCGCCTCCGTCCAGCAGCATGAGCAGGAGTGATTTGGCATCCCAGCCGATGCTCCAGAGCGGATCGGTCCCGGGATTCGCATTTCCCTGGATTCCACCGGGACCCGTCACTTCGGTGAATTGATTGCGGCGCACGACCTGCCAGTCGGTCCCATTCCACTCTGCCAACACTCCGGAAGGGACGAGCGGATTTCGCCGCGCTTCGTCAGAGTGCTCGCCGTTATTGGCATAGACGAGCCGCCCCTGTCCGGAATACATCCCTTTGCCATGATACCCGGGGAGATCGGCCTTCGGTCCCGGTGTGGCATCCTGCTCATCACGATAGAGCGTTGTCACTGCGAGAGATTTCACGTCGATTTCGTAGAGGGCTTCCTCCATTGAGGCCAGATAGATCTTTCCGACGGGATCAAAAAGATGCCTCGCATTGGCCGTCGGTCTCCCGAACATCTCAGAATAGGGAATGACACGGACGATTCCATTTGCATCGATCACGTAGGGCCCGATGAAAAGCTGACCTGACTCGTGATGAATCATCCGGTTGGCAGGTGTCCCCCCGATCGATTCCGGGCGGATCGTGAGTGTTAGATCTGTGGAAATTTCGTAGAGTTTGTCCGACGATCCCCGCGGCTGGTGGGGGGCGTAGGTCACCGCCCATAGCTTCCCCGCCCACGGCACAACCGCACCAGTGCCACACTCTGCTTCATTATTAAAAAAAGCGAGATGGGGATAGATCCCGCTCCAGGACTCCCCGGTGAACCCGCAGGAGTGGAGCAATAACATTAGGATCACAAAACAAGGTCTTTTCATGGCACGAGAATCAACAAGAGCAAACCTCCACGAAGGTCCGGTTTCGATAGATTGGACCCAACGGAGGCGTCTGAACACCGAAAAATATTCTGTGAAATCAGGCGATCGTCGGCATGGATGTCCCCGGAAACAAATGATTGCAATACTTATGAAAACCATATAAATTATAAGCATTGAAACCGCACCGGCCAACTTTTTTTGCTAATTCGGCGCCGATGCCTGCGTTCAGCGCTTCGGTGAGCCGTACTCCCACGGTCAAGCTAGAACCTGTCGATCCCCCGAGCTCGCCTTTGCCTGCGCCCGATTCGGGAGGCGCAAAAGCGACTCTGTGCCAATTAGAAAAGGTCGTTTCGGAATTCATGATTCAATATCCGAGTCATACCCAGCGAATTCCTTCCATCCGAAACGGAGAACACCCACTCATCGCCTTCGTTCGCTCCATGGTAGCCTCGATGGCGGCGAAGCAAGAACAACTCGAAAAGCTGAATCAAGATGTGATCGAGGCGGCAAACGAAAAAGAGCGATTCCTCGCCAACATGAGCCATGAGGTTCGTACTCCGATGAACGGGATCTTCGGCATGGTGAATCTGCTGCTTGAGATGGACCTCGATCCCGTCCATCGGGAGCATCTGGAGACCATTCACAGTTCGAGCGAGTCACTCCTCAACATTCTCGACGATATCCTCGACTACGCAAAGTTGAACGCGAAGGAGTTGAATCTGAAACCCCGCCCCTTCGAATTGAACCGGCTCATCCGCGAAGTCCTGATGGTCTACAAGGCAACGGCCGACTCACGACATCTCGAAATTTCCGCAACAATCTGTGAAACCTTGCCCGAGACGTACCTAGCAGATGACCTCCGACTAAAGCAAATTTTGTCAAACTTGGTCTCCAATGCGATCAAATTT
>JAGPCC010000245.1 GCA_018058245.1 Verrucomicrobiales bacterium
CCGCCACCAGCGGCGTGCCCAGAAATTCCGAACTCCCGAGAGATTCCACGGTTTTCCGTCGGGGATACAACGGTAGAGAATCGTGCCAATGAGGAATCCACTCAGCGCAAAAAACAACTCCACCCCGTAGATCCCGATCTCCTGCGATCCCTGATGCAAATGCGCGAGCACCACCAGGGAAATTGCGAAAGCACGGGCAAAATCAAAACCAAAAATTCGCGACATGACGGAAGACAGGAGCAATCCATCTCTTGATGGATTTATGGAAATTACAGCTGATTTGAATATTCAGCAAATCTTTTCCGCTCCCTTCTCCGAAAATGGGAAGGGATTTACCCGACAATTCCACCGATGTCGAGAAGCCAGAGCTGTCGTCCGGTACCACCATGGGGCGAATCCACGGTCACGAGTTTCCCGTGATTGCTCGAACGCGGATGCGTGTCGCAGCGCCATTCCCCCGTGTAAATCTTCGGGGAGTAAAAGTGACCGAGATCATGACGTACTCGAGTCGGTTCGTGGTAGAGATACGGGGTCTGCTGCCGCCGCACCCCAGCCGGGTAGGTGTCGTTCAAGATCCACTCCTGCCCGTTTCCGACCGAAAGATATGTATTGTGCCCGTTGACCGGCATGCCCCCTTCCCCGACGATCGTGACCTCCTCAGTTTTGTCTTTGAAGAGATAAAAAGCAGCCTCTTTTCCTTCCGGTTTCGTCCAAGCGCACACGTGCTCCGGATCCCGCCAGATGAAATGCGAGGTAAATCCGGACGGATCGAGGATGTGGAGATCGCTTCCATCCAGATTCGCCGTGAACATGCGAGTGACAAATCCGTTGTTGACTGCAAATCCCTCCTCATCAGGGCCTTTTGCCCTCCAGCGATGGAGAAAGAGGAAACGCTTCGAATCCGGACTGACGAGGAGATGATTGACGTAGTTCCACTGGTCGTTAAGCGATTTCCCCTGGAAGGAAATGGCAGAAAGTGTCGCAAGGGAAACGATCAACTCGGATTCACCGGTTTCCATATTCATCCGCCAGATTCCGGAGTCTTCGGGGTGTTTCAAAGATCGATGGATATCGTCAACGCCCTGGTATCCATAACCGGGTCTCAGATTCTGGATGCGTCCGAAGTCCGCCGTGACGGCCCATTTCCCGTCCGCACTGAGGGCATAGACCGGCCGGGGCAGGGTGCGCGTCTCTCCACTCTCGATGTTCTTGATCCGGGAGACAAAATGATCGCCTTCGCGGTCATTCCAGATCACTTCGTTTTTCGAACCCGGACGCCACTGCAACATGCATCCCTGCTGCCAGCCCCAGGCATCACTTTTCCCGAGCTCGATCCAGCGATCTCCTTCCTCCAGATCGATCATTCCCACCTGGATCCTGTCGTTCGCGGTCGGGGTACGGTGCTCGAAGTGTACTTGATTGCTCAAGACGAATCGATCTGTCGGGTCGAACTGAAGTTTATCGTAGTACCCGAACCAATGAAACGCAGGCCCTTTTGTAATCGCCCGAGTCGGGACGAGCGCCTCGCTGTAGGAAAGGATGTCCTCCTCCTGTGAAAAACCGGGAAACGGTAGAGCAGCACTCGCAAGAGCGGACCGGGAAAGAAAATGACGACGATTCATTCGAAAAAGTCCCACTGGATCCGTGGGGAACCTGACTATCTGCCCAGAATATCAGACGAGCAAGTCCGTCACTACGTGCCCGTGTACATCGGTGAGTCGGTAATCGCGCCCCTGAAATCGATAGGTCAGTTTTTCGTGATTAAACCCTAACTGATGCAAAATCGTTGCTTGGAGATCATGGACATGAACAGGATTCTCCGCGACCGCAAATCCGAGTTCATCGGACTGGCCATACTCAAATCCCCCCTTGACCCCGCCCCCGGCCATCCACATCGAAAAGACATCCGGGAAATGGTCCCGACCGAGCACGGCGGACTTGGCGGTGCGCCCCTCTCGAAAAGGAGTGCGCCCGAATTCCCCACCCCAGACGATGAGAGTTTCGTCGAGGAGTCCTCGATCTCTCAAATCTTCGAGAAGAGCCGCCACCGGCTTGTCCATCGTGGCGCATTTGTCGGTAAGTCCGCTCATAATCCCTGTGGCCTCGCCGGTCCCATGGAAGTCCCAGCCCCAATCAAAGAGCTGCACAAAACGAACTCCAGATTCCACCAAGCGACGGGCTAGGAGGCAGTTGTTTGCAAAACTCGCCCCTCCGGGTGTGGCGCCGTACGTTTCGAGTGTCTTGGGCGATTCTTTGGAAATGTCCATGACCTCGGGAACCGAAGTCTGCATCCGGAACGCTAGTTCATACTGCGAGATCCGGGTGAGCGTCTCCGGATGCCCCATTTCCTCTGCTTGGATTCCGTTGAGATCACTGAGTGCATCGAGCGTCTTCCGCCGCATCGCTCGATCCATTCCCACCGGATCGGAAGAATATAGGACCGGGTCGCCCTTGGAACGGCATTGCACCCCCTGAAAGACCGATGGTAGGAACCCCGACCCAAAGGAGGCCTTTCCGCCGTTGGGTTGGACGCCGCTGGAAATAAGAACCACAAAACCCGGAAGGTTCTCATTTTCCGATCCCAACCCGTAGGTGGTCCATGCTCCCATCGAGGGACGGCCCGCCCGTGGAGACCCGGTGTAGACCAAGAGCTCAGCCGGGGCGTGATTAAACTGATCGGTGTGCATCGAATGGACCAGACACATCTCGTCGGCGACGCGATGGAGATTGGGAATGGCATCGGACATCCACATGCCATTCTTCCCGTGTTGGGACCACTTCCGCGGAGATCCCATCAGTTTGGGAACACCACTCGTAAACGCAAACGTTCGCCCCTCGAGGAACTTATCGGGACAATCTGTGCCGTCAAATTTGGCCAGTTCCGGCTTCCGATCAAACATGTCCAAATTCGGGGGAGACCCTGTCATGTGCAGATAGATCACCCGCTTGGCCCGAGCGGCAAAATGAGGCTGGCGCGGTGCGAGCGGATCGTCGATCTGGACCGGTGTGGCCCCCCGCGCGAGATCATTTGCCATCAGAGCATTGAGGGCGATCCCACCGAGCCCCGCTGCGGATTGACGCAGGAAATGACGTCGTGTCTGAAACTGGATTTGATCAAGGTGAGGATTCATATCAGGGCCAGGGTGAAAAAAATAAATCAGTGTTCGGATCAGCGCTTCAAGAACACTTCATCGAGATTCAAAATGACATTCGAAACAACGGTCCAAGCTGCATAGTTCGCGAGATCGCTGTCTTTCGGCAGAACACCGAGAGGTTCCTGCGCAATTTTGCCCGCCATTTCCGTTTCTTTGTGGTAGTCAGAGAGCGCGGACTCGTGCAAGACAACGATGCGATCCACCTCTGTCGAGAGTGGCTCCCGCAAGAGGGTCTCCCGAAAGGCAAAGGTCACTTTCTCTGGCATCGAGGCACCACCCTGGGTGATGATTTTTCGCGCAAGCGCCTGAGCTGCCTCGACGTAGACCGGGTCATTGAGCGTCACGAGAGACTGCAAGGGAGTGTTGGTGCGGCCTCGGCGTACGGTGCAAACTTCCCTGTTTGGGGCGTCAAACGTTGCCATGGAAGGAAAAGGATTGCTGCGACGCCACAGAGTGTAGAGCGCACGGCGATATCGATCTTCGCCTTCGCTGTTTTTCCAGTCTGTACCGCTACCAAAGGCAGCCGATAGTCCCGACTCCGGTTGTGGTGGTTTGACAGGAGCACCATACCGTTTTCCACTGAGCAGTCCGCTCACCGCAAGGGCATTGTCACGAACCTGCTCGGCAGAGAGTCGAAATCGCGGACCACGGGCGAGAAGGCGATTGTAAGGATCGTTCTCATATTGCTCCGGGGTCGTGCGGGAGGACTGCTGATAGGTGGCGGAGAGAGCAATTTGTTTGAGGAGACGATTCATGTCCCAGCCGTTTTCCTGGAGGTCCACGGCAAGCCAGTCGAGGAGATCCGGATGAGAAGGAAGCTCACCCTGGGAACCAAATTCCTCGCTCGTTTCCACAATCCCCGTTCCAAACATTTCCTCCCAAAAACGATTCACGACGACTCTCCCTGTGAGCGGATTGTCAGGATCGACGAGCCACTTTGCCAGCGCAAGTCTGTCATGTTTCCCCCCCGGCGGGAGCGGATGAAATGCGGCTGGCACATCCGCGATCACTTCTTTTCCCAAGTTCTGGTAATTTCCGCGAACTTGGACAAAACTCTTCCGATGGTCTTTCTCCGCTCGATCCCGCATGATCGGAACCGTCGTTTCAGGTTTGGCGTCGGCCAGTGCCTTCTCCAGTCCAGCGAGTTCGGTTCGTTCTTTCGCCCGTGAAGGGGCGATTGTCAGGAAATACGCCGCCACTTGGGCCGCTTCCGTGGCACTCAGCGAAGGGAGGGGTCTGTGAAGCAAGGGCCGAAGGGCAAGAGGTGCCCGAGCCCATTCCAGCACTCCTTGTTCCCCGGAGTAGGAGAACGTAGCATGAGTAATGAGATGGTCAGCGTAGTCCGATTGTTGCGCTAATGTCAGGCTCAGAGTGCCGCCGGTCATTTTCAGCGGAGTCTTTCGAATCAGCGTCAGCTCCTGCCTCTTTGCGATTCCCCCTCCGATGGCCCAGCCCGCCTTTGGATCGGGTTTTACCGTAAGAACGGACGCCGCAGGAAATCCCGGTTGTTCGTGAGTCGCCACCGCCAGCTCGAACTCCACCGGAACCGCCCCTCCTGGAGAAAATGCGGTGCTCGGGGAAGGAATCGATTTGGGAGAATCCTTCCAAACAAGATTTTTTGCCGCTCCTAACAAAGAGACCTCATACCCCGTTATTCGACTGGCAACCGCCCCGTCCGTTCGGTTCCAGATTACGATTTTTTCCACCGGGACCTCCGCTCCCAGATCAATCTCAAGCCAGGGATTCGCCTCGGTCCCGGTATGAGAAACCGAATTTTTGGTGTAGTCGCCGTCCGTATTTCCATCGATGGCGCGTTTCGCCTCGCCGCCCGAACCGAGGGAACTCTGCGTTGCCGCCCCCTTCAGCGCGACGTTGCGGCCCCCTGAGAATACCTCTACCTCGGCGAGATGGAGAATCTTGTCCTTTCCCGGGATTGTTACCCGGACAAAACGAGCACGCGGGTCTGTTTTCTTCGCTGGCAACCAGCTCCCCGATACGTGGGTAAGCACAAAATTGGAGGTTTGATCCGCCGGAATCTCCATCCTCAAAGCGGTGAGTTCCTGCTCCCCTTCCGGCACGGAAAATTCGACTCGGTAGCTGTCTTTTCCCGCCTTCTTCCCACGGAGAACGATGCCGCCCTGCGAATCGATCGCTAGCTCCGACGACTCCGCTTTTACCGTCAATGCGGGGAGTGCGGTCCACGCGGGTTCCTTCTGCAACTGCGCTACCCACTGGATCTGTTCTGCGGAAGTTTCCGTGGTCGAGGTCAGAAGCAACTTTTTCAAATCGGATATTTTCTTAGCCCAATCGATTTTATCTGCCTCTTGCTTCGCCGACCAGACATCCAATACCGGTCTCTCATCCTTGAGGTCGGCGTCTTCACTCTGGTTAAAAAATGCATAAATCTGGAAATACTCATCCTGCGTGAGCGGATCGAACTTGTGGGTATGACACTGCGCACACGCCATCGTCGTTCCCATCCAAGTCGCCATCGTGGTATTGACACGATCCACGATTGCCTCGTTGCGGAATTCTTCATCATTCGTCCCTCCTTCACTGTTGGTCATCGTATTGCGATGGAAGGCCGTCGCGATGAGCTGATCCCGAGTCGGCGACTCTAACAAATCACCGGCAAGCTGCTCGATCGTGAATTGATCAAACGGCATATTCGCCTCGTAGGCACGGACGACATAGTCTCGATAGGCCCAAATCGTGCGCAGAGGATCATCGGCATATCCCGCCGAATCGGCATACCGTGCGAGATCGAGCCAGACACTTCCCCAACGCTCGCCAAAAGCAGGCTTTGCGAGAAGCCGATCGAGATACTGTTCATAAGCATTCGCGGAGCGATCCTGAACCAGGGACATCACTTCTTCCCAGGTCGGTGGAAGCCCGGTCAGATCGAGCGCAGCCCGCCGCGCCAGAGTGTAGAGGTCCGCCTTCCCGGCAGGTTCCAAACCCTCGCTTTCGAGACGGGCGAGGACAAAATGATCGATCTCATTCTCCGGCCAGTCGGATCGTTTTCCTTTCGGGATCTCCGGCCGAACCGGTTTTTCATACGACCAATGATTTGCGTAGCGCGCCTCCTGCTCAATCCATTTTTTGATCACGGCCACTTCCGCAGTCGTAAAATGAGCCCCTTTTCCGGCGGGAGGCATCAAATCGTCGCTCCCTTCCTCCAAGGTGATTCGGTGAAACAACTCACTCTTCTCCACCATTCCAGGCGTGATCGCCGCATACCCACCGAGATCCATCAACGCACCCTCGCGAGTGTCGAGTCGTAGATCCGCCTTGCGTTCGTGTTCGTCGGGTCCGTGACAGGCAAAACACCGATTCGATAGGAGGGGCCTGATCTCCCGATTAAAATCGACTCGATCCTCTGCGGAGAGAACGCTGCAAAGTGTCGTTCCCAAGACCAAAAGAAGCCATTTCGAGTTCGTTGCCGTTGTCATCGATTATTGCGAGAGAGTTCCCATGTCAAAATCTTCGACTACAAGGAAGTCGAGAGACCTACCATAAGTATCTCCCGAATTTCCCTTTGAGACAATAGCCTATTCCCGACCGTAAGGGTACAAACGACTCAACTCCGCCAGTACAAAGCCCGAAACTTCCCCGGGGTGATTCCGGTCAGATTCCGGAAATGCCGGGTAAAGTGACTTTGGTCATGGTATCCCGTTTCTAGGGCGATCTCCCCCACCGAAAGCTCCGCGCCAGAAAGCATTTGTCTCGCCTTTTCGACACGAAGCGAATGAACAAACCTCGTCGGGGACATCCCGAAGAGAGCGGTAAACTGCCGATTAAAGTGGGTGGAAGACATTCCGGCCATGTTCGCCATCAGACTCATCGAGATGACTCCCGTATAATTTTCCTCCAGATACCGCACCACTGGCGCGAGCCCTTGAAAGAGCTTTGCCCTGTCCTCCGGCGTCTCGATAGAATACCGGATCCCGGCAATTCCGACTACTTCTCCGCCCTCCCCTCGCAAAGGCACTTTGCTCGAACTGAACCACCCCGGATGTCCCGAACGATCGACGACAAACCAGATCTGATTGACGACGGACTGCCCTCCTTCCATTACCAGTCTGTCCTCCGCAATATAAGCGTCAGCCATTGCAGCGGGGTGAAAATCGCGATCCGTTCGACCAAGGAGGTCTTCGGGATTCCGAATCTCTTTCGCCATCAGCATCGCACGATTCGCAGCGATATAGCGGCTCTCCCGATCTTTTGCATAAAAAATGACTCCTGGAAGACAATCAAAAATCTCCATCAGCGCTCCCACGGCGGGCTGCTTTTCAAAAAATGGGGCATACAAACTCATCACGGGGTGTCCGGCTATAATGGTCAAAACATACCAAAACTACCCGACTACGCTACAAGACAAATCCGCAAAAGTGGTGCGACCTTTCCCGATGCCGAATGGTTTCCTGTTTTCGTCCTTCGCTTCCTTCTGGATCTTCGTCCTCGTGGGGACAAATCTCTCTACCGC
>JAGPCC010000031.1 GCA_018058245.1 Verrucomicrobiales bacterium
GGTCAGTGGTTCCTTCAGGAGCGAAACGAGACTGAGGCGCGGACCGGAAGTCTCCTCTGCCTCGACGAGAACGGTGAAGCGAAGTTTTGTCTCCTTCGAACCATCCTTGAATTCTTTGACTTCATCGTAGCAAATGATGGCGACACTCTTTCCGTTTTCCAAGAGAAAGTCACCCGAGACTTTTTTGGGTTTCGCATCTTCGTTCGAAATGATGAGCGCATAGGTGTTCGGTTTGATCGCAAGAATTCCAGAGCTTTCTCCCGGAGCGATCGCTTCTCCTCCGTTTAGCGAAAATCCACCAAATTCAATGAAGGTGGGAGATTTCAGTGTAATGAGATTTACGACGTTCAAGAAACCCGCTTGGGGAGAATCCTCTTCCTCTTGCGCAAAGAGCCCGGGTATTCCGGAGAAAAGGACGAGATGGCACAGCAGATACTTCATGTGGCTAGTGGTTAGAGATCGCGCGAGGTGATGACTTCCAGACGGCTCTCAGTGACCTCACCTTGCTCGTTGCGAATCGGACGAAGAAACACTTCATAGACACGTCGTCCTCGTGCCGCCACGAAACCCGTTTCCCGATGGAACACTTCGGCATAGGTATAGATGCGAAAATGGCGGCTTGTAAGGGAAGTCGTATTGAATAACCTCGCAAACGGTTCCTCCGCTTCGGCGTCATTGAAATGATCGGGCAGCGCATCGTGCCGTTTCAGCAATCCCGAAAAGACACGGGCGAGATGAGAGGGGCTGTAAAATGGACGAGCAGAGGAGAGACCTGCTGCAATGAGGGGAATCGCCTCTTCTTTCAAAGCACCGCGTAGAATTCCCGTTTTCCCCTCCCGTTCGTATTCTGGCGTTTCGAAGGAGTCCTTTGTTAGGCGGATGTCCGACAAGACAGAAGGTCCACGAAGGAGCGCCTCGATCTCGAACAAAGTCGGGGCGCTGTTCAAATTCAGTTTCCCGTAGAGCAGTTCAAACTTCCCTTGGGCATGCAGATCATTTTCATACACCAATGAATAGGGTTGTGTCAGGGACTGAACAGGGTCCAGTGCAGTTGCCGGAGGCTGGTGATCCCGTGGGTCATAGTGTCGATAGAGCAGTTCCGTATCCTTCTCTTCCGGACCGAGATTGGAGCCGTTGATCCCTACGTGAAAGAGGTCCAGCCACTGACTCGCCCTCATTCCCGGTCGGTCGAAAAGTTCGTGTTCGGGTCGCCCGATCCGCAAGGTATTTCCACCACCCCACATTTTTCCGGGAGTTGCATGGAGAGGGAGCGATGCCAACCAGGTGTTGCGCAGCAAGTCAAAACGATGGGTGCTCGGTTTTGTGAGGTTGAAATCGGGCGTCTCGACCGGACCGGGGATCCACATTGCGGGATCGTGAAGATTCCCCAGCTCTGTAACCGAAAAGTAACGCGCCAGATTCGAGATCCGCCACGGAGCGAACGCTTCCTCCTCTTCGTTTGCGGGATGATTGAAGGCATCGGGCAACTCCTGATCGGACGAAGGAACAGCAACGCCGACAGCAGACTCGTATCCACGATCCGGCCAGTCCCGGACACGGGTTTGATCCCCGATCCAGTCAGGGTGTGAGTCATCCACGTGTCCGTGATCATAGTTCCGAGAGGCGGGCGTGGCCTTCAATCGGTATTCCGCCGCCGCTGCGGTTGACTGAGAATAGTGGTGCATCCACGGGTCGCCTAGAGAGGAACCTCGCGGTGCGTTGAACCCGAACACCTGTGAGGCCATGCCCGGGGTCGCGAGCTGCATATAGAATTCCCCCGGACTGATTACAGTTAGATATCGAGAAAAGAAGAATCCGTAGGCAGGTTTTTTCGGATCATCGGTGGGATCGGGGCGCCCGCATTGATCCACGCGATCCTTTCCGAGATACAGTTCGTATTGCGCTCGGACCGATACATTCGCGACTCCACGAATATCTTGCACCACCGGGAACGCGATCGGCGATTCATTGCTGCCTGAGACCGGAACGGTCCAACGGATTTTTCCGAACGTGAGTACCTGATATTCATTGGGAGCCACCGTCGCACTGAATCCACCGCTGAGTGGAAAAGCACCGTCCAAAGTCCGCTGGGTCTCTTCGATTTTCTGCCACGTTCCGTTTGCTTTGAAACGGATTGTTTCCAGAAATTGGAACCGGAGTCGGAGGTCCGACATCTTCGCGGGGCGATTCGACGTGTTCCAGAACTCGACATAGGGCGTCGCCTCAAAAAGGACATTCCACCCAGATTTCTTCGCTTCGAAACCGACGTACTCGAACTTCAAAAAGAACTCGTTTATCGGGCAGTAGGAATCCACCCCGCGAAAGCGGCGATCTTTCGCATTGAGGGTATTCGACGGAAGGGACGGGAGTGAATCCACGTCCGCATAATCGATCGCGTTCGCGGCAAGCGTGGCGAGGTAGTCCTCGTCGTCCGGAAACCCTCCCGCACGATTCCGGAAAAAGGGGAGATTCCGCGAAACGATGTCGGCGATCTGAAGATCGCGATTGGCCACGAGAGTATTGAGGTTGAAACGAGGTTTTCCTTGGTCGGGATATCCGTGCCCATAGGGAATCAAAGGCCGTCGCAAGTAGGGCGAAAGACCGGACGAGAAACGCTGCTCGGGAGGTTCGGAGAGGCTCTTCGGAGCCGAGAGGAAATTCCGAAGGGAGGCCAATTCCGGGGCACGAAAATACGGATGGCGATTCGACGGCAGACCAGAAATCGACCACGGAAACAGACAGATCTCACGAGGGGAGAGTCCCGTTGCTACCTGATTCACGAGCGTTTGCCCGCGAAAGGCCGAAGGAAACTGAAAGAAGACCACGGGTGAACCCTCCAGTTGGAATCGCATCGGATCGAGTGCTCCCGAGACTCGGGAGTCGTGCTCCGAATAGCCGTAGCGTTGAAAATCACGGGTGACACCATTCACCGAATCTCCAAAGCGATCACTCCAAGTTCCTACGACATCGAGATTCGGGTATCCTTCCAGATCTTCGATCCAGTAGCAATAGCGCGTTTGATAGGGCGTTCCCTCGACTGCTTCGATTTCCTGATAGATCGTTTTTGGTCGTGCCTCCTCCAACTCTGGTTTTCCCGTTGTGGTGAGATGGGTGAGGGAAGCGATACGGATCTCGCGACTCTCCATTCCAAGGTCAAACTTCACCTCGGGAACCGCCACCGACTTGTCCAAGAGGGTGGTCGTATCCATCGTGTCCAAGTTCGGGAGGGCCTGCGTTTGAGTCCCTCCGCCGCTGAAGAGAGCTCGATGGGAAACCTCGGTCGAGCCTGGCAGGGTGAGAAAGGTATATCGAACCCGCTGCCCCGTTTCACTCTCGTCGAAAGCCGCCGTCACTAGATACCGGTCATTTGCGGTTGCGTTCTGGAGTAGGCCTCCCGCCTCGGCAAAGGCTGCTTCCAATCCGAGGTCGGCCCTAGTGATCGCTACCGTTGACTGACTCACCTCCATTTCCTGACGGCAAATGGAAAAGTAGCTAATCGTAACCAGGACGATTGCGGTGACGAGAATCAAGGTCACGATCAGTGCGGCACCAGAGTGATGAATTCTTGTTCCGTTTTTCATGTGGATCGACGTGGCAGCGAGACTCGGAATTGAAACGTTTGCTTCTCTCGTTCAATGCGTTTTCGAATCGTAGACCAGGTGGCGGAATCCTCATTTTCCCAATCGATCATCCAGTCTTCGTACTGTGTTAGACTCTTTGCCACCGTTTCGCTGACGGTGCTGATCGTCACTTCGATAAAATCGGGAAGCACGAGGACCGGCCACTCGTCCCCTCCTTGGAGGCCGAGATATCGATTGATCTCCTCTGCTCCCATCAATTTCGCTCTTCCATTTTCCTCGATAACGCGTCGGTAGGGAGTCACTACAAATCGGAGGACATGATCGCAGACTGGCTCATCCGGGAAAACGGAATCGTGAACATCGCTATCCGGATTCGCCCATTCCGCCGGTGATCCACGCGGGGGGTGAAATTGTGGGGGCACTTTCGTGAGTCTCTCCCGGAGAGCGTTCACCGGCCAGGGATGCGTTGCTTGAACAGGTGCAAGGTCTTTCAAATTAGCTATTCGATTGGAAAAGAGAAATGGCTGCGCTGCGTTTTCAAAATTCCCTTGGCGGATCGTCGCCGGATTCAATTCAGGGAGTGGTCGGGACTCCCCTTCTTTGCGCTCGTCCCATGCATCATTCATTTTCAGCGAACACGAAAGTAGATAGCCTGCGGCATAGGCATCTCCCGTATGATCTCCGGCCCTTCGAAAATGGCGAAATAGCTTCATCCCTGCACCGACGTTCCCGGCCAGGGGAGAATGCCTTGCATACGCAACGTAATAGGCAACGATCGCGGGGCTCAATGATGTCGTATTCTCGCCGGGGAGCCCCTTCCGCGTGGGGAAAACGAGGGTAGCGAAATGCGGTGCGGCATTTTGAATGGAAACCGGGATCGATACTCCTGTACCGTTCTTCCGAGTAACTTCGAACGGGAGAAAAACCCTGTTTTCGAAGAACTCCCGTTGCCGCTCTGTGACGCGATCCGGCAAGCGAGGGACCGTCGCTGGTCGTTGGGAGAACACGGAAACAAGATCTGCTTCGAGAATGGATCGGGCTGCCTCGACACCGACCTGATGCCCGGTCACTTCTGCACCCTGCCGAAATTTTCCCATCGCAGTCTCCAGGGTGATGCCTAACATTACCAGTAGGATCGAGAAGATCGCCATCACCGCGATCAGTTCGATCACGGTAGTTCCTCCAGTACGCTGGAATCGCCCGCCGTGCCAAACCGGATCGGATTGTTTCATGGCATTGCTACCCGAGTTTGGAAGATTTCTCGATCCCGGTTTTGCTGGGTAGCTCTCGCCGGATACTCCACCGTGATCATCAGGTTCAGAAAGGATGCGCCGGTCTTCGATTCACGGAATTGAACCCTCGCGAGATATATCGATTCGTTACCCGACGGAACTCCCTTTTCGAAAGTGGCGAGATCGACTTCGTGTTGGATTCGCCCTGTTTCATCGAACGCCAGAAGGCAAGATGCTCCCTCCTCACCGCTCGGCAGAGGCAGAGGGATGATCATATCCTGATCGGGAATCAGTTCGAATCCACCCCTACCCGGCAGGCGCATCAGCGAATTTGTCAGGGACGAGGCAATGCGACTCGCCTCAGCACCATCCTTCGCCTTGGTATGCATGGAACCACCGCCGGAGAGCATTGCCAAAGTGGGGAGAAGAACCGCAGCAACGATGCCGATTGAAATGGATACTTCAATGAGGGAGAATCCTTTCTCAGTTCTGGAACAGTGCTGGCGCGTCCGGGGGTTCATCCTCAATCGGTGATGATGCGGACGTGTCCGGTGTAGTAGGCGATGCGAAGACATTCCCCGTTTGCAAACTCACCCCGACCGTTGACTCCCGCGTGCGACCCGCGCAAGGAAACTCCCGAACCTCGTTCCGAGACGCCTCCTTCGACAATCGCCACATGTAGGGCGTCGGATTCCACAAAGGGCGGGGAGAGGATTCCTCCATTCGCGGCAAATCGAAGATAGGGCAGTCGCACGGCAAAGACTCCCGCAGTTCCGGTTTTCACCAAAAATTCCTGCCGGGAGGGCACGTCAAAGATCGTCCGCAGAGACTCGCCGTCTTCGCCTTCAAAATGCGCCCCGATCCCAAAGACAACTCCTTTTGGAAGAGTTCTCCACGGAGTGATCTGGCGCAGAGGGCGCGGAATCTTTTCGTCTTTCGAAGAGCCCGCTTCCTCCTCCATATAAATTGCGTAGCTACGATATTGTCCATCCTCCCCCGGAAAACTCCCATCCGCAAATGCGACAAAGACTTCTCGCTGGCTTGAAACGGCGCGGAATCTCGCGTTCCCCAAAAAACCAGCCAACTCATGGATGGCCGTCTTTCGGGAAGGTCCGAGCGCGACAAAACCAGGAAGAGCCATTGCCATGAGAACGGAGAGAATCGTTATGACGACCAACAACTCCACAAGCGAAAACCCTCGAACCGCACTGCGGAACAGAGCCCGACCCGTCTTGCTGACTGTTACGGATGATCCCATCTTTTTCGGAAGGGGAACGATTGCACCGGCTCGTTTGATGAGAGCCGAGAAACAGGATGTCGTTTTTCCACGCCAAGAGCAAGACCAGAACTGAAATTTTCACCGTTCGTTCCGAGATTCCAAAATTGAGGGAGAAATGTAACTGGCATCCGTCCGTCACCCCCTCTAAGGTGGACGATGCGCATTCAAGTAGGAAATGAGGTCATTGAGCTGAAAACTCCGGCATTCGGAGGGAAGGCCATCCTTGGCGTGGTGGTCGCCCTTCTCATCCTCATTGGGGTGAATGGAGCCTTCTATACTGTCGCAGTAGAAGAAGCGGGACTCGTTTTACGCTTTGGACAGCACGTAGAAACGGTTCCACCAGGGCTTCATTTCAAACTCCCTTTTGGAATCGATCAAGTCACGACCGTGCCTGTCGCGCGTCAGTTGAAACAGGAATTTGGTTTTGCGACACCCGGGGGAACGAATCTACGGAAAGCGGCCCCTGCGGAGGACAGCTCTCTCGTGCGGAACATGGTTACTGGTGACCTCAACTCGGCTCTCGTCGATTGGGTGATTCAGTACCGCGTAACGGATCCGGAAAAATATCTCTTCCGGGTTCGTGATCCCGAGGCAACCCTGCGTCATGCCAGCGAATCTGTGATGCGCCAGGTCGTCGGCGACCGCACCGTCGATGAAGTGATCACGATCGGCCGCCAGGAAATTGAAAGCGAGTGCAACGAGAAACTCAAGGAACTCGTGGAACTCTATAGCCTCGGAATTACGATTGACCAAGTGCAGTTGAAGGATGTCGATCCCCCGGTTCCAGTGCAGTCCTCCTTCAACGAGGTCAACAACGCACAACAAGAGAAGGAAAAAGCCATCAACATTGCCAATGGCGAATACAATCGCTCTGTTCCTAAAGCAAGTGGTGAGGCGGAAAAATTGATCAGCGAAGCGGAGGGGTACGCTACCCAGAGAGTCAATGAAGCAGAGGGCGATGCGGCCCGCTTCACTGCACTCTTCACGGAATACCAGAAAGCGTCTGACGTGACCCGGCGCCGCATTTATTTGGAGACGATGGAAGAGGTTATTCCCCGCCTCGGGGGATTGGTTATTCTCGATGAAGGAGCGAATCAGGTCCTTCCCTTTCTCCCACTCACCCAGGGCGCACAGTCCGCCCCCGTTCCGGTTCTCGCTCCCGCGCCCCGGTAATCCCCGTTCCCATCCCCCAGTTTTCCCATGAAAAAATCAGGATTCGGCTGCTTGGCAGCCCTCGCCCTCGTTCTTCTTCTTCTCGTTGCGACGGGAGCCTTTTTTACCGTTAAGGAGGGGGAACAAGTCATCGTGACTCAATTCGGCAAACTCGTCCGAGAGCCCATCACGAAACCGGGACTCAAGTTCAAGATCCCTTCCATTCAAAAGGTGAATTACTTTGATAAACGCATCCTTGAGTGGGACGGACGCACCACGGAGATGCCGACAAAGGACAAGACCTACATCATTGTAGATACCTACGCCCGCTGGACCATCGTCGACCCGATGACCTATTTCGAAAAACTTCGGGACGAAATCAGTGCGCAATCGAGACTCGATGACATTCTCGGATCCGAGACACGGAACACCGTCGCCAAACACGAACTGATTGAGATCATTCGCACTACCAAAGAGCGCAACGTACAGGTCGATAAGGATCTCGCCGAAGCAGACAAGACTGGCACCATTGGAAAACTCATTCCGATCAAAAAAGGGCGCGTCTTGCTCGAAAAAGAGATCTACGACACTGCAAAAACAAAGCTGAGCGAATTCGGGATCGAGTTACTCGACATCCGGTTCAAACGGATCAATTACAACGAGGGTGTGCAGGAGCGCATCTACGAGCGAATGGTCTCCGAGCGCAACCAGATCGCAGAACGGTTCCGATCTGAAGGGGCCGGGGAGGCCGCAAAGATCCTTGGTGATATGGAAAAAGAACTCCGCCGGATCGAGTCGGAAGCCTACAAGGTAGTCGAAACGACGAAAGGGGAAGCGGACGCACTCGCGACCGAGATCTACTCCAATGCTTTTAACATTTCCCCGGAAGCCTCTGATTTTTATGAGTTTATTCGGACCATGGAACTTTACCAATCTACTCTCAGCGGTGGTACTGTCGTTCTATCCACCGATAGCGACCTTTTCAAATACCTGAAAGCAGTCAAACCAGTCGGACCGAGCAACTCCGCAGATGTCGTGCTCGATGAGGGCAAACCGAAAGCAAAAGCAAAAGTGATCTCCAACCTGCCACTGTCGGCTCCGGCCTCAATGCCAGCTCCAGTCTCAACGCCAGCTCCAGTTGCTCCGGCCTCAACCCCGGCTCCGGGCCAGTGAGGCGAGACCATTGGAATAGAATTCGGTTGATCGATCCTTTTTGAATGGATGGGCACGGGGGGCTTGCCGTCGTTTGGAAATAATCTACTGGCATGGATCCTTTGCCATACTTCTCCGTTCGCTCAGTCCATCGGTATAAGAGCACGCATTTCTCCAGCCTGTAAATACGGGGCGATTGAGATTTGGTGTAAAGTATTGGAGATCAAACGGATGCAGGGCCGCTATTCTAACAATAGTGCAGATAGGCCTCCTGGATACGGTCGAGAAATTGATCCTGATCTTCCGCCCACCAGCGATTGGAGAAGATTTCTATTTCGTTGAAGCCGGTAAACCCGGCTGCCTCGACCATGGCACGGATACCGCGAAGGTCGATGCAACCTTCGCCCATGAGCCCCCTATCATTGAGGAGATCAGTGGTCGGAGTCATCCAGTCGCAGAGATGGAAGGCGAAAAGACGGTTTTTTCTTCCCGTGATTCGGATTTGTTCCGCCAGATTGGGATCCCACCAGAGGTGATACACGTCGGCAGCAATACCGACGAGGGGATGGTCGAGCAGATCACAGAGTGCGTTCGCCGAAGCTAGGGTGTTAATCGCACTGCGATCGTCGGCATACATGGGATGGAGTGGTTCAACCGCAAGGCGGATGCCGTGTTCCTCTGCGAGAGGCAAGATCGCGGCGATGCCATCGGCAATTTGCTTTCGGGATTCAGAAAGGGACTGTCCCGGAACGGCACCACAGACGAGAACAATCATGGGGGCTCCCAGTGCCGCCGCTTCGCGGATCGCGAGACGGTTTTCCGCGATTGCCTCGGAGAGTCCCTTGGCTGTTTTTGCAGGGAAAAATCCGCCGCGGCAGAGGGAGGTGATCTCGAGATTCCTCTCGCGGAGCTGGTCACCGATTCTTTCAATCTTCCGGTCGGCAAGTGATTGACGCCACACGGTGATCCCGGCAACTCCGGCGGCGGCATACTTGTCCATCGCTTCCTCGATTGACCACGGTTTGGTGGTGATCGTGTGGATGCAGAGTTTGGAAAAATCAGAGGGCGAGCTCATAGAGAAGTAGCACGGGAATCCTGCCCGTGCGGCGGTGATTCGTACGGCGAGAGGTTGTGCATGGGATCGGTTTGCCACGATGCACGGGCTGGAAGCCCGAGCTACGGTAGAAGTTTGAAATTTTCGATCCCCAGCCGTTCGGCGATGCGGAGAGGGCGCACGAGAGCTTCTCTCATGCGGTCGGCTTCGTCATCCGGGCGGCGGTCGAGGCAGTCGGGATGGATCTCCGTTGAATCGATGATCCCGAGGTGCTTCAGGACATGCGCCGTGCTGTGCTTGTAGGCGGCCGCACTGCCCTTCAGATCGAGCCGGAAGACGGCATCTTCGAGTGATTGGAAGGCTTCAAAGAGTTTGTAGACTCGGGTGTCGAGGGGCTCGCTTTGCCAGAGTTTTTTTGCCATGCATATGAGCGGGCAGGCTGAGACCCCGGCTCCGATGAGTAGTGGCAATCCCATTTTGATTGCCGAGGCGATACCGAAGTCGTCTCCGCTGTGGGGGGCAAAGTCGAGCTGGAGAGAGCGACACATTGATGCCCAGTAGAGGAAATGGGGTTCATCGAGGGTGGAGATTTTCCCCCCGACAAATTTCGGATGTTGCGCCAATTCGTGTAGCAGCCAAGGACGGTAGGGGGAAGCCCAAGGAACAAAGGCAGGTTCGAGGGCATGGACGATTGCCGGAACCGTGATCATTTCCGCAATTTCGAAATAGGCGTCGCGACGTTTTTCGTCGCCGAGTTCGTTCAGCAGTCGTGAGGTCATGATCATCACTTCGATGTTGTCGAAACTTTGTGCGATCTCGAGGTGTGGCCGATACCAATCCGCTCGGAACACCTCGCCGTGAGCGCCCACTGCGGTCGTGCCGCAGATGATTTTTGGTTCGGGAAAGCTTGCGCGGAATCGCCGGATCACTTCCGCATAGAGTGCTTCACTGAGATGAAAAATGTACCCCGTGTCTGCGTTTAGCACGAAGACAATCTCCACCTCGGCGGCTTCGGCGCAGGTCAGCATCCAGCGTACACTGTTTTCGAACCCTGCCCAATCTGGTTGGCCATCACGGAAAGGCAGGATCGTCGCGACACATATTCTTGCCTTCGTATGATGATCGATGAGTGATTCCTCGGGCGTCTGCGCCCAGACGGTTTCGGCCCAATTCGTAGCGGGGGTAAGTTCGGAGGGATGACTAATCATGATAAGATCCATCGTAGCGGCAATCAGACGAGAAGGTGAGAATAAAATCGTTTGAACGGACTCTGCCTAGAGAAATGCGGGGAAATCGCAGTTTTTCTTGCGCAAAGTTCGGAACACCGTCACATAATTCCCCGTATGAAATCTCTTTCGATCGGTCTGACCCAGTTTGCTGCAGCAAGTGATCCCGCCACGAATCTCGATAGTGCGGAGCGTCTCACTCGCGTTGCGGCGGCGCAGGGAGCACAGATCGTTTGTTTGCAGGAAATGGTTTCCACTCTCTATTTCTGTCGGAGTGAGGATCCGGAAATGTTCCGTTACGCGGAAGCGATTCCGGGCAACACAACTGCAAGATTCGCCGATCTCGCGAAGGAACTCGGGGTGGTCATCGTCCTGCCTCTCTTTGAAAAGCGGGCCACAGGACTGTATCACAACACCGCCGCAGTTCTCGATGTGGATGGAACCTACCTCGGGAAATATCGCAAGATGCATATTCCCGAGGATCCGGGGTTCCATGAAAAGTTCTATTTTACTCCCGGAGATCTCGGATACCGGATCTGGGAGACTGCGTTTGGGAAGATCGGAGTTCTCATTTGTTGGGATCAGTGGTATCCCGAAGCCGCCCGACTCACCGCGATGCAGGGGGCCAATGTGCTCTTTTACCCCACTGCGATCGGCTGGCTCGAGGAAGAGCGTAACACCTTGGGACCCGCCCAGCACAATGCGTGGGAAACGGTGCAGCGAGGGCATGGAGTGGCGAATGGTTGTTACGTAGCCGCTTCCAACCGGGTGGGCCGGGAAGGTGACACGCTGTTCTGGGGGCAGTCGTTTGTTTCGAACCCCTATGGGGAAGTCATCGCCCGCGCTCCCGTGGAGGAGGAAACCGCGTTGACGGTCGAGTGCGACCTTGAAAAACTGGAGGAATTCCGCAACATCTGGCCCTTCTTCCGAGACCGAAGAATCGACAGCTACGATGCCATCACAAAACGATGGATTGATTGAGGAAGGCTTTCAGGGATTCAGGGAATAGATGAACTTTGAACTTTGAACTTTGAACTTTGAACTTTGAACTTTGAACTTTGAACTTTGAACTTTGAACTTTGAACTTTGAACTTTGAACTTTGAGCGTACCCACCCCCATGTCCCCGCCCTCCCTCTCCCCCTACCGAATGCCCGCAGAGTGGGAACTTCAGGAAGCGATTTGGCTGTCCTGGCCATCGGGACACCCGGATTGTTTTCCGGAAACTCTCGAAAAGGTGGAATCCGTTTTCGCAGAAATCGCGGGAGCGATCAGTCGATACGAGATCGTGCGCATCAATGCTCCCCGTTCGCGGCATGAGACGATCCGGCGTCAAATTTCCGAGGCGAGGGCATCAATGGAGCGTGTCGAACTGTATCCTCACCCGAATGACGATGTCTGGTGTCGCGACCATGGACCGTTGTTTGTAAAACAGCGGGAGACCGGGAAATTGGCGGTGACGAACTGGGGTTTCAATGGCTGGGGCGACAAGTTCGGCCCCTATGAGCAGGACAACGAGATTCCCGTCTACATTGCGAACACTCTCGGGATGGAGCGCTTCGATGGCGGCATGATCCTCGAAGGCGGTTCCATCGAACAAAACAGTCTCGGGCAGATCCTCACGACGGAGGCTGTCCTCCTCAATCCGAACCGCAACCCGGATCTCTCCCGGGAGGAGATCGAGGACCGCATCAAATCATTCCTCGGCATGAGCGAGATTTTTTGGCTACGCTCGGGGATTGAGGGTGACGACACTGACGGCCACATCGACGACATCGCCCGTTTTGTGAATGACCGCACCATTGTCATCTCGCGAGAAAAGGACGGTCGAAATGCAAACCATCGGGTTTTGCAGGAAAATCGCGATCGACTTGGTGATTTTCGTCTTCCCGATGGATCGAGACCGGAGATCATTGATGTTGACCTTCCCGACGCCTGCCTCGCTCAGGACTGGAGGCTCCCCGTCCTGCCTGCCAGCTACGTGAATTTCCTGATCTTGAACGATGCGGTTCTTGTCCCGGTATTCGGACAGAAGAAGCGGGACACTGCTGCGGTGGGACTCCTGGGTGAGTTGTTTCCCGGGCGGGAGATCGTTCCGATCAATGCGATCGACATCGTTCGCGAAGGCGGGGCGATTCACTGCATCTCGCAGCAACAACCGGCATGAGTGAGGGAATCGAGTCGTCGTCGAGTCCGACCTTCGGAAAGAGAATCGGGTTCTGGCTGGGTTTGCTAGCCTACTTCGTGATTCCCTATTTTCTCGTCCTCGATCCGACGACTCCGCTGGATGAGCGCATGGCTGCGATCGCCGCGCTCATGGCGATCTGGTGGGTCTCCGATGCGGTTCCTCTCGCGGCGACTTCTCTTCTACCGATTGTCCTTTTCCCCCTCGCGGGAATCATGGACGGTGACAAAGTCGCGCCGATCTACATGAATTACGTGATCTTCCTCTATCTGGGAGGTTTCCTCATTGCCCTGGCGATGGAACGATGGAATCTGCATCGGAGGATCGCCCTGCGGATCATCCGTGTGATCGGTTCGGATCCCTCCCGGCTCGTCCTCGGGTTCATTCTTGCCACTGCTTTCCTCTCCGCGTGGATTTCGAATACGGCAACCGCGATCATGATGCTGGCGATCGGAATGGCGATCATCAAACAGACGGAGACCGTTTTTGGTGTCGAAAAAACGTCAAATCTTTCGGTCGCCCTGCTCCTCGGGATCGCCTACTCCGCCAGTATCGGGGGAATGGCGACGCTCGTGGGAACCCCGCCGAACATTGCTCTGGTGAGGCTTTTTGACCTGAGCTTCCCGGAGGCTGCTGCTGCCGGATACCAGATTTCCTTCGCTCGCTGGATGCTCCTCGGGGTTCCTCTCGCGGTGGTTCTCCTGATCGCGACCTGGCTTGTCCTCACTCGCGTCTGTTTCCGTTTTCCCCGCGATTTGCGGCTCGATCCTGAGATCGTGGAGGACCAGTATCGGCAGCTTGGCCCGATGAGTCGCGAAGAAAAATGGGTGCTCGCTATTTTTGCTGGCACCGCACTGCTCTGGATCTTTCGGGCGGACCTCGAGATCGCATCGATCCGGATACCTGGTTGGTCTCACTTTTTTCCTTTCGGATCGTTTTTTGATGACGGCACCGTCGCAATTGCGATGGCCCTTCTTTTGTTTATCCTCCCGGTGAAAAGACGGGATGATTCCGGGCAAAAAATTGGGATGATTCTGGACTCCTCCGTATTTGCAAAGATTCCCTGGCACATTGTGCTGCTCTTCGGCGGGGGGTTTGCGATTGCCAAAGGTTTCCAGAGTTCAGGACTCTCGGCCTGGGTCGGCACGCAGTTTACCGGACTGGAGGGTGCGCCGGTGCCGGTCCTCGTCGCTTCTGTTTGCGGCATTCTTACGTTTTTGACAGAATTCACTTCCAATACGGCGACGACCGAGATGGTGCTCCCCCTTCTCGCTTCGATCTCCACCGCAACGGGAATTCATCCTCTCCTCCTGATGATCCCGGCGACTCTCTCTGCTTCGTGTGCGTTTATGATGCCGGTGGCGACTCCTCCGAACGCGATCATTTTTGCGAGCGGGCGGGTACGCATCGGACAGATGGTAAAAGCGGGCCTACTTCTCAATCTGATCGGGATTGTCGTCGTGACTGCCCTTTTCCTGCTCCTTGGTGGACCGGTCTTTGACGTCGATTCGACCGTTCTACCGGTGTGGGCAAAGTAGAGTCTCGCTCACTCACTCGGGCAGTCGCCACTGCACCGGAACGTCGAGATACTGGTTGAAGCGATTTTTGTATTTCACGAGCCCGTGTTTTGCGCCGTACTCGTGAACCATTTTGGTCACTTTCACATCGAAGCAACAGTACTCGGCGATGTCCATGATGCGACCCTCCTGCCACCATTTGATCGCATCGGTTCCCACGGCAGTCTTACTTTCGCCGAGAGTCTGGCTGGCGATCGCGTCGAGTTTCGGGCGATGCTGCAGCTCGCTCTCGAGGTCGAGCATCAGATCGAGGTTCCGGGTCTGTTCCTTGAGGTCCAGGATGGTGTATCCCATGAGCACTTCGTAGTCAAAAGAGATGTGGTTGAATCCGATGACCAAGTCGGCCGAGCAGAGCTCGTCGATGAGTTCTTGCACGTTTCGCTCGTCATAGATCCGGTACCGATTTTCGGCTGTACTGAAGGTCACGCCGACGGACATCCCCATATCCGCTTTGCGATCCCAACCGCCAACATCATTTGCGGAGCGCATCGTCTCCAGGTCAAAATATACGAAATTTTCCGCCATATCTGGAACGAATCAGACGTAGGGTTCGTACATGTTCCACGGAAGATCCGAAAAAACCGGGTTGGGCTGTTCGATTTTTTCGAGGAACTCAGGGTCACTCCCCTGAAGGGTGACATTCCAGACTTCATCAAAATGCTCAAAATGCTCCCTCGTCCGCTTTTCGGCATATTCTCGGGAGGGTTCATTTTGCATTAAAAATCCCCAATCACTGGATTGGGCAAGGAGTAACTCTTTTGTCATCAACTGGATACATCGCTCCCGATAGGCGATAGTTTCCGGCAGCAGATCGATGCGATTGATCTCGAAGATTTTGACAAATCGAGCCAATTGTTCGGCGCGTTTTTGCATTTCGAGATAGACCCAGTTATTTTCGCTGCTCGTCCAAGTCTCGAAGTATCCTCCTTCACCCCAGGAGGAGGACACCGGGGCGGCATTGGGGAATTCACTCGCCTTATTCGCGACAAGGTAAGCGCCGGGAGTAACGAACGAAAAATCGGAGCGTTTTGCTGCCTTACGAAAGATTTTCTCAAGAAACTCGGTCCCTTCGTACCACCAGTGGCCAAAGAGATCCGCATCAAAGGCGCAGACAACAACCGGGTTTTCCACCCCTTCGCCTTCGAGTCCCGCGAGTTGTGCGCCGCGACTGCTGACAAAACGAATCGAGTGTTCTTCCACCGCCCGACTCGCGAGTTCGGGATCGTAAAGATCGCTTTCATTCTCGTTGCGGGAAGAACGATAGAATTTTAGCCCCGTGAACTGGCGCTGTTCCGTTTCCCCAAGATAATCACGGAGATATTCGATCGGAGCCTCCAGACCAATGTCCCGCATGAAGTCGCGGTATCGATCATCTCCAGGGAACCCCTCATCCGCATTCCAGATCTCGCTGCTACTCGCCTGATCCCGACCGAAAACAATGAGATCGTCAGCGCTGACACCAGGCACGAAGGGGAAGTGTTCACTCGCCTGGGGTGCCGTGGTGAGACCGTGTTCTTCGACGACAGTCCAGTCAATGCCCTCTTGTTTCAAGATCTGACTCAGGGCCGGAGCGTAGGCGCATTCTGGAAGCCAGAAACCCCTCGGCATACGACCGAAGCACTGCACATACTGGCGGATCCCTGCTCTCACTTGCGCCTGGACAGACTCTGGTACCCGCATGAGGAGCGGGAGGAGCCCGTGTGTCGCCGCGCTGGCAGTTAGTTCGATATGGCCACTGTCCCGCAGGTCAGCATAGGCCTTGATGAGATCACCTTGCCATTCGTCCACAAAGAGAGTTCTGAGTCGATGCAGTTTGTCCTCGTAGCCTTCGGCGAGCGCGCGGAATCCAGAGATGTCTCCGCGTTCCACTTCCTCGCGACAAAGACGCAGAGTGCGGTCGAGGTAGGCAATGGTGCGTCGCTTCAGGAGCCTGTCCCGAAACATGGCGAGGAGGGTCGGGGAAAGGTTCATCGTCAGCTTGAACGGAACCTCTTCGCTGCGCAAGCGGTAGAGCATTTCGAGCAAGGGCAAATGGGTCTCGACGATGGCACTGTGAAGCCAATCTTCTTCGAGACAGTGCGAAACCTCCGGATGCCTCACCCAGGGGACATGTGCATGGAGAACTAGGGAACAATTCCGACTCATGAAAATTTGATTGATTGGAGCATAAGCAGAGCAACGAAAGCGAAGACTGCAAACGCTATCCTAACAACACCCAAGGGTGAGGTTTCAACTTTTATTTTCAGATGCTGGTCCCAGAAACTTTCGCCAGTTGCCTGAATACGAAAATAACTGAAAACCATACCAATAAGAATAAATGGAAACTGTAAAAACCCGACTCCCATCACATATACGTAGAAGGACCGCCCCAGCGAGGTGAGCATTGAAAGGGGCCCTCCTGTCAGAGATCGGACCTTCAAACCAAAAAGTGCTTTGCCCGGAGTCGTCCCGAAGAGGTGAATTAGAACCGTTTCAACGAGATGCCAGCCTAGGAACGAAAAAAAGAGTGTCCTCGCCATGAGCATCGCCTCAGGCCCCTGCATTTCCGCCAAATAGCGGTTGAAAAAGTCGCTTACGAGCTCATTCGGAGCCGGTTGCGGAATGGTGAAATCGGAAAATTGGAAGACCAGGACAGAAACCGCAGTGTAGTCGAACATCCTCGCCCAGAAGCGGACAAAGGGCCGGGCTAGGGGGCGAGGACCAATCACCGTGATCTCCGGAAGCGGCGCCTCTTTGATGTCCAGGGGAAGCGCCATCGTTCCCGCATTCTCCACGATCGGAGGCGGTTTGCTGGTCGAACCATGCCGTTCGGTGAGAATCTCGAGTGAGGCTACCTGGGAGATGGGTTCCCACCCGTCGAGATCCCTGTGCCAAGCGAGGGTATCGCCGTTGATCGTGCCGCTATCGAAGAGATCGCCGACTTTAAAAATGGAGAAAGGCCCCTGCTTTTCGCCGTTGATAGAAAGATAAAAGTCCATAAGGAGGTGAGGCTTGGGGGAAGAACGCAGGAACGCCGGTTCTATTCGCTGCGGAGCGCTTTCGCGGGCTGTTGAAACGCTGCAATGAGCGCGGGGATGAGGGCGGCGACAGCACAGGCAAAAAACGCGCTGATCGAGATGATAATGAGATCCCGCGGGGTCTGCTGGGCCGGGAGACCTCCGTCCACTTTGTAGATCTCGGCATTGAAGATATCGACTCCGAAACAACGACCGATCCAGGAGGAAATATCATTCCGAAAGTAGAGTGTGATTTCCGAAAAGAGAAGGCCAATTCCGATGCCAAGAATTCCAACCAGAATTCCCTGAAACAGAAAAACCCAAGCGATTTGTCCCTCGAAGGCACCGAGTGCTTTGAGGAGGCCAATTTCGGAGCGTTTCTGATAGGTGACGGTAATCATCGTGTTCATGATCCCGAAGCCGCCCACGATCATGATGATGAAGAGGATGAGATACATCGCCTGACGTTCTGCCGCAATCGCATCAAAGATTCCCTGGTACATTTGTGCCCAAGTGAGGGCCCGGTATTGTTGGGGGAGGATGGCGTGGAATTTGTCCTGGTACTGGTTGGCCTTGAAGCCGTCTTCGATACGCAGGGCGATCTTGTGGCATTCGTCCAAGTCAAAATTGTAGAGAATCTGCGCCGTTTCCAGATTCACAAATAGGATGGAATTGTCAAAATCGTAGTGACCGGAATTAAAAATCCCTGTCACCGTCACCTCCTGAGGGGCGGTGATCTCGCGAAATGCTTCCGCCTTCTTTTTTCGTTCTCCGGAATCCTCGGTTTTTTCGACTTCGTCGAGCGATTTCATGGCAGATTCCATGTCCCTGGGCGAATAGAGCAGGAGTTTGTCCCCGACTTCGATTCCGAGTCCTTCGGCCATACCATCACCGATCACGGCGGAGTATGGGTCGTTGATCAAAAAATCGCCACGAGAGAGCGCCTTTTTCGGATCGTTGGGGAAATCGGGATTCGGCGTCTTTGCCAGCTTGGAGCGCATTCGCTCCAGTTCGGCGCCTTCCGGTGGGAGAATGCCGCGGACCATCGGGGCGCTGCGGCGGCCATCAAAGTCCATAATCACCTGACCAACAACGGTTGGGGTGATCGTGGTGATTCCCTCCACCGTGCTCAACTGATCGACGAGAGCGGGCCAGTCCTTGATGATCCCTCCGGATTCCACGACAAGATGTGGCTCAAAACCGAGAATACTGTCCTTGATTCTTTCCCCGTAACCGGTAAAAACCGCGATCACCACGATCATCGCCCAGACCCCGAGAGTCACTCCGAGAATGGAAATCACCGTGATGAGCGACACAAAGGTGCGTTTTGGCTTCAGGTAGCGAGTGGCCAGGAAAGGACTGAAAAGCATGACTTAGTATTGACTTCTGGCTACGGTAGCCCGTAATCATCAATTCGATAGTCGAATTCATCGCAAGAAATACCATGAACGGAGAACTCCCTGAAAAGTACAAAGCCTTCATTTTCCTAGGTGCACCGGGGTGCGGGAAGGGCACGCAAGGCGAGATCCTCGGATCCATTCCTCGGCTTTATCATTTTTCGATGGGAGACGCCTTTCGCTCGATGGATACGAGGACTTCGATCGGGCAGGAGTTCATTTCCTATTCGCGGAGAGGAGATCTCGTGCCGGATGAGCTCACGATCCGGTATTTTAAAGTGCAAATCGACGCTCGCGCGAATTTGCACATGTTCAAACCCGACATTGATATCCTCATCCTCGATGGGATCCCTCGCAGTGTAGAGCAGGCTCTCCTCCTTGAGCAATCTATTGAGGTTCTCCAGTTGTTCCATCTCTCCTGTCCGAACCGGGAAGAGCTCATCACGCGGATTCGAAAGCGCGCTCTCAAGGAGGGGCGTCTCGATGACGGCAGCGAAGAAGTGATCCAGCGACGCATCCGGACCTATGAGGAATCAACGAGAGATCTCATCGAGCACTACTCGGATCGCCGGTCGAATATCAATGCCAATCAGGCTCCCGTAAAAGTGACTCATGACATCCTGAGTGTCATCCTCGCCCATCCCGAGTGGCAGGCTCATGTTCACGACGACTGAGATCCTCAGGAGGAAGGCTACTTCGCTTTCGCTTTCGGTTTCCCTTTGGCCTCGCTCTTTGCTTTCTGTTTTGCGGCTGCTGCGACGAGCTCCTGCTCGCGGCGCTGCCGGTAGTCGGCGGAGATTTCGATCGCTTTGGCACGGTCTGCGCCGTCGTAGTCCCAGAACTCCTGCACCACTTTTTCCACTTCGGGGAAATTCTCCCCGGTGTCGCCGACTTTTTTGCGGAGGCGAGCGAGGCGTTCTTTCAACTCCACGACGAGTTTTGCGTGGGCGGGGTCATCGTAGAGATTAACGTTCTCCGAAGGGTCGTTTTTCAGATCGTAGAGCTCCCAGCCGGGTGGGGTCCGGTAGCCTCCCTCGTAGTTGCACCCATAGTAGTAGATCAGCTTGTGGGTCTTCGTGCGGATGCCGAGGTGACCAGGATTGTCGTGGTGGGCCATGTGCATCCAGTAGCGATAGTATGCTTCCTGCTTCCAGCCTTCCGGCTCGGTGCCGGTGTCGCAGATGGATTTGAAACTGCGGCCCTGCATCTGCTCGGGGGCCTTGGCTCCGGCAAAATCGAGCATGGTAGCGGCGTAGTCTACGTTCTCGACGATGGCGTCCGTCGTCGAGCCAGCCTCGATCATCGTGGGATATCGGATCAAAAAAGGCATGCGCATGGATTCCTCATACATCCAGCGTTTGTCCTGGTAGTCGTGTTCGCCGAGCATGAACCCCTGATCGCCGGTGTAAATGATCACGGTGTTGTCCATTTGCCCGCTCTCGTCGAGGTAGGCAAAAAGACGGGCGAGATTGTCATCGATCCCCTTTACGCAGCGAAGATAGTTTTTAAGGTAAACGTTATAAGTCATCCGTTTGATCTCGGTCTCGCTGTAGTTCGCGGGATCGTAGTCTTTCGGATAATCCTTCGGAAACAGGGTCGGGAGATCGCCGGCATAGGAGCGGCGGGGATTCCGGTTGCCGATCGAGGTCCCGATGTGGGGGACGAGCTCCCTGTCGTATCCCAGAGTCGCGAGCGAACCGAACTTGGGCTGATTCTCCAGCCATAGGTTTTCGGGTTCGGGGATGTCCACATCGGCGAGGTAATCGTCGTATCGTGCAGCGTGATCGAAGTAGTCGTGCGGCGCTTTGTAGTGGTGCATCAGAAAAAAGGGCTTGTCCGTTTTCCGTCCTTCCTTGAGCCATTTCAGAGTGATGTCCGTGATCGCGTCCGAGGAATGGAAGCCGTCAAATTTGATGGTGTCCTTTTCCCATCCCTTTTCCCCTCTTACGAGAAAGGTCGGATTGTGGTAGTCCCCTTGGCCCGGTAGGACGGTGTAAAAATCAAAGGCCGAAGGCTCCTCCTTCAGATGCCATTTTCCGACCATGCCGGTTTCATAGCCGGCTTTTCGCATTTCGATGGCGAGATATTGCCTGTCCCCCTCGATTCCTCCCATCAGATCGACAACGCCATTGGTGTGTGCATACTGCCCGGTGATGATGCAGGCCCGGCTCGGGGAGCAGATTGAGTTCGTCGAGAAGGCGTTTTTGAAGAGCATTCCTTCTTTTGCGAGTCGATCTATCGTCGGCGTCGGGTTCAGCGCCTGCAACCTTCCACCGTAGGCACCGATGGCGTGGGCGGCGTGGTCATCGGACATGATGTAGAGGATGTTCGGTTTCTTTTCCTCGGCTCCGCAGAAGAGGGAGAACGAGGAAAGCAGGGCGAGGCCAGTCAAAAGGACGGGAGGTAACTTCATCTTTCCACTATGGGGGAAGGATGCGGAATCGTCTTGTGACGAGATGACATTTTTTGGTATCTATCGGACATGTCAATGAAACTGGGCGTCTCTTCCGACCTTCGTGCCTCTCCGCTTGCGATTACCCTCGCGTCTCTATTTGAACATCTTCCGGGAGTCTGTTTTTTCATCAAAGATAAGGAGAGTCGTTTTGTGCATGTGAATGAGGCGCTCTTGCTTCGGCTGGGACTTCGTCACCTCGACGACATTGTTGGCACGACTGACTTTGATCGGTACCCGACACACGTCGCGGACGGGCTCCTCGCCGGAGACCGGCGCATCATGGAGACTGGGGCGCCGCTCATCGATCATGCGGAAGTGCTCTTTGATCATTCGGGGCGACTGGAGTGGTTTTCGACCTCCAAATATCCGATCATGGAAGGAAAAACTGCGTTGGGGGTGGCCGGGATCACGAGGCCCTGCTCGATCTCCCTCGTTTCGTCCCTCCGGGTGTCAGGGGCCGCTCGCGCCGTCGATTTGATCAGCGAAAATCCGGCCGGAGAATGGCGTATTCCGGAACTCGCGAAGCGATGTGGACTCTCCGCCAGGCAGCTTCATCGACAGTTTCTCGAATACGTAAAAATGAGTCCTCAGGAGTTTGTCCTACGGTCCCGTATCCATGCTGCTGCGGCGCTTCTCCGTCGTAGTGATGAAGCGATCGTGTCGTTGAGCGACCGATATCATTTCTGTGATCAGAGTGCTTTCACGAGGCAGTTCCGCCGGATCCTGGGAACGACTCCAGCGAAATATCGGAAGGGATGAAGGTCACTGTTTCGGTCCTGTCTCGCGGAAAGGCCACTCCGGGCTGCCTTCGGGGTCCGTTGCCGGAGTGGATTTGCCGAGGCTGAAATCTGACGGTTTCAAATTTCGTCGCGACCAGTAGGTTTTGTCTTCAATAAAACCGAAAAAGCTCGGGTAAAAAGGATCGATGAACGTGACATCCGCTTTTTCCGGAACCTCTAGCCCGGTGAGAAAATAGGTCGCATTGAGAAGAAGGCGTCTCAGGTCTTCGTTCACGAGATCGACCGCTGCGCCCGCAGTGGTGCAGAATGCCTCGCCTTTGCGGGTGCCATTCGGAGTCGTGTATTCCCGCAGCCAAGCGAGTGCCTGTAGAGGATCATTCTTTTCCCCCGCGACCGGCGGAGAGGCGGGATCGAGCGATTCAGTGACCGCCCCACGGAGGAGAATCGTGGCGTCCTCGGTGAGGTGTTTTACCGTGTAAACGTCGGACGCGGCAAAAACATCCTTTACTCCGTTTAGGATCGGGTGATCCGCGTTGGCCGCTTCGATGACACCGCGGGCACCCTCCTTTTTGTGAGAACCATGGTGGGCTACCCAAGTTTCCCCGAAAATTTTCATCCCGAAACCGCCTTTCTGCCAGTCGCCGTAGGTCCATCCATTGGCTTCCATTTTTCCGTTGAAGGCGTGTGTGGAAGTGCGAAGACCGATGACAGGTTTTCCGGCATTCAAAAAGGCCGTTAAGGGAGCGGTTTGTTCCGGAGAAAGGTCTCGGAAACGGGCGGCAAGAATGAGGAGATCCGCATCGTTCAGGGCTTCCATTCCTGGAGTATTCGAGGGCTGATTCGGGTCGATGTAGCCTTTCTCTGGATCGATCGAAAAAAGAACCGTGGTGTCGAATCCGTGAGTTTCACTGAGGATCTTCGCCAGCATCGGGAGGGATTCCTCCGATCGATACTCCTCGTCTCCCGAGAGCAGGACGATTTTTTTCCCCTTCCCAGGTCCTTCCTTTCCCACAAAATGTAGGCCGGGATCGTCTGCGGAGTGGGCGAGAGTGAAAATAGCGAAGAGGCCACAGAGAAGGGTGTGTTTCATAGAGAGGGTTGAACATTCCATTGAATCATGAAAGTGCGCTTCAGAAAAGCCCTTTTCGAGGATGCGACAGGACGCCGATACGCCAAACGAAGTACTTTTCATGTCGCTGGGAGCCTGTTAGAAAGACGGTATGAATCAAGGAAACGCGCTCTTCTCCACCGGAATCCTGCTCCTAACCCTCTTCGGTGTCGGACTCAACCCCCTCTGGTCAGCTCCTGCCGCGGTAAAAACGGGGTTCGCAGAGCGGGATATCTCCCCGGAAATCGGCATGGAACGGCCGGGCGGTTATGGGAAAGGATTTCACCAGGTGTTTCACGATCCTTGTAAAGTGCGGGCGGTGGTCTTTGATGGTGGGAGTGATGTTGTGGCTCTGGTGGGTGTCGATGCGCTCTTTGTTCGGGAGCCTCAAGTGGCTGAGGCACGTCGGCGGATTTTTGAAAAAACGGGGATCAAACCCGAGGCGGTGTTGATCGGGGCATCCCATTCCCATTCGTCGGGTCCGACCGGGATGGTTCTGCCGGGGGAATACGATCATGCTGATGCTCTTGTCAAAGAACTTGCCTACGAGGAAAGCTCGGCGGCTGATCCAAAATATCTTGAGATGGTCATCAATGGAATCACCGAGGCGGTGAGTGAGGCATTTTCGAAGCGGAAGGAATTGCGCCTCGGTTTCGGGCGGGGGAACGAGGATAGCGTTTCCTTCAACCGTCGCTGGCGCATGAAGAACGGGCTCACCTACACCCATCCCGGCTACGGAAACCCCGACATGGTCGAGCCTGCGGGGCCAATCGACCCGGAAGTCGGGGTCATTGGTGCTTGGGATGAGGAAGGGAAACTCCTCGGTTGTGTGGTCAATTTTGCCTGTCACGCCACGACCAGCCCGGTGGGGATCTCTGCGAACTATCCCTGGGCTCTCGAAAAGGTCGTGCGTGGTTCCTTGGGGCCTGACACGGTCGTAGTTTTCCTCAATGGAGCGAGCGGAGATGTCACGCAGGTGGACAACGCCTCTGCGGACGGTCGCAAGCCGGGCGAAGATGCTGCCTTGCTCCTCGGTGGACGCGTCGGGGCCGAGGCGGTCAAAGTCCTCGTGGACCTCAGGACAAAGGCCGTTTCCGACGCCAAGATTGCATTCTCCACAAAACATCTCCCAATTCCCCGTCGGCAACCCGCACCCGAGCGAGTGAAGCAATGTCTTGAGGTGGTGCGCGAAAAACCGACCGAGGCAGCGAAACTGACGGACTGGATCTGGGCAAAGGAAATCGTCATGCTCCAGGCACTCATCGACCAAACGCCGGTGGTGGATGCAGAGGTGCAGGCCATTCAGGTGGGACCAGCCGTGTTTGTCACGAGCCCGGCGGAATACTTCTGCGAATTCGGTCTTCAGCAAAAAAAGGCCAGTCCGTTTACCTTTACTTGGCCCGTCAGTCTCGCGAACGGCTGTGTGGGATATGTCCCAACACGGGCGGCATTCGGCGAGCACGGCGGTGGTTATGAAACTCGACTGACGAGCTACAGCAATCTAATTCCCGAAGCGGGAGAACAAATCCGGGATGCCGGAATTGAGCTGACGAAGGTTTTCACCCCGGACCTCCTCCCTCCTCTCGCACCTCCGGCACCGTTCAAGGCACCTTGGTCTTACGGATCTGTCGGTCCAGAATTGAAGTGAAATTCAAAATTCTTTCGCGCTTCGACATTTTCTTATTTGATAATTACCAGAATTAAATGTATTTTTAATATCTGTAAATTATCTAGAAAATGTCGCTCACAGATCTACTGCCCGAGATAAAGAAGGTATCCGAGCGATCGGAACTCTCGGACAAAATGGGGGAGTGGGTGGCGTTTTCGCGATTGCACGGTGGGGCTGCGCCTTTTACAGAGCCAGAAACCTGGGTTTCTTGGTTGGAGACTCATCCTCGCGTAGAGCCGGCAATTTTTGAATTGAGAGATGAGACCGGCTTGCTTGCCATGCTCCCAATGTATCGGCAAGGCCGGGTTTATCGCATGGCAGCAGACAAGGATCTGGACTACCAGGATTTGATCGCCAAATCGCCTGACTCTGCAGTGGAGTTGCTCGCCCGAGTAATTGACATGTGCACACGCGAGGGATTCACCTTCACTTTCTCGAAAGTGGCGGAAGGCACTCGTCTCCACGCGGCCCTCATTCATCCACGCATCCCTCAGGTCGGGGCCGTCTCCAAACGGTATTGGAGTTCGTGTCCGACAGCGACCTTCCGTTGGGACGAGGGAGCCGGGTTTCATTCAGCGCTCTCGAGTCGTCAACGCAAGGACCACAAGAGTGCGGGCCGTCGGCTGAAGGAGGTTTTTCCCAACAGTTTTGTGGAGTACCTAGACGAGGGGGTGATCCCTTTCGAAAAGATTCTCGCGGTCGCGAAATTGCACCGTGAGAATCAGCATCGAAAGGGAGGGCGGTCCATCTTTACCGATATGGAATTTCTCCAATTTTTACAGAGGCAGTCCGAGAATGGCGCTCCCCTTCGCCTCTCTATCCTCTGGGAGAAGGAGGGCGGAGCCCCAATGGCGTTTGCAGTGGGATATTTCAAAGATCACACTTTCTACTATTACCTCACCTCCTATGATGGACGGCAGAGCGAACTCTCGGTGGGACGTTTCCTGATGGTCGAGACACTTTTGCACCGAGCGTTTGACTGTCAGGCGAATGTGCTCCGACTCGATATGTTGTGCGGTCTCGAGCCGTACAAGAGCCGCTGGGCAAAGTCTTACTATGATGTTCTGAAGTTTCAGATTTTGCCGAAATCCCTCGCCTATTTACCGCAACGGGCGGTCTATGTGACGGTCTACGGGTTGAAATCAGTAAAAGAGCGTGTTCTACACTGCCTCGGACGCGACGGTGTCGCCGACTTAGAGCACGAGGGAATCGGACTCACCCGGTAGGTAACCAAGGCACATTTGTGCCGAACTGGAGGCTTGCCCGAAGCAGGAAGTCTACGAAGATACGTGCCGCCGCCTCATTTCGGCGTATCTTCTTCCACTACTATCCAGTTATGTCTACTCCTGTCAGAATCCTCGTCGTCGGCTGCGGCCACATGGGCAAATCCCACGCCAAAGCCTATCATGCCATGGAAGGCTT
>JAGPCC010000246.1 GCA_018058245.1 Verrucomicrobiales bacterium
ATCGAACCTGCCGACGATATCAAAGAGACTACGACAGCCTCGAATCCCGCACTGATGACCTATCTCGAGGAGCTGATGGTCACGCTTGACTACGATCTTCAGGCGATGCAGCGCATCCTGTATCAGACCGACGCCTACCAACGTGACTCCTCGGTCGAGGAACCAGTGCCCGGAGAGGCATACCACTTTGCTGGCCCCATCCTGCGTCGCATGAGCGCCGAGCAAATCTGGGATTCCCTCGTCTCCATGTCGGTCGACGGTGCAGACGCTCCCGATGCGGGCCGGAAATTGCTCGCCGAAAAACGAATCACTCAGGTCGAACTCATCGCGGAGTCGATTTACGACCAGAAACCGGCTCAGTTTCTACGCAACATGCAGCAGGTCTTACAAATTCAGAAAGAACTCTCCGCTGAAATCGAAGTCGCCCAGGCAAAGGTTGCCAAAGCTCGCGAGGGGGGAGATCCCGACCTCATTCACGAAGCAATGCAAGAGGCTAGGTCAATCAAAAGGCAGCTCGATCTCCGGATCGAAGACACCGTTTATCGAAATGGACTCTCCCGCAAACTCGCGGCGAAGAAACCCAGTAAAGAGGTCGTGAGCAGCGGCGGCAACGAGGATCCATTGATGAACGAACTTGCGGCGACACTCACGAGCGATAATCGCAGCGTCGAAGACGGCATGGCGGCCATTGCCGGACCCGGAGATGGCAAAGGTCTCATCGATGACCTCATTCATTCGCTCTTTGAGGAAAGAGATCGTGCCATGGAAGAGCAGAATACGGCCCTCTACAATCGAGAAATGGCCGAATGGAATGTGAAAACCAAAGAGGAAAAAGCACTCTACAAATCCTTCAATCGAATCTATCGCCCGAGAATGAAACGTGCCTCGGAGCTGAACTCCCCCGCCCCTGCCGGACATTTCCTGAGGGAATTCGGGCAAAGTGATCGGGAGCTGGTGCAAAATGCGAATGATCAAGCCGCGATCACTCAGGCGCTCGCTCTTCTAAACGGAACCGCGATGACGTCGCTGACGAATCGTTACTCCGTCCTCTCCCGCTCGATGAAAGGGGAGAATTTTTCGGACCGCCTCGACACGATCTACCTCACGATGCTGAGCCGACACCCCACTTCCGACGAGAAAGCGCTCTTCAAAGAATCGTGGGAATCAAATCCCGATTCTGGATCTATCCCCGGCATCATCTGGACAGTCCTCAATACCCGCCAGTTCCTCTTCAATCAGTAGGGAGCTGTTTTGCTGGTAGCTATTTGCTAGTTAGCTTTCAAAAAACCTCTCCACAAATTGCAAAACAGCCAAACAGTTTCTCCATGAATTCCGATCTCTCCCGCCGCAGTTTTGTCTCTCGTGCCGCTCAATCCTTTCTTGGTGTCAGTTTCGTCGGCGCTCTCCCCGGTCTCTCCCACGCCGCCGGTGCGGGTGCTTCGGACTTGCGGCAGATCGCGACGGCCAAACGCGTCATCTACCTTTACATGAGCGGAGGAATGTCCCATCTCGATACTTTTGATCCCAAGGATGACTCCGAAGTGATGGGGCCGACCCGGAAGATCCATACCTCGGTCGATGACCTCAAGTTGACCGAGAATCTCCCTCTCCTCGCCAAACAGGCAGAAAAGATCGCGGTAATCAACTCGATGACTTCGACGCAGGGTGCCCACAAACAGGGCAATTACTATATGCACACGAGCTATGAACTCCGCAGCTCGATTCGACATCCCGCGATGGGAGCATGGCTCCAGAAGTTCAACGGACGCAGCAATCCGACCATCCCGGGGAATGTACTGATCGGCAATGATCCGGCTCATCCCGGAGCCGGTTTTTTCGAAAGCAGTCTTTCCCCCCTCGTAGTCGGTGATCCCGAAGGAGGTCTTCAAAACAGTGCGATGGCTCGGGGAATGACGGAAGATCGTTTTGATTTTCACCGCAGCCTTTCGGAAAAGCTCGATGCTCCTTTTGTCGAAAAATACGATCAAAAAAATGTTCGTGCCTACACCGCGATGTATGACGATGCGATCAAAATGATGCGGAGCCGTGATCTTGTGGCCTTTGATCTAGGTGCTGAACCAGACGCCCTAAAGACCCGCTACGGAAAAAACCCCTTTGGTCAAGGGTGCCTCCTCGCTCGTCGCCTCCTCGAATACGGTGTCAATTTTGTGGAAGTCACGATGGGTGGGTGGGATACCCATAATTCCAATTTCGTCAACGTGCCGGAACAAGCGACCACCCTCGATGCAGCCCTCTCTACTCTCTTGATGGATCTCGAACGCCGCGGTCTCCTGAGCGACACCCTCGTCGTCTTGGCTACGGAATTTGGTCGAACTCCCGAGGTCAATACGAATGAAGGGCGAGACCACCATCCCCAGGCGTTCAGCTGTATGATAGCCGGTGGCGGGATCAAAGGCGGCAGAGTCTACGGCAAGACGGACGAACGAGGGTCGAAGGTCGTCGAGAAAGCGGCAAAAGTCGGCGATCTGAATGCAACAATCGGCTACGCACTTGGTTTGCCGCTCGATCAGGTGGTTTATTCTCCGAGTATGCGGCCCTTCACGGTCGCCGACAAAGGCAAACCTCTCGTTGACCTCTTCGCCTGACGAAGTCAGCGAGTCGCTCGATACAACAGCGAAAACGGCAAAAGACCGTTTTTCGCGAGAGTCGAAAAGACCTTCTGCCCGCTCTTTGAGGTGAGAAAGGGATGGATCATTTGCGAGGCTACCATTCGCTTCTGAAAGATGCGGCGCAGTCCCTTGCGGCTTTCCAAAGCTACATCTTCCCAGGATCGCTCGCCTCGTGCATACTGGACCAAGTGCGGTAGAATCAACGCTGCGGATTGAAAGGCCATACTCATCCCATGACCCGTAAACGGCCCGATGATGGAAAACTGATCTCCGATCCGCAATCCTCCGGTCTCGGGAGCCGGCTGGAATCCCAATTGAAACGCACTTACTCCGAGGAAAGACGTCGGGTCCGGAGACGACAATTTGATTCTCCTCGCGAGATCTGCCAAGCCGCAGGCGTGGAGATAAGCAGAGAGAGCAGTCCCATCCCCAGTCTTCAACTCGGGACGACGCCGGAAAAGCCCGCAGGCATTGACACGGCCATCCTCGATCCGACTCAGTCCGATGTATCCTCCGTCACCGAGGTGCATCTCCAGATCACCGTCGAGCGGGTATGCCGCGAGATGCCCTTTCAGCCCGAGCAAGGGACTGGTGACGTGCCGTGGCCTACCGCTCGCATATACATAACCTTCCTCAACGGGCTCCTTCTGAGGAAATCGCTCGCCCTCCCGGAGAATGCCCCCCAAATCCCGGAAGCGGGTCGCCATACGTTGATCCAGTCGGTATCGCGAGATCCCTTTCGCAGCGACAGGAAGAATACTTCGAAAAAAACTCCCCTCCCTGTCGTGCCACACCGTCTCCTGACAGGGTTCAGCATCGTCCAGGAGGTCTTTGACTCCGAGTTGACGTAGAGTCTCCTCGGACACCCCGGAGATGAACTCGCCACAGACCCGGTGACGGGGATAGGTCGTCGCTTCGATCAGAGTGGTCTCCACTCCCGCGCGGCGAAGCCCGATCCCGAGAGAGAGACCAGCGATGCCGCCCCCGATGAGAGTGATCGGGAACCGGCTCATTTTCTCCACGCCTCAAAACGATGCGCACCAAAAACGGTGGTCGATTCTGCGATCTGCCAACTTTGATCAAGCTGGAGGGCTTTCGATAGTTCTCCTTTCCGGAATCCAGCGCCGATACTGATTTGCAAATCGTGTCTCGTCACGTCATTCACGAAGGGAAAGAGAAGAAATCCCAGGATTCGGAAGGCTCGGTAGCGTGCCGGCTCCACCAACACGAGCCTGGAAAACGACTCATTCACAAATGCTCCGATTCGGCTCAGTTCCTCCCCGTCAAAATGATGCAGGAACAAATTCGCGACAAGTCCGCGATGATGAACGGCCGACTGCTCTCGCCTGCATTCTTCATACTCTTTTGTCGCAGGACGCTGCGAAAAAACGCCCTCGCGGGCCAGGGGGAGTGTCTCGGAGAGATCTCCCTGAATCCAATCCCAGTTCGTCGGCCAGCGCAGCGGACGGGGAGCGAGGTCCATACCCGTGATCTGAACGGATCCAGTTGATCTGTCAGGAAGGGCCACTGCGAGCGGACCATCTCCAGCCCCCAGCTCGATCCAATTGTTGCACCCCCTGGCGAGCAGAACGCGTCGGGCGATCCAACGGTAGTTTCCCATCATCGCATTGATGAATACAAGATCCCGTCGACTGCGGACAGCTCTGGGATCATTCGGCGGCAGCGAATCGAGTATTTCGGCGATGAGGAGTCGATCTTTCACCGCAGAAGTCTACGCCTCAGGAATCAACGCGGACTATGCTCGGCGGCGTCATAATTTGTCGCTTCCCTCGTAACGCCGACATTCCCAAAATCGAAAACACTCTCATCAGCAATGGTCACCCATTTCCTCGCGTGCGGCAATAGCTCTTCGACTCCGAGACCGGTTTCAGCGCTTCGAGATCGACGTCGTTGGCGACCGTCTCCGGCCCCCAGTGGAAGATTCTCTCGAAGAGTGGCAGCCAGGGTTCGCCCTCAATCATGTTCTGAAAAAAGACCTCGTGCTCCATCAGTCGCCTGACCAGGCGCCGGTGCTCCCACTCATCCTCCTCGATCTGCCGCACCGTCGCTCTTTCCTTCTCGCGGAGGCGCAGCGAACCGGCATGCCCGATGTAGGCAAGGGCGGCAGCCCGCTCGCCGGAGTAGGCGCGATTGATCAGATCGACAAGGGGCGGGATGATCGATTTTCGGAGCCATGCGATCACAATTTGATCAATTTTTCACGAGGAGCATCACCAGCGCCCCCAACGACACAAGAAGTCCACCCGCTAAAAGCCAGCCGGCAACCCGATTCAGTGTTTTGTATTCCTGGGCTCTGCCGGCACGCCATAGAAAAAACCCGGCGATGGCGAAAGGGAAGACGGTGACGACATTGATGTAATAAACCCACACCCAGCCGGCCAATAGAAACCACAGCCCACAGATGATCGCTAGTATATTACAGGTTGTTGGTTTATCCGGGGCTTTCATATTGTAGGTTGCAGATCACTATTCAGCCGTAGCATGAGAAATACGGGCTAGCCGTCACTGACCGCGCAACCCTCCGAAGAGGTCGCGAAAGACAGCGACCATCTTCACTGAGGCTTCCGTTTCGAGGTAGCTGGACTTGGCTCGCCAGGTTTCGTAGCCACCCCAGCCGTGCTGTTGCGGGGTGGGCAGGTAGCCGTTGTATCCATTTGCCAGCTCGATGACCATGGTAGTGCCGAAGGGACTGAGCTTTTTCAGTTCGAGCCCGATCTCGACGAAAGTCTCGCACGGGGTCGTGAGCAGACAGAGGTCGCCGATGCGGTAGGCGTGGAGACTTACGGTCACTGTGTCGGGATACTCGCGCATTTGCAGGGTCTCGCGGGCGTAGATGGCCTCGGCAAGATTGAGGTTGCCGTTGATGAGTTGCTCAGGACTGCTCATAATCTTGTGGGCACGGGCGAGTTCGGTGGCGTCGGGCTTTCGCACGCCGAGGTCGAGGTCACGGGTGAGGACGGCGACAGGGAGATCGGCCTTATATTGGATCGTCGTGTAGGCGGCGAAAGCTGAGTCGGCGACGGACTGCGCGACTTCGATCATCTTTTCCCCGGCTTCATATTTTTTCCCAGGCGCGGGCGCAGCGTAGTTGACATTGTTGATGTCGCCGCTTGTGCCGTTGGAAAGGATCGCGACGTAGTCCTCGCGGCCGGGGGCAACCATAGCACCCATGATATTGGCAAAGCGGTCGAAGTAGTCACCCGAGAGCTGAGCTTTTCCCGCCGCCGTCCGCGGGGGGCCGCCGACGTAGTGGAGGGCGTAGTTGGCGAGCAGGCCAATGGGTTTTTTCCCGTCTTGTGAGGATCGCACCGCGAGCAGCGGAATAGCTGGATCGACCGATCCGGCCGGTTTGGAGACCTTCCCCCCGCCCTTGTCATAGCCGGGATTCATACGGACTTCATCACCGCTCTCGCCGAAGGGGTTGTTATAGGGTTCAGTCACGAACCAGCGGCGGTTGAAGACCTGGTCGCGATTCTCTCCGACCGCCCATCCCGCCTCGGCAGGCTCGAGCCGGGCAAAAGCGGCGGCGATGGAATCAGCAATTTTTTCGGCGAGGTAGATTTGATACGCGAGCGAGGGATTCGACTGGAAGGCGGGGGTGGCAGTGGGGGCGGAATGAGTGTGGGTCGCGGCAATGGTGAAGTGGGCAGCAGGAATGCCCGTCTTCGCCGAGGCGAGCCGCCGAGCGGAGTCGGCCAGCTCGCGCGGGATAAGGCAGGAATCGACGAGAGTGAAACTGACGAGAGTTCTGGCATCGCCCAGCATGAGGGTGCGGCAGTGGATGCGCTCCTCGGTGTCGTCGAGGAAGACCGCAGCCATCGAGCCGGCGGTGGAGATGGGGTAATGGGCCGGAAGCGGGGTGATGTCGGTGACGTCGGCCCCGGCGCGGAGTTCCCCGGCACGAGCGGCGGTGGTACCGAGGAGTCCGAGCAGGCAAACGACGAAGAGGGCAAAACGTTTCATAGTTCCGAGTGTAGCGAGAAGCGGACAGGTAAGGCAACTCTTTCCCTATGGCGGGATGCGGGACCGGCGGACCCTGTGAGCCTGAAGATTTTTCAGTAAAGTTTTGCTCTGAGCGACCCGTTTTTGTAGAGTAGCTCCATGGCTCGCCGTCATACTGTCGGATGTCTTTCCTTGATGATTTTTCTCCTCATCGGCGTGATCTTCACCTCGGTGGGGTACTTCCTGATCCTGCGTCCGGAATTGGAGGTCGGGAGACGGTTTGTGGAAGGCCGTTGCGAGATTCTCGGTCGGCAGATCATCGAGGAGGAAAAGCGGTCCAAGAGTTCGAGGAAGTCACGGAGCCGGTCGAGACGCATGCACTATCGGCCCGAGTTCCACATCCGCTATGAGGTCGCAGGGAGGGAACTCGAGGCGCGCACATGGCGCATTGTTCAATCGTCGAGCACCTCGAAATCGTCGCAGGAGAAAGTGCTCTCCCGCTTCGAGGTGGGTCAGACCTATCCCTGTTGGTATGATCCCGCCGATCCGGCGCGTGTGGTTTTGGAGAAGGACGTCTCCACGGGCGGCATCCTTTTCACCCTGTTGGGTGGCCTCTTATTCGTAATTGGAGCCGGGGGCATCGTCTTTGCACCACTGTGCCGACTCCGGTCGCTGGCGAGGTAGGGACTCCCCCTGCTCTCAGGGCGTATCCCTGGTCCCAAAGCACCCCGCCTCTCACACCTTCTGTAACTGCCGTTTGAGGCTTAGTCGGAGCGCAAAAAAGGCGACAACAACAAAACCGATCATGGTGATGAGATTCAGTGTGAGGGTCTTGATGGTGAAGGCGATGAGAGGTGTTTCGCTCCTCCGCGGGAAGCGGAACTGTCGTTCTGCTCCAAAGAAAACATTCGGCGGATTTTTTTTCTTGCGATAGTCCTCTCGTTCGACTTCGGCTCGGTTGAAGAGGTCCTGCACTTTTCCATTGAGATAGAGCATGCTGGTCGTGTAGATGGGCTTTCCGGGTTCGGGGAC
>JAGPCC010000032.1 GCA_018058245.1 Verrucomicrobiales bacterium
GTTGTACCCGGTTCACCAACATTTCTGAAGCAGGCAGAACAAGCGGCCTCACCAGCCCCGGCTCCCGCAGCACCAGCACCGGCACCGGCCTCCGCAGCCCCGGCTCCCGCAACACCGGCTCCCGCAACACCGGCTCCCGCAACACCGGCACCAGCTCCCGCAACACCGGCACCAGCTCCCGCAACACCAGCCCCGGCTCCCGCAACACCGGCTCCCGCAACACCGGCTCCCGCAGCTCCCGCAGCTCCAGCTCCAGCTCCCGCTCCAGCTCCAGCTCCCGCCCCGGCGAAGTGAATTTTCGTTTGAAGAGATTTTGATTTTATGACAGTGCCACAACCGACACCGGAGGACCTTACCGAACGCGCAGCGATTGATCGCTCTGCTCGATATCCTGTGATGTTTTTCTTCACCAGTGCGGCTGCTTGGCTCCTCTTTGCAACCGTAATGGGATTTGTAAGTTCCGTGAAGCTGCGGATGCCCGGATTGTGGGACGATTGCCCGTTCATGAGTTATGGGAGGCTGTTCCCAGTTCATTTTAATGCGCTCGTCTACGGATGGGCGATGCAGGCCGGTATGGGGGTGATGCTTTGGATGATGGCGAGATTGACTCGTTCCCGCATCCAGTATCCCATCCTTTTGATTGTCATGGGCCACGTATGGAATGCTGCGGTGGCGACCGCACTGTTTTGCATCTGGGTTGGGACGAGTCGCTCGATTCCGCTGCTTGATTTCCCAGCTTGGATTTGGCCCGTGTTTGCGATTTCCTACGCGTTGATTGTTGTCTGGGTTGTTCCTATGTTTCAATCTCGCCGGAACACGTTGTTCTATGTTTCCGAGATGTATTTGATAGGTGCCGCACTTTGGTTTCCCTGGATCTTTGTCACCGTGAACCTGCTCATCAATCGGGGAACCGCTCCCGTGATGGGCGCCGGAGCGGACGCTTGGTATATTTCCAATCTGATCTACTTCTGGATGGCCCCGGTTGCTCTTGCAGTCGCGTATTACATCGTGCCGAAGATCTCAGGGCGTGCAATCTTCAGTTATCCCCTCGCTCAGATCAGTTTCTGGCTTCTTGCGATCTTGGCTGGATGGACGGGTTTCTCTCGTTATATGGGCGGTCCTTTTGCCGCTTGGATGCCGGCGGTGAGCGGTGCTGCGGCGATCTTCATTCTTCTCGCCATTGTGACAACCGTAGCGAACCTGCTTTTGACCTTGAAAGGATGCAGCAAGCTCTGGCAATTTAGCCCGTCCCTTCGATTTACGGTTTTCGGGATGTTGATGCTCGCTGCGTATGCGGTGCTATCAGCGATCAGCTCGACCTTCTATTTTGGCCAAAATTTGCAATTCAGCCACTTTCTTGTCGGACTTGACACTCTTGCCTTCTACGGATTTTTCTCGATGACGATGTTCGGAGCATTCTATTTTATTGTTCCCCGTATTACCGGATCGGAATGGCCTTCCGGGGAGCGTATCCGGACTCACTTTTGGTTTAGCACCTACGGTATTGCAACAATGATCGTAACGATGCTCGTGGGTGGCGTTGCTCAAGGGGGAAATCTGGCACAGTGGGATCAAACTTTTTCCATCTCGTTTATCAATTCATCGGCTTACGTTGTCGGCCGGGCGGTTGCTTGGGCTTTGATTTCATTCTCGAACGTGCTTTTCCTTTATCAGTTGGTGCTGATGTTTATCGGGAAGGGGCGGAAGTCACAGGGACCCACGTTGATCCATTCCGCTCCTGGGGAGGCTCCCAGCGCTCGTGTTGCCGCCGGGTTGTAACCTCGAGCTCGTTTAACTGAATATTTTTTCATGAATTCAAACAACTTTTGGAAATTCCTGAGCGGACTCGGTATCGCTTTTGCGCTTCCTTGGCTCTTTCTTATTGTAATCCCATTCATCGGTTATTCAGATGCAGCGCCTACCGCGTATGGGGAAAAGGAAGAAGTCGACGGGGGGCTTACACAGTACCCTGATCGGACTTTGCAGCGCCACGGCGCAAGTGACTATGGCAGTCAGATCTATGCCGCTGAGGGCTGCGCCTACTGCCACACACAAGTGATCCGTCCGACCTATGCTGGACCAGACATGTGGCGTTCGGGATGGGGTGGGAGAGACAAAGACGGACTTGCCCGTGAGACGCAACCGTTCGATTACGTTAACGAAGAATATGCTCCGCTCGGGTATCAGCGGATCGGTCAGGATCTTTCCAATGTGGGATATCGTATAACAACGAGGGAGGCGATGCACCGGCACCTTTCGGATCCGACGTCTTTTGACGCCGATAGCGGGATGCCTGCTTACAAACACCTTTATGAGAAGTCGCCGTATGGGAGTGGATATGTCCCGAAACCCTCGGCGGAAGCATTGGTGGACTATCTGCTCTCTCTCAAGAAAGATCAGCCTCTTCCCGCTGGTTTTGCGGGTCGGAATTAAAAATTTTGGAAACGAAAATCCAGATGGATAACAAAGAAGGTAAGAATCTTGACTATCAACAGGGAACTGTCAGCACCGTTGACATTCATGATGCGGCTCGTCGTGAAAACTCGCTGCATCAGGGAAATAGCGGCAGTGCCGGGATTTTTGTGCTGGTGTTGTGTGCTCTGATCCTCATCCTTGGAGGGGGGCAGCTCTTTAGTAACAGCAACGGCTTTTCGAAGGGGATCTATATTTCGAACGGGTACAAGCCCGCCCCACGACCGTCCCTCGGTGGAGCGGAGGCAGATGCAGTCCAAGTTTCGTGGATTGAAAAGTGGACTTCTGAGGGCAAAAAGACCTACGGCAACTGTATCGCCTGTCACCAAGCCACTGGAATGGGTATTCCCGGTCAATTCCCTCCTCTCGTGGGTTCTGAGTGGGTGGATGGTGGTACGAAACGCCTTGGGGCAATTTTGCTTCACGGCATCAGTGGTCCGTTCAAGGTGAACGGTCAGGCCTACAATCAGCTCATGCCCGCATGGAGCACGCTTAGCGATGACAAGATCGCGCAAGTTTTGACCTATGTCCGCCGTGAATTCGGGAGTCTCCCTGAAGGCGAGGACGGCGTAGTCACTACGGAGATGATGAAGGCCGCTCGCGAAGAGTTTTCCAGTCATGCGCTTCCGTTTACGGAAACGGAATTGCTCGCGATTCCGGCAGATGCGTCAATATCTGGCGCAAAAGTGAATTTGGAAACGGGAGAACCTCTCCCGTAACCTCTTAGAGTTGCCGGTGAATTTCGTAGGTTAGAACATCTTGATTTGAGGCAAATCGGCCTTGATGGTATCGACAGATAGATTTTTGATTATTGGTATGAGCGCAGTCACAGCAGAGAAACACACCGAGTCTGACGAAGATCACGGTCATCACGAACATTATGATCCTTTCTGGAAGAAGTACCTCTTCTCGACGGATCACAAAGTGATCGGACTTCAGTACGGTTTTACCTCGCTCGTATTTTTGGCGTTCGGTTTCTTTCTCATGATGGTGATGCGGTGGAGCATCGCCTATCCGGACCGTGCGGTGCCAATTCTTGCGGATCTCCCATGGTTCCAGGCTTGGCTCGATGACAGTGGAAGAGTGACTGGCGACCTCTACAATATGTTCGGGGCGATGCACGGGACGATCATGGTCTTCCTCGGAATTGTACCTCTTGCGTTTGGTGCCTTCGGAAACTACGTCACGCCGCTACAGATTGGTGCGCCTGACATGGCATTCCCCCGGCTGAATATGGCCAGTTATTGGTTTTACCTCCTGGGTGGAGCGCTGATGTTTGTCAGTTTCTTTCTTCCCTCTGGCGCTGCGAAAGCGGGTTGGACCAATTATTCGCCCCTCGCGACCACGACAGACATTCAATACGGCGACCTTTTCTGGACTGGCCAGACTCAGTGGCTTGTCGGAATGGTATTCCTGATTTCTTCTTCGCTGCTCGGAGCGGTAAATTTCATCTGTACGATCATCAACCTCCGCTGTCGTGGCATGACATGGATGCGGATGCCCTTCTTTGTGTGGGCCATGATGGTGACTGGTTTTCTTCTTCTCCTTGCTTTCCCTCCGCTTGAAGTTGCTGCGATTATGCAGTTGATGGACCGGCTTGTAGGGACGAGTTTCTTTGTCCCTACTGGTTTGAACATTAGTGGAATGGCATTTGATGCCGCTGGTGGCGGTAGCCCTTTGCTCTATCAGCACCTTTTTTGGTTCCTTGCTCACCCCGAGGTGTATGTACTGATTCTCCCGGCGATCGCGATTGTTTCGGAGATCATCCCCTGCAACACTCGGAAGCCGCTTTGGGGATACAAAATGATGGTCTACTCCGTGATGGTTTTGGGGTTCCTTGCCTTCATTGTTTGGGCTCACCACATGTACATTACAGGGATGGGGCCCGCCATTTCGACATTCTTTCAAACCACGACGGTATTGATTTCGATTCCTTCGGTAATTTTGATCACCTCTCTTCTGATCTCCATGTGGGGAGGTTCGATTCGATTTACGGTGCCAATGCTCTTTGCGACGGCTTTTATTCCGATGTTCGGGATCGGGGGACTCACCGGGCTTCCACTGGCCTTTAGTCTGCCGGATCTCCATCTCCATGACACCTACTATGTGATCGGTCACTTCCACTATGTGGTTGCCCCTGGAACGATCTTCGGACTTTTTGCCGGGGTCTATCATTGGTATCCGAAGATCACTGGTAGGATGATGAGCACGCGTCTCGGGCACCTCCATTTCTGGCCATCCTTAATTTTCATGAATGGGATTTTTGCCCCAATGTTCTTTCAAGGGATGGCAGGGTTCCACCGCCGTGCGTTTGATGGTGGTAAAGCCTACGAACAGATCAGTAACCAGATCTTTGCTGAGCCGAATGGATTGATCGCCAATCTATGTGAAATGCTACACATTATTGATCCGGATGCAGCGGTAAGAATGATTGATTTGAATCTTGTCACCTCGGGTTCTGCATGGTTACTCGCAGTGTTTCAGGTTCCGTTCATCATTAATCTGTTTCTCAGCAAATTTGTAGGGAAGAAAGTGAAAAACGACAATCCATGGGATGCCACAACCATGGAGTGGTCTACGCCGACTCCCCCTCCGCACGGGAATTTCCTGACGGAGCCGGTCGCTTACCGCGATCCATACGAATATAGCGTTCCGGGAGCTGCGAGAGATTTTACCCCTCAGTTCGAGAACGATCCATCGATGCTTCTTGCTTCCGATTCGTCGGGACAGGCTGCTTCTGGAAGCGGGAAATCCGCCCATTGAGCCGGACTCCCGAGTTAGAAATACTATTTACCCTGCAAATTTAGAACGATATGGAGATTCCCTACGAAGTGACACCAAGGCGTGACACCGGCCTCTACAATGCAAAACTCGGGATTTGGCTTTTCCTCGCCTCGGAAGTGATGCTGTTTGGTGGTCTTTTCTCAGCCTACGTGTTTTTGCGCCTTGGTGTACAAGAAGGTTTTGATAATCCCTGGCCTTGGGGAGTGAATGTTCACAAAAATTTCGTCTGGCTCGGCGCGATCAATACGGTTGTACTGATTGCTTCCAGTGTCGGGGTGGTTTTTGCATGGGTTGCTCTGAAGGAGCGAAACTGGCGGAGATATCAGATCTTGATGTACTTTGTCGTTGGCTGCGCAGTGGTCTTCATGTGCATCAAAATGTACGAGTACAATAGTAAGTTGTATCACCACCACGGAATCAAACTTGTCGATAACTCGGTGATGGAGGGAACTATTTTCGATAAGACGGACCAGATTCGTTTCAATGGAGAAAAAATCACCTTCAGCCTCAAAGGTTCATTGCCGACAGTGTTACACGATTTGGATAACTCCGAGTTTCCTGTCTTCACCGTGACTGACGGGCCGGAGGGCAGCGTGGGCGCAACGTTGGATTCGCCGGCAAGTTTCCGGAAGTGGTTCCATCACAACAGTAGTCTCGTCGCAAAAGATTTGGTAGCGCAACGGAAACGCTACCGAGCGGAACTTGCTGAGGGAGTGGCAAATCCTGCCTCTGTTTCCGTGAAGTCGGGTGCGACGCTCACGGCAGCGACACCATTTGCGATTCACGCGAGTCCTCGAAGAGTCATGGCCCACGGTGCTACGTCGATCAACTACCGTGATGGGGTGAAGTTGGAGGGCAAACTCATCAGTGATGACGTCCTTTTCGAGGTTCACGAGGTGGATATGCAGTTGGTGATCCCCCAGAGACAGCGGGAATCCGTTGCATGGACTGTGATCAATGATGAGAAGGCCAAACAAGGATTTTTCTCACAACAAGCCCAAAAATACCAGGAGTTGGTCGACTATTACGCTAAACGGGATCAAGTCGTGCCAGAGAACATGATCAGGGGGCATTATTTGAACGTGAATTATGTTCATGCCGCTGCTGCAGGGCACGAAGGTGAGCACGGTGAAGGAGAGAAGCACGACGAAGTTCATGCGAGCGAATCCAAGCCTTCCGCCGGTGCCGGTGGCGAACACAGTGAGCATGGTGCCTCACGTCGCCTGACGATTCCTCGGGATCAGATCAAGTTCATGAGCAATCATGGTCCCCGTTATGGGAACTACTACGGGATCTATTTCACGATGACTGCTTTGCACGGACTCCACGTGATCGGCGGAGCCCTTGTTCTCCTCTTCTTCACGGTTTTTGGGAAGAAACTCTACCTCAAGAATCCCGATCATCTCGCGAATCGCGTTGAAGTCGGCGGATTGTTTTGGCACTTCGTTGACTTGATCTGGATCTTTCTTTTCCCGATCATGTATCTTCTCTGATTTCATTCTACTCTTGGTTTCATCATGGCTGACGCAACACACGACTACAGCAAGCACAAAAAAACCTACATGAAGGTAGGGATCGCTTTGGGAATCTGCACGGGTTTGACGCTCGCGCTTGGTCTTTCTGCTTCCCTCGATTTTGGCCCTCCAGGACCTACCGCATCTGATTTTGTGATCGGTCTTTGTGTTGCCTCGATCAAAGCGAGCTTGGTTGCTCTGATCTTCATGCACTTGAATCATGAAAAGGGACTGGTCTACAAGTTGTTGCTGTTCACGTTTTTGTTTTTTATCGGACTGATGACCCTGACTCTTTTTTCGGACTTCGATCCCATCCGGGAGCAGTTTGAAACTTTTAAAACCACCAGCGGGATGTTGACCGAGAAACCCTGACTTTGCGGATGTCCCTAAAACACTTCCATATCGCCTTTATCGCAGTGACAGTGCTCTTTTTTTCAGGGTTTGCAGCTTGGTGTCTTCTCGTTCCCGACCTTCCAGGGATGTTTGTGGCGATGGGCTGGGGTAGCATCGCTTGTGCAGTTGGGATGTTGATCTACGGAATTCGCTTTTTCAAGAAGATGGCCACGATTCGGCAGTAGATTGGTAACGAAAATTCACAATGAGCTTCTCCCTATTTTCTACAAATCTTCTTCTTGCCTGTCCGATGTGTATGAGTGGCGCTTCGGGCAAGGGGCTCATGGCCGCGAATTCAGCGATTGGATTGATGTTGGTGGTATTGTTTGCGGTATTGGCGAGTTTTATTGGTTTCATGATCTGCCTTGCAAAGAGGGCGCGACGTTTTGCGAATGAGGAATTATCCGGCGTGGGAACCGATCGGGTCGGATGAGTTCCGCGACTACTGACGTTTTGATTTTACTATTTTTGATATGATCGAGTGGATTAACGATATTAGCGGGATGCACGAGGTGGCATCAAGGCATGGGAGTGTGGGCAACCACATGCTGGCTTTGGTTCACTGGTTCATGGCGATTTTGTTTGTGGGGTGGAGCTTGTTTCTTGCGTACATCCTTGTGAAATTTCGGAAGGGAAAAAATCCCAAGGCAAGTTACGAAGGTCTCACTTCGCATTTCTCGACTCACATCGAAATCGGTGTTGTGATTGTGGAGGTGGTTCTTCTCCTTGGTTTTGCATTTCCTCTTTGGGCGACCCGTTCGGACGCAAAAGAGAGACCGACCGGTGATGAAGTGGTGAACTTGCGGGCCGTTGGGGAACAGTATCGTTGGAATTTCCATTATGCAGGGGCTGATAAAATGGTCGGCCTGACCTCCTATGAGCGCATCAGTGGGGCCAACCCTGTCGGATTGGTGGAAGAGGATCCCAATGCGACGGACGATTTTGTTTCGATCAATGAATTATATGTCCCCGTCGGTCGGCCCGTCGTGATCCAGGTGACTTCGAAGGACGTGATCCACGGTCTCGCGATCATTCCGATGTTTAGCCAGCAGGACGCGATTCCTGGTTCGGAGATTCCCATGTGGTTTATTCCTGAGAAAGAAGGCGAGTGGAACATCGTCTGTGCGCAGCTTTGTGGTTCGGGCCATGCCCAGATGGTTTCCCACGTGAAGGCTGTCAGCAGCGAGGAGTTCGACAAGTGGTATGCCGCTCAGAATCCGCTTTTGCCAAAGAAGTAGGTTTCATGCAGACGGTTTCTACGGGGCGGTCGCGAGTACGCGTACCGCCTTTTTTGTTCCTAGAAAGACTCTTTTTGGCTGAAATGGGAAGCCAACCGGATTGTTGGAAGTCGCTTTGAGAGAGTGAGAAACGTAGTATTACCCTGATGAATCGAAATCCTCCGAAGAGCACCGCCTTCCAGCTTTTTGCCAAAGCGGTCGTTGTTGTTGCGATCTTGTTAGTCTGGTGGGGCGCGGCGACAACCACGAAGCAAGCGGGGATGGTGTTCGCGGATTGGCCGCTGAGTTTGGGTTCCTTTAATCCTCCAGGTTGGCTGGAGAACATGATTCCCTTTTTGGAACATAGTCATCGACTGCTTGCGAAACTCGTCGGCATTCTCGTATTGGTGCTTTTTTCCTGGAGTTACGTGAAGTCCGGACGGCGCGCCCTTGAAGTGGTTGGATTGGTGGTTCTTTTGGCGGTGATTCTGGGATTCTTTATCGCGGCGGGTAGTGAGCGTCTCGATGCCGGGGAAAAGAAAAAGTGGCTGAGCATTGCCTTGGGCCTCTCGATCCTTCCTCTGAGTTGGATCGTCTGGAGTTGGCGTGCGCGAGGATGGAGCCTCTTGGAAAAACTCACTGCTCTGGCCCTCCTAATGGTGATGACTCAGGCGATCTTCGGCGGGCTTCGAGTGACGGAAATTTCGAACGGATTTGCCGTCATTCATGGATGTTTTGCGCAGGCGTTTTTTTGTGTTCTCATCCTCATCGTGATGGTATCGGGCAAGGGGTGGAGCGATCTCGGGTTTGTCTCCACTCCCTCAAGGGTACGGTTTTTGAAATACGCGGGCGTCGCTCTGGTGGTTTTGGTTTTGATGCAACTGATCTTCGGGGCATCGATGCGGCACTTTCACCGAAGTTCTCTTCCTGATGAGGGCTTGTTGCTGACTCAGGGCCGGTGGATTCCCTCTTTTGACGATCCCATGATCGCAGTTCTTTTTCTCCACAAGCTCACCGCTTTTTGCATACTCTTTTTTGTTCTCGGTCTTATCCTTCATCTTGCGGGTCGGCCGTCTCTGTTTGATCCTCGCGCACGGCGCTCGCTCTTGTTTGTGTTTGCGCTCCTCTTGCTCCAAATTGTGCTGGGTCTCTCGGTGATCGGAACTGGGAAGAGTTTTTGGATTACCAATGTGCATGTTCTCAACGGTCTCGCGATCCTCGCGATCTCATTTGTCTTTTCGGTGAAGGCTGTGAGGGGAAGATCAAGTGAGGGAGCACTCGCTAAAATCGGAAGGAGAGGCTAGTATTCTCCCGAACTAGGAAACCAATGGCTGTCGAGGAAACGAGTGAAAAGAAATCCACACTGCGACAGTGTCGGGATGATTTGATGGCGGTGACAAAAGCTCGGCTCAGCTTCCTCGTTGTGCTCACTGCTTGCTTCGGATACGTTCTTGCAACCAAGGGACAGGGTACCTTTTCCGGTATGACCCTGTTTCACGTATTCCTTGGCACGGCTCTTTCTGCAGCGGGTTCTGCGGTCTTCAATCAGTTGATGGAGATAGATTCTGATTCGCGGATGCAACGCACTTCGGATCGGCCGCTCCCAGCGAATCGGATGCCTCGGGCGGGCGCATTTATCTTCGGGTGGCTTCTCTGTGCCTTCGGTCTGATCCACCTTGGGGTGATGGTCAATGTGACTGCCTCGGTCATGGCAGGACTGACTCTTTTGACCTATTTGTTTGTCTACACGCCGATGAAACGAGTGTCTTCAGCAAACACTCTCGTGGGTGCGGTCTCGGGTGCGATCCCTCCTTTGATAGGCTGGGCGGGCGGCGGGCAGCCCTTGCTCAGTGCGGGAGCTGTGTTTCTCTTTGCGCTCCTCTTTTTCTGGCAACTCCCGCACTTTGCCGCGATCAACTGGATGTACCGCGAAGAATACATTCGTGGGGGATTCAAGATGTGGTCGAACGACGATGAAAGTGGACACCGCACCGCAAAGATTGCGCTTTTTTATGCCGTCTGCCTCACCCTGCTCGGGATTCTCTTCCCGCTGGTTTCCTCTGCGATGCAGGGGTGGGGAACCCTTTCGGGAGGGCTGCTCGGTGGGATTACGGTGTGGCTTGCCTGGAAATTTCTGATGAACGGCGAACGGGGCGCAGCGCGATCGCTCTTCTACTTTACGCTTTTGTATTTGCCTCTGATGATGATTGCCAGCTATTTGGCTTGGATTGGAGTCAGTCGCTGAAATCAAACTTTTATCACGCAACTCATGGATCCGGAAACGAGCGATATCACGCGGAACAAACTGATTGCCTGGTGGGGATCGATCATCGGAGTGTGTGTGATCATCATCTCGGGTTCCATTTTTGTAACGAGGGCCTATTTGGTCAGGAATTCCTATGAAATGGAGAACTGGCGACCTCCGATGATTGCGCGCCTCGAGACCGATCTCAATGCCGTGAATCGCACGGGAGAAAAGGTCTCATTGGGACAGTTACGAGGAAAAGTCTACGTCGTGGGACATCAATACACCGATTGCCCGGCGGGGTGTCTTGGGCTTGCCGGAATGATGAAAGACTTGGAGGCCGAGTTCGGAGGCAATCCGCAGTTTCGGCTCGTTTCCATCAGTGTGAATCCAGCAGGGGATACCCCGGAAAAAATGGATGCCTGGGTGAAAGAGAAGGGAGTTGATTCGGACGACTGGTGGTTTCTCACGGGAGATCCAACCGAGTTTACGAAATACATGATTTCGAGTTTCAAGTTCTACGGGACCGAGGAGGTCACTGATCCGGAGATCAAAGCCGCCCAGGGTGCATTCGCTCATGACCAGCGCCTCGCAATCGTGGACGGAGATGCGAATATCCGTGGTTATTATGATGTCATGAACGTGGATCGTGGGGCGATGGAGTTCGAGCGACTCAAACGGGATCTGAAAATGGTGCTGGATCCAAGCCTGAAACTTTCCGATTTTCAGTAAGGGATATACTTCACTGTTGTCATGAGACCCATTCTTGCCGCGATCGACTACCAGATCTTCCCTCCGGTCAATGCGATCCTGAATTCGATCACCACTGTGCTGTTGGTTATCGGATTTCTTCTGATCAAATCGGGTCGAAAGGACGCCCATCGACGTGTCATGATTGGCGCTCTCGTCAGTTCTACACTTTTCTTTGCGTGTTATCTCGTCTACCACTACGGAGCAGGTAGTGTGAAGTTTCCGAAGGAATATCCGGTCGCGAGACGCATCTATCTCGCCATACTGGTCCCCCATATCATTCTGGCAGCAGTCAATCTTCCCTTTATCATCCTGCTCGTGGTCGCGGCGGCGAGAGGGCGTTTTGAGCGACATAAAAAAATTGCACGAATCACATTCCCCTCGTGGCTCTTTGTCTCGGTTACGGGTGTCATCATTTACCTGATGCTCTATCAGTGGTTTCTCCCGACCCAAATAGAGGGAGGGGCTGTAGCGGCGAGTTCCGTTCCAACGGTTCTTCCTGGCGAGAAGATTGGTGTGGAGATCATCGAGGCACGGGTGAAGGCAGGAGATCTTGTCTTTACTCCGGCTTCGCAATTGATCCGTGCAAATGCTGGGCAGCAGGAGGTGAACGTTACCTTTTCGGTGGAAAATATTTCCTCGGCCCCGATCGGGATTGTGCGGCTTGAGAGTGGCTGTGCGTGCCTCTCGGTCACGATCGATCAGGACCCCATTCCACCTCGGAGTAGCGCGACGATCACCGGGATATTTACGACGGAGCAGTTGCGGGGATCCGCAGAGAAACAAATTACGGTGGTGTCGGACCAGAGGGACAAACCCACCTTCCTGACCACTCGAATTGAGATCGCGCCCCTTTATACCATCGAAGAATCCATGACGACCTGGAGCCTCGGAGGCAAGCTAGAGACAAAGGTGGTCAATTTTCGTATCCTGGGCGAGAAACCGATCCATGTCCTCATTGCCGAGAGCAAGCGTCCTGAAGTGAGCTGCGAACTGGTCGAAGTGGAAAAGGGTCGTTATTATCAGTTGAAGCTGACTCCGCTTTCGACGGACGCGAGTCTTCTCGGAATCGTCCGGATGGAGACGGATTGTGAGATCGACGCCTATTCCCGACCCCTTGCGTATTTTTCAATCCAGTGACATGGGAACCGGGAAGCAAATCGGATGGATTCTCCTCCTCGCGGTTCTCGCGGGAACGGCTTCTGCCTTTTTGCATCCGCGAAAAGCGCCCTGGTTTGCAACGGAGGACCCGTCCGAAATGCGTTGGAAAATCGGAGTGATCGAGGCAAAGGCACTGCTTGCGGACGGCCCGGTTTTCTGGATCGATGCGCGGTCTCGTTCTCTCTACACGGAGAAACACCTTCCCGGAGCGATTCTCTTAAATCCCGAGGACTGGGGGAATTTGATGTTTGAAAATCAGGAAGCCTTGCAGGCGGTACTGAGCCAACCCGTCGTGGTCTATTGTGATGGAGAGACCTGTACTCGCAGTGGTGAGGTTGCGGCGAGGTTGCGCGAACTTCTGGGCCTCGATCCTGTGTATGTTCTCGACGGCGATTGGCGGGAGCTACTCCCCCTCGTCACGCTGCCGACAGGGCTAGGCGAGCCGACTCAGTGACTCCGTAGCAGGTTTCCTCCATCGTCAGATCGTCGGTGGTGATGCGGAGGTCAGAGGCTGCTTCGTAGAGACCTTTTCGCGCCTCGAGCATTTCGCGGATCGTTGTGAGCGGGTCTTCCGTGTGGAGGAGGGGGCGGTTCCGATTGCGTTTCACCCGTTCGTAGATCGTTTCCGCCATCGAGTTCAGCCAGATGACGTACCCGGCATCCCGTAGTATTTCGAAGTTTCGCGGTTGTGTGACGATCCCGCCGCCAGTCGAGATGACCTGACCGTTGGCTTTCGCGCACTTCCGCAGAACCTCTGTCTCAAGCTCTCGAAAGTACTCCTCGCCTGATTCCGCAAAAATCTGCGGAATGGGTTTCCCGGCCTTGCGAACGATGAGTTTGTCCGTATCGACAAATCGCATTCCGAGGCTTTTGGCCACTCTCATCCCTACGGAAGTTTTGCCGGTGCCCATGAATCCGATCAAAATCAGATTGCGGGCATGTTTTTCTGTCGTATTCACTCACCCAAGCATACCTTGGGCGGGCACAATGCCCAACAAGAATCCCTTTTTGATGCAGACAGAAATTGCCCTCACCGATAACGAGCAAAATACCCGTGATACGATACGGAGCGCTGTGACGATGCTCCAGGCCGGTGAAGTCGTCGCTCTGCCGACGGAAACTGTTTACGGATTGGGGGCAGACGCACTCAACCCCGAAGCGGTGGAAAAGATCTTTGCCGCAAAAAATCGACCGCACTTCGATCCGCTCATCGTCCATCTTCCACACAAAAATTCTCTTTGGGAAGTGGCGGAAATTCCAGCGGAGATTTCAAAAACGGTGATTCAACTCGTCGAAACCTTCTGGCCTGGACCGCTCACCTTGCTTGTCCCGAAAAAGCCGATCATCCCGGACATCGTAACCGCCGGGCTCCCTACGGTGGCGGTGCGACAGTGCGATCATCCCATTTTTCACCGTATCATCCGAAGTCTCGGTCGCCCCATCGCGGCACCGAGTGCCAATCTCTTCGGCTGTCTCAGTCCGACTTCGGCGGCACTGGTGCTGGATCAACTCGACGGGAGGATTCCCCTCATCGTGAGCGGCGGTGCTTGTGCCGCAGGACTGGAATCAACCATCATCCGTGTCGTCCCTGGCGGACCGAAACCGATCATCGAAATTTTGCGGCCCGGTCCGATTACCGCAGAGGATCTCAAGCCCTTCGGAAAAGTCGTTTTTGTCCAGAAAAACGAAGACGTCGAGAATTCCTCTCCGGAGGCCCCCGGAATGCTCGCGAGGCATTACGCTCCTCGCAAACCTCTCCGTTTGCTCAGCAGTCCAGATGAGTTCTCCCCAGAAGAGGGAAAGCGGTATGCGCTGCTCAGTTATCGGGGACAGGAAAAAGACGGTTATGTGGGGCGACATGACTGGGTCGACGTCGCCGTGCTTAGTCCTGGCTCCGGTCGGGTCGCAGAGGCGGGGATTCGACTTTTTCACCTCATTGGTCAACTCGACAAACTGGAGATCGATGAGATCATCGCCGAGCCGGTCCCGGATCGGGGAATCGGGAAGGCCGTCCTCGATAAATTGCGGCGCGCTTCGGTCAATGCCTGATCAAGTGCCGCGCTTGGCGCCGAAAAGTCGCAGGTGGAGGCGGTCCGAGTAGCGGAATCCGTGCTCCTGCGCGAGAGTCGCGACAGGGCCTTGATTTTTCTCCAGCTCTGCAACCGTGAGAGCTTTTGGCATCAGAAAAATTCTCTCTGGACTGACGGGGAGGGTTGCGACGAGCGACAATACTTCCTCCAGATCATTCTTGTCGCCGATCACGAATTTAAAATCCGCTTTCCCGCTTTCGGCAAGGGCAGAAAGGACCTCCGGTTTGTAGCGCAGCTCCGGCGCAACGCCGGAGTTGGTGAGCTTCGGAGAAACGTTGATCTGATCGATGCGGGAGAGGAATTCTTCTTTTGGCATGAGCGTACCGTTCGTTTCGATCTCAAACCGGCACGAGGTCTCGTTGCGGGAGAGTTCTGCCATGATCGCATTCCATCCGCTCTCCTGCACGAGCGGTTCCCCACCGGTGAAGACGAAGTGGCTACAGGGGTAAGTGGCGACAACGGCGGCGACTTCCTCGGCACTCAGGTCGAGGATCTGGTCTTCGCGACGGTGCTTTCGGTATCCCGGAGTGCCATCCCTTTCATGGGCAAAATTCGTGCCCTCCCAATTCCAGGTGTAGTCCGTGTCGCACCAGCGGCAGTGGAGGTTGCAAAGGGAGGAACGGATGAAGACAGCAGGTAGACCGATGTTCCGGCCTTCTCCTTGGATCGTGTAAAATATCTCCGGACTTCCGTCCGGCATCCTTGCCAACTTCATCCGGGCAGTCTACCCCGGTCAACGAAGCCCGACAATGAGGGAGGTGCTTTTCGGGTCCAGTAAATACCCCATACCGAAGTTCATGGGGCGAACCGGGTGCGTCCCATTCGCATAGGCTGCGGCGAGATCGGGCTGACCATAGGATGTGAAAGGAGCCCCCGCACCCTGGTAGTTTCCATAGAGTTTCAAGTTCCAGCCTGCAGTCTGGAGATTGCGATAGGGCACCCCGGACGGATCTTGAACGAGTCCGCGCGAGGAATTCACGATGTAGTCGCGGACGGTGGAGAAACTTCCCTGATGCATCAGATAACTGGCGCTTTTTACAAAGGTGACCGGGTTGCCTTTGCTACTGACAAAATTCAGGAGACGACGATCGCCGAGACCGCCGTTCGAGAGATCTTTTTTGAAGTAGAAGATGTTTTTCCCGCCGGCGCGGATATGCCATCCGGGACAGGCGGCACCGGCCGCACGGGAGGTTAGATTACCACCGGCGTCAAGTCCGACAGCGGAAACGGATTGCACCGTTTTGCCGTCGCGCGCGATCTCGGCGAGGAGGAGCGGGAGAGTCCCCCGTAGCGGAGAACTCTGGAGATCTGCCCGCATTTCTGTGGTGATGAAATAACTCGCCCCAGTCACGGTACGCAGAGCGTTCGCGACTCCGCCGAGGCTACGATTGAGGTCAGAGGCGCTCAGGCTCGCGAGTTCGGGCATCGTATCGACGCCCTCGAGACCTACGAGGACATAGTTCGATGCGCCTGGGAAGAGGGCACTGGCGTGGAGGTAATCGGGACCACCGAAGGGGTAGAACAATACGCCGGGAGACCCGAGTCCGCCGAGTTGACCGCGAAAACTCCGGATGTGACTGCGACGACCGGCGTGGGTCGACCAGAGGGCGTCCATTCGTGATTGGTGCGACTTCCACTCTGGTGACGTGCGGCTGATCGCGAGATCATTGCGGGCACCACCAGGAAGTCCCGCGAGATAGCGAGCTGTGTCATCCAGGGATCCGCCGCTGGCACCACTGCCTCCTGGAGAAGTGACACAACCGGTAAGAGGGATGAGGGTGAGGGCTGTTGCGCAGAGGAGAAACAAGCGGAAGTTCTGCATAGTCGGATCAGATAGTTAAGTTTGATTAACTAGAATCATGATAACGAATTTGCAAGGGAAATGACCGCGTCTGAACGCCGCAAAAGCGCCCTCACGACAGGGTTCAGTGCCGGACCAGACCCTCTTTCCTACTTTTTCCCTTTTCTTTACTTAGACACGTGAACGATCTTCTCGGCGAGATCTCCGCGACTGCCCTCTGGCCATTCTTCGGCTTCGGGCCAACCGAGATAGAGAAACCCGAGGCATTTGTCCCGGACATCACCTAACCCGAGCCATTGACGCATCTCGTCGCTATAGATGATGGGTGGGGTCGACCAGAAAGCGGCCATGCCGAGAGCGGAGGCGGTGAGGTGCATGTTTTGTACGGCACAGGCGACAGCCTCAATTTCTTCGATCTCGGGGATTTTCTCGATCTCCTGCCGTTTCATCGCGACCGCGATGACGATGGGTGAGAGCAGCGGAAGAGCGCCGAGTTTTTCCAATTTATCCTCCCGGAAGGCATCTTCTGGAGTGAGCGCCCGGTAGAGAGTCTGCGAGAAATCCGCGAGTCGCTGGCGTCCTTCGTCAGTGAAGATGAAAAAGCGCCAAGGCTGCGTCATGCCGTGGGTCGGAGCCCAGTTCCCGTTCTCAAGAATCGCGGCGAGGTGACGGGCTTCGACCGGCTTGGTCGACATCTGCTGGGGTTTGATCGTGCGGCGACGCCGGATGAGGGCGTTCGCGGCGGCGAGGCGCAGGGACATCGCGTCCAAGGGCGGAGTCGGTGGGTCACTCATCGGGATCGAGGAAGGGCGAAGATCTACTGCTCTTTGTCACAATTGGGATCCATCGGGACTGCTTCACCGACTTTATCAACGGGGTGGGTGTAGAGATACCGCCAGACGTCTTCGTGCATGTAGGTCCCGTCGGGATTTTTCCCGGAAGATTTCCCTGGGGTGACGGATCCGTGGGCCTTGTTGGCATCGCCGCCGACGTCGCAGGCGGTGATGAGGCGGCGGGTGTTTCCGTAGGGAAAGGGGACTTTATCCACATCGACGATGGGGCCGAACTGGTGCATTCCGAGTAGTTCCCAAGAGCGACAGTAGTGGTCTCCGGTCCAGCCTCCGTCGAGGACATGAGAAAAACCGAAGTAACAGTTTTCCGGGGTCGCCGAGGGGAGCGACTGCCAGTCCTGATCCTGATCACGAGGTCCGCAAAGTGCTACGACACGGTCGACTTTGACGTATTTGGCAAAACGGGCCGCCGTGGTCGATCCGTGGGATGATCCTGAAATGATGACATCTTCCCAGCGCAACCCTTTGCCGTCCTTTGTCAGGAAATAGTCCCATTTCCCTTCAGGATTTTCTTTGGCGAGCCATTTTACGAACTGGTAGCTGCGCTCCATCATGCCGTCGGGTTTCGGGATATCGACCTCTTTGCTGAAGTCTTCGCCGGTTGCGGCTTCCAGTCGGACATTCCCGCGCGCTTGGGGCTCTAGGTCTTTCTCCTGGCAGACAAGGCTGAACCATTTGTTTGCGTAGTGTGGTTGGATCGCGTGGAGACCGTACTGATTGAGACGAGTAAACAGCTCGCCATTATATCCCATCAGCCAGATCACGAGTTTGCCCTGCGGTTTCACCGACGTGTCGACGGAGGCCTTTTGCAGATCGGCGGGTTTGCCGTCTTTGCCTTGAAAGACAAAATCAATCTCGGGATGCGGTTTCGCGGAAGGATCCAGTTCGCTCGCGCGGGCGGAGAGCTCATATCGTTTCGGATCCCGGTCGCGGAATCGTAGCGAGGAATCCGCAGCTTGGAGAGTAAGGTTCGCCGTGGCGAAAAGGAGGAGTAGCGGGATGGACGGGAGTTTCATAGGATAGAAAGACTGTGGTCGGGGAGTGGGCGCGGGCAACTGATTTATCAGGGACTCGAAAAATCTTGAGTTCGCTTTGCTCATTGATCGCAATTCTGAAAGAGTGGAGTTCCTGCCTTCCGGAGTCAAAAAAAGTATGAAGCGCCTCATCATTCTGAATCCTCACAGTCGCAACGGAGCGGGTGGACGGGTTTTTGCGCGAGGGCGATCAGAACTGGAGCGAAAGCTGGGCCGGTTCGAACTCTATGAAACACAGGCTCGCGGGGATGCGACGGCGAAGGTGCGGTCGGTTCTGGAAGCGGGGGAATGTGACCAGATTCTGATCGCCGGCGGGGACGGTTCGATCAATGAAGCGGTTTGCGGTTATTGGGGAGCCGGGAGTTTGACTGATCTTGAAGTCCCGCTGGGAGTGATCAATCTCGGAACCGGGGGAGACTTTTACCGGACCGTGACGGCTTCGAGCGCAAACTACGAAGAAGCCTTGATCGCAAACCAGCTTCATCGGGTCGATCTGGCGACAATGACTTCAGTGGAGGGACAAATGACTTCAGTGGAGGGACAAATGACTTCAGTGGAGGGACAGGCCCCAGACAAGGGACAGGCCCCAGACAAGGGACAGGCCCCAGACAAGGGACAGGCCCCAGACAAGGGACAGGCCCCAGACAAGGGACAGGCTTCAGACAAGGGACAGGCTTCAGACAAGGGAGGGGCTTGTCGTCCTTTTCTCAATATCTCTTCGGTCGGAATGGCGGGGGAGATGCTGCAGAGTCTGAAAAATTCGAGGTTTCAGGCGGGCGCCCCTGCCTATTTTTTCCATACTCTGAAAACGCTCCTCCGCTACCGGCCGGTTCCGGTTTTTGTGGACTGGACGGATGCTACCGGAGTCACGAGGCACCTGGAAACGGATCTTCTGAATCTCTTCGTCTGCAATGGGCGTTTCAGCGGGGGCGGAATGGAGTGGGCTCCGCGTGCGACCCTCGATAGCGGGGAGCTGCATGTCACGATCATTTCCGGCACGAAAAAGTGGCCGCTCGTGAGGCACAGTGGAAAACTCTATCGGGGTAAAATCGAGACTTTTCCGGGAGCATCCAGCTTCGCGGCCCGCGAACTCACGATACGTTGTGAAAGTAAGTTGAGTCTCGAAACCGACGGGGAAGTCGTCACCCTGCCGGAAGGGGTGGAATCGAAATTCGAGTTCAAGGTCCTTGGAGGCGTCTTTCCCCTGGTTCTTTAGCAGCCTGTCGGACGTATCCCGCCGCGTTTCGGAAAACGAGGATTCGGCCCAAATTCCTCCTCCTTTTCGTTATTTGTGTCCACACAAACTCATGAAAATTTTGACTCGAACCTCGCCTCCCTCCCTCGCTTGAACGCTCCAAGTCCGACACGCTGCTAGCTTCCGGTTTTCCCGAGAAGTTGGATGCTTTCTCCCGAGAGTTCGATAAGGCGTTTTTTATAGAGATTTCCCACTGCTTGTTTGAAGGCCTTTTTGCTGGCACCAAAGGTTTCCCGGATCGCCTCGGGCGGACTCTGATCGCCGATGGGGATGTGGCCATTGCGCTGTCGGAGCAGTTCGAGAATGCGGTCGGAGAGGTCTGTGACTCGCCCGTATCCGATCGGTTCGAGAGAAAGATCCACTTTGTAATCCTCCCGAACCGAGCGCACATATCCCTGCAACTGGTCGCCCACTTCGAGGGGACGGTGGACTTCGCTCTCGTGAATGAGACCGCGGTGCTTCCGATCTATCATCGCCGCATAACCGAGTGGTGTTTTTTCCAACACGATCAAAGTGACGGGCTGGCCCGTCTCGTAGCGGGGAGGGGACTTGTCGAGGTATCGCCCGAGCTTACTCGTTGCGACGATCCGGTCGGTCTTTTCATCAATGATGACACGGACAACTACCTTCTCGCCGACTCGCACCTTGCGGGTTTGTTCTCCGAAGGGGAGCAGGAGATCTTTCGGGAAATCCCAATCGAGGAAAGCACCGATCTTTGGGTTCACTTCGATGACTCGCATTCCGGCAAAATCTCCTGCCTTACAGGAGGGCTGCTTGGTTGTGGCAACGATACGATCTTCGGAGTCGCGGGAAATGAAAACAGATACCTCTTCCCCTTGTTCCACATCGGCAGGGATTTCGCGGGTCGGGAGGAGGATTTCGCCGAGCGGTCCACCGTCGAGGTAGAACCCGTGGTCGGTTTCGCGGACGATGAGGAGTGAATTGATTCTGCCGAGTAGGGCCATGTCGCAACCTACCCTGTCCGTCGCGAAAATCTTTTGATTTTCCACCGAAGACCAATGTGACCGCAATCAGCGAAATGGAAGTCCGTGTTTTTCGCCATGCTGTGGATGCGATGGATCGAGGCAGCGCAGTTCGAGAGCGAGGAGGTCTTTGGAAAACGTGGCTCGGACCCAACCGTTCGGACGCTCCGGTTTGAAAACATAGGAGGTCGGCGGAAGATTGATCTCGTGGACCTCGGAGGCTCTTTTTTTCACCTGCCAGGAATGACTGTGCCCGTAGATAAATGCTTTTGTCGCAGGGTAGGAATCGATCAGATCCATCAGTTCTTTGCTGTCGATCAGTCCGCTGATTTTGATTTTTTCATTTCCCGTGGCGGCTTTCTCGCTGAGTTCCTGTGGATAATGGTGCCCGATGAGAATGGTTGGTTTGTCCGGTGACTCCTTGAGCATTTTTGCGATCCACGCAAGTTGCTCTGCGCCGACCTCCCCTTCGACTTTGTTCACGAAACGCATGGAATCGAGCAAGACGAGATTCACGAACGGAGTTTCGATCAAACTACAGAGTTTTCCCTCCACGGGTGAGGAGGCAGAACCGCCTGCGACCGATTCGCGAAAGACATCGCGGGCATCGTGATTGCCCAATGTAAAATGGATCGGCAGGCCTGCCTCGCGCAGCGGGGCGAGGAGCTCTAGAAAATTGGCATAGTCTGCGGCGTGTCCTTCCAAGAAGGCGCAGTCTCCGTTGATGATGACGCCGCTGAGGGAGTCTTTCTCCGCGAGGACTTCGGCCACGACTCGTTTCAGTTGCTCCGACATATTCACCGTCTCCCGCACGATCTTGGACGAATCGGCATCAATGTGAGTGTCCGAGAGCAGCGCCCACGATTCAGCATTCAAATTCGCTGCCCCGAAGGTCCGCGTGGCCGTCGTGAGAGCAAGAAATGCCGAACCATGGAGAAAACGTCGGCGAGAGTGGGAGTCGAGGTGGAAAGGCATGAGACAATGATGCTCCAACTCACGATTCCGGGAAAGGACGGATGAGCGTAGCTTGGGGTTGTAGGGGTAAGGAGAAAGAAGTGCTTTTGGATCTTTGTTATTCGTGTTTCGTTGAGGATTACGATCGCTGCCCGCCGCTTTCAGTTTCGAAGCTCCCGATGTCACCACCTGGGTTTACGATCAGGCTTCGGGACGGCTGACGCAGAAAAAAGACGCTGCCGGCAAAGGCCCCGTTTATGCCTGGAGCAATGCCGGGCAATTGCAGAGCCGCACCTGGGCGCGTGGAGTCGTCACGACCTACGGCTATTCGCCGCCGGTGACCTCACCTCGACGAGCTACAGCGACGGCACCCCCGGCATGACTCGCACTTTCCGCCGAGACGGCAGCTCTGCGACCGTGACCGACGCAGCGGTGTCCTCAGTTATGAGGCAATGGACCTCAATCGCCTTTTTCCCAATTTCGCGTTCGGGGTCTTTAATTATGCGGCAACGCGCCTAGACTGTATGACATGCAAATTGGTGGCGATGTTCTGGCTTGTGGTTTAGCATTTGCGCCCTCGAATAGGAATGAGCGAACTCGGACAGGTCACTACCCAGTTTCAAAGAATTGCGACGCCGGATGCGCCGTTTGTGTTTCGTTGTGGAGCCTCGCTCGATCACGTCGAGATCGCTTTCGAGAGTTATGGAACTCTCAACGGAAACGCTTCCAACGCGATATTGCTTTTTCATGCCTTCTCCGGTAGCCAACACGCGGCAGGGCACAATCCGGGAGTGGAGGGGAATGAATTTTGGACGCAGGAGTGTGTCGCCGGTTGGTGGGAACCGTTCATTGGTCCCGGCAAAGCGCTGGATACGGATCAGTATTTTGTGCTCTGCGCGAATTATGTCGGTGGTTGTTACGGATCGACAGGTCCTTCGAGTGTCAATCCCGCGACTGGGAAACGCTATGGATCCACTTTTCCGAGTATCACGGTGAACGATATCGTGAGGAGTCAGGCACTCTTGCTGGACCATCTCGGGATCTCGCAGCTGCTCGCCGTGGTCGGTCCCTCTACGGGCGGGCTGGGTTGCGTCACCTTCGCGACCTTGTATCCCGAGAGAGTAAGACTGGTGGTTCCCCTCGCGACCGGGGTGAAAACAACCGTTTTGAACCGGATCATTCTGCTGGAGCAGATTCTAGCGATCGAAAATGACCCTCGTTTTCGGGCTGGAGAATATTATGAGAGCGGCGCGCCCGAAACCGGACTCGCTCTTGCTCGCATGATCAGCCACAAAACATTTGTCCACCTCGATGCGATCGAACGACGGGCAAACAAGGATGTGGTCCAGCCTGGTGAGCGATTTTCGTGGTATCGGGCACACGACCATGTCGAAAGCTACATGCTGCATCAAGGAAAGAAATTTACGGACCGTTTTGATGCGAACACCTATCTCCGAATCTGCGAGATGTGGAGTCGCTACGACCCTCTCGTCGAGATCGGAGTGGAGGATTCCAATGCCCTTTTTTCCCGCTCTCGCGAGGCCGGACACCAGTACCTGATCTTCAGCATTGATGAGGACTATTGTTTTTACCCCGAGGAACAGGCCGCTCTTGTGGAGCAGTTGAAAGGGGCCGAGGTTCCGCATTTGTATCTCACGGTGCATTCGGAAAAAGGGCACGATTCCTTCCTGCTGGAGCCGGAGTTGTACACCCCCCATCTCCAGGTGATGCTGAAGAATGCGAGCGAAGGCAACTGAGTTGGGAGAGAACGGAAAAAAGTAAAGACAGGTCGAGTCGCCGGTTGATAACCGATTCGCTTTGCCATACTTTCCGCGACATGGTCCGACACAACGTATATTTCTGGCTCGATCCTTCGCTGACTGCCGAGCAAAAAGCCGCTTTTGAAGAGGGGCTCAGCGCTCTCGTGACAATCGACGTCATACAGGACGGGCGATTTGGCAGGCCCGCCGGAACTCCGCTGCGTCCTGTGACGCAGAACACCTTTGATTACGCTCTCGTCTTAGAGTTTGCCTCGGTTGAGAAACACGATGAATACCAAGTGCACCCCGATCACGACGTTTTTGTAAAACAGTTCAGCCCGTGGTTCAAAGAAGTCCGTGTTTTTGACAGCCAATTTTGAGCCGTAGCGGCTTTTTTCTTTTAGACATTTTCATTCAGTCCCTCACATTACCGTCACTTCTACATGCACTTGGAAATCCTCAACTCATCGAAAGAGAATCTCGACTACGAATTCCACGGAGATCCCTCCGATACCTCGCTCCTGGCGATTATCGGCCACGGAGTTACCGGTAATAAAGATCGCCCGTGGGCGATCAGTCTGGCCGAGGCGCTGGAAAAGGCAGGTTTCAATGCGCTGCGTTTCTCTTTCTCCGGAAACGGGAAATCTGGCGGAAAATTCGAAGATTGTACGATCGCGAAAGAACTCAAAGATCTCAAAACCGTCGTCGATGCAGCGGAAGAAGAGGGGTATCACCGGGTTTGTTATATCGGTCATAGCTTAGGCGCAGCAGTTGGGGTCCTCGCTGCGGCAAAGGACGAGCGCATTGAGTTGCTCGTTTCGCTCTCCGGGATGGGGGATACGAAAGGGTTTGTCGAGAGAGAATTCGGGGATCTAAAACCCGGAAAAGACTGCATGTGGGACAATGAAGCGTGCCCTCTTTCGCAAGCATTTGTGGATGATTTGAACAAAATCGACAATGTTTTCGGCAAAACGGAGAAAATCGAAGTCCCTTGGCTCATCGTCCACGGAGACGCGGATGATGTTGTTCCTGTCGAAGAGGGGCAAAAAATGTATGCGAGCGCCTACGAACCAAAAGAGATCGTGATCCTCCCCGGTGTGGATCACGTCTACAGTGGTGACGGCGTAGAGAAGATGACGGCCGAAGTCGTCGCTTGGCTCAAGGGACATCACAGCTGATGCCTGGGGAGGGCCGCGACGGGATCGACCTCCTCGGATTGGGGATGTCTATCCTCGATTCGCTGCAAGTCGTGGAGTCCTTCCCGAGTGGGAGCGGGGTCACGAGAGTCCTCGAATCTGCCACGATGGGCGGAGGACCGGTTCCTACGGCACTCTGTGCCGCTGCCCGCTTTGGGGTCTCCAGCGGGATCATTGACCGGATCGGGGATGACTGGCGCGGGGATAGGATAGCGGAGGACTACCGGCATTTTGGAGTCTCGACGTCCCATCTTCATCGAGAAAAGGGATGTCGCAGTTCCTTTGGCAGCGTTCTGGTGCGGAAGTCGGACGGCGAACGACATGTCCTGTACGAAGAAGGCGATTTTACTCCTCTATTGGTGGAGGATCTCCCGAGAGGCGCTCTCATTGAGTGTCGAATTTTGCATCTCAATGGACGTCACTGGCCGACTTGTCTGGAGGCTGCGGCCATCGTTCGCGAAAGCGGAGGCCTTGTCTCCTTTGATGGCGGGGCTCACCGATACGAGCCACGGTTGCGTGAACTACTCCCGTGGGTCGATATCCTGATCGTAGCGCGTGATTTTGCGGAGCAATATGCTGGTTCGCTGAATCGGGAGCAGCAGCTGGATGCTCTCGCGGAGAACGGCGCTACCCTGGTCGGAATCACCGACGGCGCCTCCGGGAGCTGGTTTGCGGAAAAAGAAGGGGCAAAATTTCATCAGCCCGCCTTTTTTCTTCCCTTCGTCGTCGACACAACAGGATGCGGTGACGTCTTCCACGGCACTTTTCTCGCCACTTTTCTTGTCGGTGAGTCCGCACCAGAATGCGCCCGGATCGCCAGCGCCGCCGCCGCGATCAATGCCACTGCCGTCGGTGGGCGAGGGCATCTCCCGACGAGATCGGAAACGATGTCGTGGATCGCAAAACAGTGACCGGTCTCGTCCATAGTGTTGAAACGACCTACGAACCACATCGCAATCTCATCACCAGCGTGACCAATCAGGCAATTGCTCCTAATTTTAATCTTAATCTTATTCCTAATCTTAATCTCCAACCAAGAACCAAGAACCAGGAACGGTTCTTTCCTCCTACATCTACACCAGCGACCGGGAGGCTGTGGTGAAATTCTAAATTCTAGGACTGACCCGGGGAACGCGGGTTCACGACAAGATCGAATCCCATGCCGAAGCGCGCGTGGAAGAATACCATCTCTGGTACGGACATCGTCTCAAGGCAATCGACGGGACCAGTGTCAAGCTCATGGACACGCCCACGAACCAGAAGAAATATCCGCAACCCACGGCTCAGGCCAAAGGATGCGGCTTCCCGGTGATGGGGGTAGTCGGAGTGCTCGATCTCGCCCGGGGAACCCTCTCCGATTTTATCACCTGTCCCTACCGACTACTATTATCACCTGTCCCTACCGACTATTCGGTAGTCGGGTGCGATTGATCTGACAGAGTCATTCACGTAATTCGATAGGATCTCTGTGCCCCCGGTTTGCCTTACCCGTGATCAAAAAATCATTTTGGGAAATGGGAAAAAAATGGAAGAAGTCTCGAATTAGATCTTTCCAATCGGAAAGAGAATTGATAAAACTCTCCGAACGATGAAGCGCTCACATTCAGGGATTCAGGGATTCAGGGATTCAGGGATTCAGGGATTCAGGGATTCAGGGATTCAGGGCTGACTAGGTTTCGGTCGAAGAGGTGGAGACGTATTTCGTTCCTCTTTATTTTTATGGTCAGC
>JAGPCC010000033.1 GCA_018058245.1 Verrucomicrobiales bacterium
TAAGAGGAGAGGGGCGAGTCTGGGCAGAGGCGCTCTCGGTCAGTCCAGAATCAGTTTTCCTGGTCCCGAGGGGGGTGCCGGTTTCGGGGCCGGTTTATTGGGATCGGCGGGAGGAGTCGGGGCTTTTGGTGGCGATGACGGTAGAAAAATGCGAATTTGGGGGATCTCGGGAGGATGTTCCTCGAGCACGATGTCGCTTTGGCCGGACGCCTCTGTCGCCGCCAAGGCGGTCTGGAAGATGCTGAGGACATATCCTTGGAAGCGGGTCGCATTCCAGTCGTGGCGCTCCACGGACAATTTGGTCACAAAGTCGGCTTTTGCCGCCGGTTCCGTTACCGTAGCGGGGACCGAGGCTTCGACGCGGGCCGCGAACTCGGTATGTTCTTTGTTTCTCTCCTCGACCATGTAAGGACCGGCGGTATTGGCGAGTTTCATGTATTCCGCGTCAGGTAGGATATCGAGATTGTAGCGCACCACATCCATAACGGGAGAAGCGCGAGGCTCGAGTTTTTCTCCGTCCCAAACGGACCAACCCGCCGGAACCCGAAATTGTTCAGACTTCGCCCGGGCCTGTAGGTAGGTTTCGAAGCTGTCGGGTGCGACGTGGAAGTAGAAAAGCGTGCGGCGGTTGGAGGATGCCTGTTTGCAATACTGCTCGAATTGGGAATTCGCGGCGAGGAATTCGTCAGGAGTCCATCCTCCATCGGTCTTCATCTCCAGGGCCATCTTGATCTTGTCGCCGGAGGACTGTGCGATGTAGTATTTAAAATCTTTCGGCCCGAGTTTCCCGTCACCGAAAAAGGCCGCGATCTTTTTGAAGTCATACCGGAATTTCGAGACCGGGAGTTCTGCCTCTTCATTTGATCCAAAGATTCTCTGGAGGACAGAAATATCCTTGGAGAGGACACCTTCGCGACTGGTCCAGGAGAGAGTCAGACTGTCCCAGGAGGCCAGTGCTTCTTTCTCTCTGCGTGAGAGGCGATATTTTTCGGTGATGGAAAGAAAGGCCCCGGCATCGTTCTTTTTGGTGCCCTTGATCGGGTAGGTGTAGGAGCCGATCGCCTTGCCGGTATAAGCGAGGTCGGCGAAATTCTGGTCGATGACATCACGAATCTTGAACGCGTGTTCGTAGGGATCGCCGATGTAGTAGAGTTTCCCAAATTTGCAAACGAGATAGAGCGCTCGCGATTCGGCGTCTGCAAGGCGGGGGTTGGGCATCAACACTTCCTTGGCTTGCGCGACGACGGCTTCCGGGGTCTGGGCAAGGAGCGCCGCGAGCTCTCGGTTTTTTTCGTCAGCAGTCTTCACTTTCCCATCGTTCTCGACCTTCGAGACTTCCTCCTGATCGACTTTTGACTTCCATTCCGCGATATCGGAAGTCTTGTCGGCGAGATCTTGATTGTTCTTTTCAAAATCTTCCAACTCCGTTACGAGGTCAGTCGCCTCTTCAGGGGTGGGGAGATTGGCGGTGGTATTGGAATGAGTTTGTTGAAGTTCTTGAAGGTTCTTGAGTGTCTTGTCACGACTCACTTTCATTGCCTCCAGTTCTTCCTTCGTCACCTCAGGAAGGTTCTCGACGACTTGTTTGACGGCGGCGCTGATGCCGAGGCTACTGATGATCAGAATGAGAAGGAGAATCCCGACTACATTCGTCAGTGCGTCCATGAGCGAGTCCATACTCCGCTCTTCGTCTGCTCTGGGTCGGCGTGCCATGGGTGCGTATTGGGTATCGGTCAGGGTTCGAGGAACTGCGCGAACATTTTCAGATCGACTTTTCCTTCACCGGGCAAGGGGAGGCGTCCCGGAATGATTTCAGTCCCGTTGGCTCGGTTGAATCCGGAGACGATCTGGCTCGCGTCGTTTAGTGTTTTCACCGCTCCCGGAGAACCGCGCACGAGGAAGATGAGTCGATTGTAGGGTTCTTTGGCAATTGCTTTGAGGAGATTGATGAATTCTTCACTTTGGTTTAGTGAGGATACCGGGATCGCAACCGGTTCGGCGGTGAGGCTGCGATGTAGGTAGACTCCGCGGTCCGAGATCTCGGCAAAGAACGGTTTTGTATTGGTGCTGCTACCGCTCGGACGCACCTGAAGGGCTGCTGCCTGCGGCGGAGTTTCCCGCTTGGCGATTTCCGCTTCTTTTTTCTTAATCTCCTCCTGAAGAAACAATTCGTCCGCGACGAGTTTTTTGTTCGTGGTCTTCAAGAGGTTGAATTTTGCGATCAATTCCTCCCTGCTTTTGTCGATCTCTTCCTGATTTTCCAGCATGGACTTCAGGGTGACGAGTTTATCTCGCTTGGTGAGGATGTCCTTGTTTTGCTGGATGATGTTCTCAATATCGATGCGCAGTTTGTCTTGTGCTACCTGCTTCTCCTCTTTTTCCTTTTTGATGAGGAGATATTCCTGGGCACGCTCCACCTCCTCACTCGTCCGGCCCTCTCCTTTGCCCATCGCGATGAGATTGATCACGACGATGATGAGAGTGAGACAGCCAATGATACAAATCAGAATGCTGAGGAAGGGGAAGAGGTTCACGGAACCTCCGCTGCTGTTAGCCCGCTTTGCCATGAAGGATCAGACCAGTTAAGCGGATCACCCTTTGCTGAACCAGCCTTTTTTCTGGATTACGACCTGTTTTCCGTTCAATTCCTTGAGGACGGCGTTCAAGTTGTGGATTCCCTCGGCGAGTGGTTTGACCTGGCCTTCGATGGCTCCGACCGATTCTTTGCGAATGCGCTCGAGGGAGGAGAAAAAATCTTCGTCGAGTCGTTTTTCGTATTTTTCAGCACGCACCCCGATCGCTTCGAGTTGTTTGTCGACAGCGGTCGCAACTTTCTCGTATTGCTTCGTCTGGTTGCCGAGGCTATCGGACATGCCCCGCTGAACGGTCTCAAATCGGGTCATCATGTCCTTTTGGTTGCTGGCCATTGCATCTCCGATCGCTTTGAGAAGGCCTGGGTCGGATCCGATATTGGTGTTGGCACCGCCATCGTTGAGACGTTTGAGCAGATAATCGATACAATATTCATCGACATCGGTGACGAGATCATCCTCTTGTCCCTGAAGGGAGCTGGCTGGGAAGCTGAGCATGATACTAAAGACCAGAGCGAGCAGAGTCGTGTCGAAGGCGACTCCCATGCTGCCGAGAACGGTTAGGAGCGGTTCCTTGATCTGGCTCATGTCACCACTTTCGCCGGCTCCGAAAACGGCTCCAAATCCGCCGATCGCGGCTCCGATACCGACGACCGTTCCGATGAATCCCATGATCGGAATCGCCCAGAGGAAGACTTTGATCATGCCGTAGCTCCCGTTCACCTTTGCGGCGTCCACTTCGGATTGCGAGGAGATCATCTGGGCGACCTCGGGGTTGTTCTGACGAACGTAGAAAAACTCGAGCGCTTTGCGGACCCGGTTCACCATGTAGGTGTTCCGAAGGGGCTTGGGGAAATTGATGATATGATCGTGAAATTCCTTCAAGTTGGTGGGATTGATTTCCTCAGAAATATCAGAAGGCAGCGCTTGGATCAGCATGGCGCTGCGCTGTTTTCGGATATTGATCCATTTCAGAATGAGGAGACCGAGACACCAAAACGTGAGCAAGGTTGTGACATACTGCGTTGATCCGCGCTCGCAGAAGAGCTGACGGAGATATCCGCCGATGCCGGCGGTGGCCCCCGGCTCGACTTTCGGGAGCATGAACATGATCAGATACCAGAGGAAGGTCGCTCCAATGCCGATGGCACCACCCAACCACACGCTGACGGTAGAAGGGTGAGGACCTGCCGGTGCTCCAGAGACGTTCAACTCGGGCAGATGATTGTAATAATTCTCGGCCAATTCTTCACCCTCGCTTTCCGCATGGGTCTCACCGAAGCTCGCAGGGATCTGAATCTTGGTGGAACAGCCGGGGCATTTCACCGTTTTTCCTGCAAGTTCTGGCTCTGCCTGAAGCGTAATGTGGCAAGATGGGCACGCAAAATTCATGTTGTCTCGGAAGGTCTGAAGATAAGTTACAAGCGGCGAACATACCGCATTTCTCTCTGTAGGAGCGCAATGATTGACCTGTCAGGGAGAAAATTCGAGGAAAAAATCTGGAAATCCGAAAAACTTATCTCTTTAGGGCTCTGCTTGCTCGCAGGGAGTAGCGGAGAGGGATCCTCTCGCGGCTTGTTCGGATTGACAAAGGAGCGCTGGGGACGGAAAATGTCCACATGAAGACTGCAACCGTCCGAGACCTACGCAATCATTTTTCAAAGGTCGAAGCCTGGCTCCTCGATGGAGAGCAAGTTTGCATCGAGAAGCGGGGGGAACCGGTCGCGATGTTGACCGCGATCAAGCCGGATCCCGTCGTGACGAAGGTGAAAAATCCTGACTTTGAGGCGAGACGGAAAGCAATTTGGGGTGACCGCGTCTTCACAGAAGAAGAAGTCAGGGAGATGCGTGAATATGAACTGGAGGGAGAGCAGGGGTGATGATCTTTCCGGATACTTCCTTTCTTTGTTCGGTTTATCGCACGCAGGAGCACTCGCGTCGGGCGGATGCTTTCATGGAAGCGCGTACGGAACCTCTCGCAGTTTCGAGTCTCTTGCTCCTCGAGTTCCGTCAGTCGCTTCGCCTCCAAGTGCGACTGCATTCAAATGATAGAACGAAGGGATTTACGCAAACGGAGGCGACGCGAATGTTGCGCGATTTGCAGTCGGATCTGCGAAGCCAGGTCCTCGAAATCAAAGCAGTGGACTGGTCATTCGTTCACCAGATTGCAGAAGAATTGAGCGAGCGCTACACGGTGGCGAACGGTCATCGACTCGCAGACATTCTCCATGTCGCGACGGCACTCCATCTGGATGTGAGTCAATTTCTGACCTTTGATCTGAATCAGCGAACTCTCGCGGAGTCCGAGGGACTGAAGGTAGGTGGGTGAGTCGAACGAGAAGGGTGGGACGCGCAAATTCGTTGTTTGTCGTGGTCACACAGAACGCCGAGCACCCGATCATGAAAGGGCTGCCTACCCGATGGAAACATGCCAAAGATGAACTCTACGACCGACTTCGCGGACCGGCGACCTCCGTGAATGTGCTCGCGGCGGCTCGATCGGAGGAAGCGACAGGCGGATCAGGCGAGTGGGAGCCGAGCCTGATGGCGATCCGGTATGGAAATGGGCGAGTGTTTCACACGACGTTGGGCCACAGCACCGAATCAATGTCTGGCCTGGGATTTCAGGAAACCCTGAAGCGGGGAGTGGAATGGGCCGCAACCGGAGAAGTCACCTTCCCGGCCATTGATGCCGCAGTCCTCACCGAGGAGAAAGTAGCTACGGTGCCCGTAAATTGAGGTCGGAGGAACTTCAAACGATGAACGGTTCGTCGTCGAAGAAGGCAGCCCTCGCCTCTCTGTCCGCTTTCTCGCGCCGCTGACGGAGGACTTCCTCGGCCGCGCGTTGACCGGAAGCGGTGCCTTCGCGTACTCCGTTTTTGAGAGGCTCGGGGGTGATCTCACGAAGCAGAGCACTACCGAATGCAGCGGCATAGGCGACTGCGTAGGCGACATCGTGAACGCCTTTGGCAAATTCTTCTTTTGCTTTTGGATATCCCTCCTGAAAAGAGCGCCGAGCGTCTTCGCTCCCGTTTTGTAGGGCATCGCGCAAGGAGCGGGCGAAGTTCTGAAATGGATCAGTCGAGGGGCGTTCGCCTGAGGTGCCTGGTTCGTTCGCAGAGTGTGAGGATTCGGTAGGATCGATGGGGTCGTCGTTCATGGGAGGGGATTTGAGTGAATGCCGTAGGATCGTGCGTTTCCGCTGAGGATGCGACTACAAACTGAATTCTCGATTGTAAGAGCGGAAGTGATCCTCCTATCCGTTTCCCTCGCAAATGGAACGATTCTCTCCTACACTTAAACGGCCGGTCGTCTGACTCTGCCCAGGAAGCCCCCAATTGATGAAATTTTCCATTCTACTGCTCGCAATTGTCTGCTTGCACTGTCCTTTGAAGAGTTCAGCTGTGACCCATGCAGATGTCCAACCGCTCTGGGATGAACTGTCCGCACGATGGAGTGCCAATGATATGGCTGCGGCCGGGGCTGCAGCGGACAAACTTGTGGAAGCTTTGAAACCGGTGGCGACCGATTTTTCCATGGGGATCCAGATGAATTCGGCACTGCACAATCGGGCGTCCTTTCGCTACAATGCGGGCGATTACAAAGGGGCCGAGGAGGATCTCATCGCGAGCGTCGTCCAGGCCCGGAGCATATTGCCGCCTGCGGGAATGCCGGAGCAGGCGATTCCGCAGATGATGGTAATGGTCGATGATCGAGTCCGCCTCAGTTTGCGTGGATTGACCAATTTTTATCTCGCGGCAGGGGATCTGGAACGTGCCACAAAGTCATTCGAAGAGGCGATTGCGATCGTGCCGCTCTGGAAGAAACAGGCGGGGGACAATCCAGCGATGGGGTATCAAGTGCTCGCGGCGGAGATTTCTTCGATGGAGGGAACGTTTTATCGGGCGACCGGGGATTATGTGAAGGCAACTGAGGCATTTGTCATGCGATTGGAGGAAATCGACGGAGCTTGGGCGGCCGTTCTCACGATGCAGGGCGGGACGGAGAATGATTTTTCCGATCAACTCAAGATGAACTACCTGCGAGGACGGGCCAACGTGCTCATGGAACTCGCGGAAATTGCCGTCCTCCGTGAGATGCCGGTCGAAGCACTTGGGTTCTGCAAACAGTCGCGAGAGTCTGCGCAGGAGATGTTTCCGCTCTACCGCAGGTGGGCCGAGACGACTCTGAAAACTAATCCAGCGATACCGAAGGAGACGATTCAGAAGACTCTCGAAGGGGTCGAGACGAACATGAACTATCTCTTTTTTGAACGTTCGGCACTCATCTTTCGGGCAGCAGGGGAGGAGCAGGCAGCGCTGGACTTGATGTTGGAAGGTATCAAGCGTCGCGGAGATGACTTTGTGCAGCAGCGGATGCTAACTCTCGAATACAATGTGATCCGACCGGAGGAAAGCCTCAAAATGATCGGTGACCTAAAAGCGATCCTGGGGGATCACGCAGGAGCGGGAGATGCCTACGATCAGGCGATTTCCCTGACACTGTCACAATACCCGGGGGAGCATCCTGTGGTTCTCGATATTCAGGAAAGTCGCGCTTTGCTCGCACGCTTGAGTGGTGACAACGAAAAGGCGGCGCAGATTGCGGGATCGGTTTTGGAATCGCGACTGAAAAATCTCTCGGATGTACTGGCCTTTGCCGATGAACCGCAGCGGCTTGCCTATCGGTCGTCGATCGATTCATGGAGTCTCTTTGCCAGTCTCGGGATGGAGAGAGAACTCGCGACCGCTATTCTGCGGAGCAAAGGGATTGTTCTCGAATCTCTCCTGGAAGAGCGAGGACTCGAAGACGAGAGCGATGACGCAAAATTGGCCACCGTCTACGAGAGTCTTCTGACCGCACGTCGTCGGCTGATGGAGCTACTTCTGAGCGGAGCGGATTCTTCACAGGGCAGGATTCCCTCGCTGAAAAAAGAAATCAGTGATTTAGAAGAGCAACTGAGAGCGGGGTCAAGCAGCGTTGGTGATGTGAGGAAGACCTCTACGGTAACAGCGGAGGAAGTCTCCGATGCAGTTCCGGCGGGTGGCGCATTGATTGAATTCATCCGCTACCGAGACTACACCGCGCCCGGACGATTCACCTCTCGTTATGGCGGGCTTATTCTCAAACGGGGAGAGTCTCCGGTTTTTGTGCCGCTAGATGCTGCCGAAAAGATCGAGGCGGGAATGGATGTCTATGCAAAGGCCGTGAGAACAGAAGTGCCCGATGAAGAAATGGTACGTTTTCTCAAAGCATTGAGTGCGAGTGTCTGGGATCCTTTGCTTCCCCATCTGCCGGCACCAGGAGCGCCGTTGATTTTATCTCCCGATGGCGCATTGAATTTCCTTTCCTTTGCGACGCTGCTCGGGAAGGACACCCGTTTTGTGGGGGAGGCATGGACTCTTTCGTATGTTTCTTCGGGGCGCGATCTTCTGAGCAATTCCACTACTTCTGCGGTAAAAACGATTGAGATCATCGCAAATCCGGATTTCCAAACCCCAGTGACAGACCGAATCGCTGCGGAGCGCAGGGTTGATCGGTCGGCGGCTGTCTCCATGCGTGGGGTGCTTGGTCGAATCGGCCTTTCACCACTACCGGGGACAAAAGTCGAGGAGAAGGTTCTGCGTGAGTTGATCACAAGGGATTGGAAGTGGAATGTTCACAGTCATCTCGAACGAGAGGCAACCGAGGCTTCGGTCAATGCGGTGAAATCGCCTGCGATTCTCCACTTGGCCACGCACGGTTTTTTCTTGCCTCGCACCGGAAAAGTTGATGCCCTTCAACGCGCTCGTGGTTATTGGGAATCCGGTAAAAGTTCCGGTAACCTGGGGCTGGAATCGTTTCAAGATGTCGTCCTCGACAATCCCATGCACCGCAGCGGAGTCGCTCTCGCCGGGGCCGAAGCGACCCTGAAGGAATGGGGACAGGGGCGTATTCTGGATACCGCGAACGATGGGGTACTGACTGCGGGAGAGATGTCTCTGCTCGATCTGGACGGGACTTGGCTTGTGGTTCTCTCGGCCTGTGAGACTGGCCTTGGAGAGTCAAGATCGGGAGAAGGTGTCCTCGGGATGCGTCGAGGGCTCATCGAAGCGGGTGCGCAGCACCTTCTCCTCACCCTGTGGCCGGTCGCGGATCGCGAAACTGCCCTCTACATGATGGATCTTTACACCCAACTGAAGGGAGGGGAACACTCGCCGGTAGAAGTCTCCTCAAAAGTGCAAGCCGCCTACCTGAAACAATTCCGCGAGGAGCAGGGGATCTCTGCGGCAGTTCGGCTCGCTGGTCCGTTTGTCCTGAGCTATCGAAACTAATCGGAAGTTACCGGCGCTTCATTTCCGCAGCGAAGAGCATAGCCATTGCTCCGCCGCGGGAGTCTGGGCCGAGGATCGCTTCTCTTTCGTAGTAGTCTTCCAGCGTAGGTTGCTTCCCAGTTCCGGTACACACATTCATCAGTGTCTTTCCATCGGTCGCGATGTGCAGTTTCACGCCTGCCCAGGCACTCTCCAACCGGGTTCCCCATTCCGATTCGTCGAGCCAGCCGTTTTCGATGCCCACGGCAATGGAGTATCCCAACATGCAGGTCGCCGTGAGTTCTGCGTAGCTGTCGGGATAATCAATGATCTGATGCCACATTCCCATGAGATCCTGGTAGGGGGCGATCGCACGTAGATGATCCTTGAACGCGGAGAGGAGGAGCGGGAACCCTTTGTGCTCCGTGGGTAGGTCCTGCAGAACGATGGCGAGGCCGAGCGCGGGAAATCCATTCCCTCGACCCCAAGCGGCTTCGCTAAGAGGGGAATGTCGATAGAGGCCGTCTGGCCGGAGACAGCGTTCGGCCATAAATTGAAAATGTTGTAGGCACTGGTCGTAGTAGCGAGTGTCGCCGCTCAGTTTTCCGGCCCTTGCGAGAAGTGGGCAGGCCATGAAGATGGCATCGCTCATTTCATGGTGTGTTGGCATCGCTGGAAGCGGGTTGCCAGAATTGTCGAATGCCATGTCTGCGATCTCGATGACTCGCTTCCGCATCTCGGGTTCGTCGAATTCGGTGAAGAGAAGAGTGCCCGCAATTTCTCCGCCGTTCGTGGGCAGTGGCGGTGCCCCTTTCAGATAGGCATTTGCCAGCGCAAGTCCCCGATCCGTAACCCCGCCTCGCCGTCTCGCCATGATCGCAAGAGCGTCGATATAGGACCCTGAGTACTGGTTCCCGTAGTGCATGGCGAGTTGCATTAGGACCTCGGCGGGGGACCTATTTGCTCGCTCCTGCATTTCCTTTTTCGCTGCTGGAATCGTTACTTCCGTATTCGGAAGGACGAATGATTCCCTTGTTCCACCGGCGGATTCGCGATTGATGAAGATACTCACCATGCCGACACCGGCGGGCGGATCGGTTTGCAGCGCCCGTCCTAGGGCCAAGCCCTCCGGGGTATCGGGAACAAAAACGGCATCAGGGGCAGTGATTCCGATCCATCGCCAAATTGCGTGAGCCGAAGTATGTTCCTTTTCGAAGGCCTTTCCGACGGGCGGGAATGCAGCCGTGTCGAGGGGTGTGATCAGCCCGAACCAGTCATTCTCTGGAGAAAGTTTTTGCGCGATCTCTTCGGGAACATGTTTTCCGAAATGAATGATGCGGTAGGCCTCCGAGGGCATATTTCCAGATCCGCCGCCCGCCCAGGCCATGAGCGGTGTCCCAGTGGCGTCGCGTCCAATGGGAAAGACATGGTAGAGACTTTCCCGAATCTCTGAGCTGGGATGGATCGAGAGTTTGGCTTTGCGGATCGACTCGCCTGTGATCGTGTCGTGGAAGACATGACTCACCGGGCCGAGACTGAATAGAGGATTCTCTGAGTAGGAAAAATCGAACTCCACCCGCTGCATGATGAGACTGGTGCTGCCGATCCCCTTTCCGGAATCGGTATTGTTCTGGTGGTTGATCAGCAGAGGGACTGCTGCTCCCTGAGAGGTGATAAGGCAGCGATTGAGACTGTGACGTCCACCCGTGAGGAGCACATCTGACTTTTCATTCATTCCGATGCGGCAGCCCGTATAATAAGTGTCTGCGCCATTGACGTCGGCGACACCGTTTCCATTTTTGAAAAATTCGCTGTCATTGATCCAGCATTCGGAAGTGTCGTTTGCGCTGAATCCGTCCGCGAGATTTTCGCTCCCACTGATGCTGAAAAACTGGAGACCTCGGGAATTTCCCTCGACGTTGAACCCGTTGTTTAGAAAGTGGTGGGTCTTGAGATTGAAAATTTTGATGTTTCGGATCACTCCGCTTGTGGTGAATCCGTTTTCTCGTACGCCCCATTCCCAACCTGTCGTCGCCCCACGGACGGTGAGCCAGAGGCTGGCTGGATCGATTTGGTCAATCCGGAACTCTCCGGCCTTCAAGTCCGTGGCGGCAGGATAACTTGCTTCCCGAGGGAGGCGAAACACTTCTCCATTTTGCACGAGCAGTTCTCCGAGAGACTCGTGGGAGGGGAGTCTCACCCGATGCAAGTCTTCACCGAGGTCTTCCCAATCTTGCTTGTCGAGTGGGTCCGCACCGCTGAGAGTGACGCCATTTCCTTCGATGACAATTCCGTTTTTGTTGTCTCGTAAATTGACCGATTCCCGATAGACCGCTCCCCGTGGCAAAAAAATGACACGATCTCCCGGTCCGGCGGAATCAAAGGCTGCCTGCACACTGCCGAGTGGCTCTTGCTCGCTCCCGGCGAGGTCGTTCCGCCCGGTTTCCGGGTTTACGAACCAGTCACGCGCCGAAGATTCTGCAAGCGGCAGCAACAGGATAATCGTGGCGAAGAGGAGTCGACAAAACATACGAATTATGCGCCTAGTTTCCCTCCTAGCAGTGCCACGACGGTGTCTTTCAGCGCTGCGTTTGTAGCGAGTGCTTCCCCAGCATCGATGCGTCCTTCGTTACCAGCCCAGTCGCCAAAATACCCTCCTGCTTCTTTGAGGATGGGAGGGAACGGCCCACAATCCCACACGGCCATGACGGGATCGATCATCACCTCTGCCCGCCCCGTAGCCACGAGTAGATATCCGTAAGCATCGCACCATCCAGCGTTGTAGTAGACTGCTTTCTGCAATCTCTCCCACGGTTCCGCCTTTCCATTTTTGCCAAAATAGGCAGTGTCGATATGCACACACACCGCACGATCAATCGCGGCGACCTTCGAGACGTGGCAAGGGTCTCCGTTCCAGTGCGCACCGTGACCGGTCGCTGCCGAGACCATCTCGTCGAGGGCGGGAAAATAGGCGCAGCCCACTTCCACTTTCCCGTGGATCTCCAAAGCGAGAAGTACCGCGTAGAGGGGCACGCCATGGACAAACGATTTCGTTCCGTCGATGGGATCGATGAACCACCGGTAGGGCGAGGCTGCTCCCGATTCGCCGAATTCCTCGCCTACGATCTGGTGGTCGGGATAGGCCTCGCCGAGTCGCTGACGTATCAATTCCTCCGCTTTTCGGTCGGCAATGGTGACCGGGGTGTCGTCTCCCTTGAACTCGGGATTCGCTGCGTCGGTGAGAAAATAGTCGAGGGTGAGGGCACCGGCTTCCCGGGCAGTCTTTTCGGCAAATCGGAGAAAATCAGGCAACATGGGAAAGGTAGAGTCCGATGGATGGCGGAAGATCAGGGTTCAACGGGGGCAGCTGTGGGAGCGGGGACTTTTGTCACTTTCACCATGGAGGAGGGCACCGCGTCTGCTTCGAGGTCTCCGAGCGCATATTGAATACCGTCCAGCATGTGTTGCAGCACCACGGTATTCGCAAAAGTCAGATCGTTGTGCCCGAGATTCGTAAAAAAGAGACGCCCTGCCCCGACTTCACGGCACCAGGAGACAGGGACATCTACGTCCGCAATCGCTGTGCCCTGAAGTGCCTCTTTGAATTTGTCGTTTTCGAGCGCTTTCTGGTTGGCTGCTTTGGAAAGATCGAGGCTCAAGAGAACCCGCAGTTTCTCTCTGCCTTGAAAACTCTCGGGTTTATACCAGTAGATCTCATCCTTGTGCCAGAATCCCTTTCCCCCGAAGGCCTTGTTTAGCGTATGATCGGGATCTTCGACCGTGAACGCCCACGTTCCGCCTGCGCCCCAGGGGTGACCCGTAAAAACACCGCCAATGAGCGCCACGCCCTCGGGCCATTCTCCGAAATTGTCGGCGGCGGCATGGAGACCGACGATGCCCTTACCCTGATGGATGAAATCCAGGATGGCGGCCCTTTGTGCTTCGTTTGGTTTCAAGTGAGTGGTGCTGTTAAAGAGGATCGCGTCGTATTGGGCGAGATTCTCCTTTGTGAAGACGGAATATTGATCGGATAAATCCACCGTGAACGCTCCGGTCTTTTTCCCGATCGCTTCCATTGCATAATTGCCAAAGGGAATCGAGGTGTGGATGAATCCCTCACAACGGTAGAAAACGAGAATTTTGCGTGCGGATTTTGGTTTCGCAGTAGCATCGGGGAGAGCCGCATCCATCACGGCCTTTTGGTCGGCGGTGGGGGTGTCTCCGAATCGTGCTTTGGCTTTTTCCTCCCAAGTTTCCGCAATTTTGTCTTTCGAATTTTCTTGGGCAAAAATGTGACAGACAGCAACGAGGGCAAGGCAGGTAGTGAGAAAGGATTTATTCATGAAGGTACGGATTCTGGACGAGTCTATCGACTTTAGCGTCGATGCAAAAATCTTAAATTCCCTTTTTTGCCCGATTGAAGCGATTCTTTCGAGATTGCGAGGGATCATTCTGGGAAGGCGGGTCAGGATCTTGTGGAATGATAGGTTTTTGGGAATCCGCAGGATGGATAGTATTTTCTTTTGGTTTGAGCGTTTTGATCCATTTTCTGCTGGAATGCCTTCCCCGCGAGAAGGTCAGCAGCGGCAGTTCCCACCCGGTTCGGGTAAGAAGAGCTTCTAGAAGAAAAAGAAACAATGCGGTAATCAGAAGAGGACTGCGAATGGACTGCTCAGTTCTCGTTTGCGGGGCCTCCCATGCCTTACTGAGGTCGAGGCGTTCCTCGCCTCCGCTTGCCTTCGCGGTCTGTCGGAGTTCGTCGACTCTCGCTAGGTCGAACTTCCACTCGGCCCCTGAACCGACGGTAATCGGGCCGAAGGGGATTGCCGATCCCGCGATCTGGACGGCTCCGCGGACCGGTTGCCCTTCCTGGAGAGTGGTGGAGACCTGGTAGTGACCGGGCGAAAGTCGTTCCCATGCGAGAGTTTCGAGATCAGCGCTTTGGTATCCTTTTTGCAAGACGATCTCCGGAGCGCTTTGGGAAAGAGCGTCTTGCCACATTTCCGGGTCATATCGGAGATCGATCGAGAGTTCAGATCCGATCAGTTCGTGGTGGAGGCCGATCCCTGGAGGAATCTCGCTGCCCATGAGCCAGCGGGTCAGGGTCTGTACAAAGTCGCCCATCCCGCCCCAGGCACGGATGCGGTCGGAAAAATCACCGCCGAGGGGGAACGTCACCGCCGCAGTGCGACCGATGCCGCGACGCCCGAAGGCGACTAGGGGAGCGGTGTAGCTGTCGGTCGAGACAAGTGCGGTTTCATCGCCCTCGCGCAGGTAGCTGAGATTGTACCCGTCGATTTGGGGTAACCAGGTGTCCTCCTTTCGCGCGATTTCATACCAGCGTCCTGTCCCGAGAGTTCCTGTTGGATCTTCGATGAACGAGGATCGGGCGACCGTGACCGTTTCCTGAGCAAAGAGGCTGGGGATTTCCCCGGCATTTTCGGTAAAGAAGATCCTCCCCTTGCCCAAATGGGCGATGTCTTCTAGCAGAGCAGCGTCGCTGTCTCCCCGTGTTCCCAGTCCGATCACGCTGACGGTTGTACCATTTTCGGTCATTTCTTGAAGCAATTTTTTGTAATTTCCTGGTTCTTCCGAATCGGCCGCGTCTGAGAACAAAATCATGTGACGCTGCCCGAGTGGCGCATTTTTTAATATATCCCAAGCGGCCTTCATTCCGGTGTAGACAAAAATCCCGCCGCCCATGGATTCGATAGAGCGAATTCGCGTATGGAGTTCCCCGCGATTTTTGCCGACATTGAGAAGCGGAGTAACCTCGTGGGCCGCACTATCGACCGCAAAGACCGTCAGCGCGTCCATGCTACCGAGGAGATCGACCGCCCGAGCGGCACCTTCATTGGCCAAGTGGATTTTTGTATGTCCACTGGAGGTGGTCACCGCCATGGAACCAGAGCGATCCATCACGATCGCCATCGCGACGCCGAGGGTGCGATGCTCACTCTTTAGTTCCATCGAGACTGGGAGCAGTGGATCGATCGCAGATTCGTAGTAACCACCCGACCCGAAGCTCTGGTGACCGCCCGCCATGAGGAGACCCCCTCCCTGTTCACTCACAAAGAAGGGCAGGGCACGGAGGAAGTCGTTCGGCAGTTCAAACGCGGGGACATTGTTCAAGATCACGGCCTTTGCTCCCGTAAGGATACCGGGAGTGAGCGAGAGAGGGTTTTCCACCAGAATGACCTCCGCCCCCTGGATCTGTAGGATGTCCCGGAGAGGATCGTTCTCATACTTCGAGACCAGAAGGATGCGAGGCCCGGCGACGACTTCGATCCATTTTTCAAAACGATTGTTTCCTGCGTGGGCATCGTTTTTCGGAAGAATACGGGCTTCGTAGCGGTGCGCTCCGGGAGTACTGATTCGGTCGGAAAATCGTAGCCTCCCGACTCCATTCTTTATTTCGATTGTTCGAGCGAATAAACGGGTTGCCCCTCGGAAGACTTCCACGGGGACTGCACCGTCCGGATTTCCCGTGACAATCAGATCTACGATAAACCCTTCTCCGGGTTGGGTTCTGGAGGGGAATCGGAAATCTTCAATGCGGAGATCCGAAGACTCGCGGGCGCGGAGGAGTCGATAGTCAAGAGGGACCCCTGATCCCATGAGCTTTCCCGCGATCCCCGTCAGTGACTCCGTGCTGAATCCATCCGTGAATATCAAGATCCGATTTTGTTGTTTCGGATCCATCCGTGCGAGGGCATCACTGATCGCGAGTGACGTACGAGTGTGGTCACGGTTTCCCGGATAGACAGAACTCTCACTCGATCCGGCTGGAACGATTTCGCTCGCATATTCGAGGAAGCGCAAGGTGCCAGCCCCGTTCGGGCGGGAACGTTCGAGGAGGGTTTGCCACTCCCTCCTGCCCGCTTCGACGAGATCCTGCGCAGAAAGTGACTCATCGAGCAGCACCCAGAGATTTGTCGACCGTGATTTCACCCGGATCCCCGGGTCACACAATAATAGGATCACGAGGCACAACAATGACGCTCGCAGAGGCCTAAAGAGTTGGAGGTGCCGGAAACGCCACCCGATCACGAGGAGGATCGGCAGCAGGAATAAAAACTGGGGAGTGCCAAACGTCATCCTCGAAAACCTGCTACACCGTAAAAGGTCTACCGCCGTAGGAAAGGAAAATACTCACTGTGCAAAATTAAATGGTAAATGTGAAAGATCACAGAAAATTAATAGTCAAGGTGCATTTTCAGGAATGCAAGAATATTATTTGAATTTTTAGAATAAAATGTAATAATCATAACAAGTATAATAAGAACATGAAAACGCTCCTGCATATTTCTCTTGTTTTGACCTTAGCACTCCTCTGTTCTCACACGGCACGAGCTCAGATCAAAAATGATGAATCCTCGATTTCCATTCTGGCCATCCAGTGTGCGATGAGTTCTGGATTTCCTGCGGCCGGTTTTGCAGACTATTCCACCGGACTAGCGAAGACTTTGTCATTGCTCTCAGGGGATCAGCAAGAACGAGTCTTCGGATATATTCCCCAACCGGGGATGGTTTCGCTGGCGCAAGCGACCCAGTCGTCAAAATCCACTGCATCAAAATCCTCCTCCGTAGTTGGGGATGCGAGTAGTCCAGATATGGGGTTTCTCACGGAAATTGTCGATACGCTCAACGGTATTATCTTCAATGATGGCGAAGTTCCTTTGCCCGTGATTGCTGGAATGGTCTCGTCCCCTGATTCATCTTCCGATTCGGAGGAGACTATGGAAATAGGAGGAACCACCGATGGGGCATTTGAAGTGGCCGAGAATACACCGGTGGATCCGAATGCAGGAGCAACCGAGTCGGCTGGAGCAACCGAGTCGGCTGGAGCAACCGAGTCGGCTGGAGCCGGATCAAATGCACACACCAGTTCCAATTCCAGTGCCCATACGAGTTCCAGTGCTCACACCAGTTCGAGTTCCAATTCACAAACGGTCGCTAACTCACCTGTAGCAGGGGATACGACGATCGGAGATTCTTCGGATACAGGAGGCACCGATACTCTTCTTTCTGATCTGGGTGCCTCGAGCGGCAACGGTGCCACCAGCCAATGGGGCGGCCTTACCGCTTGGTTGATTGGTGCTAAGGATGCCTACGATACCGGTGGCCATGCCGGTCTCGTCGAATACGTGGGGCTATAAGGGTTCGATCCTGCGTCGAGACGGAGGCGCAGAGGATACGCTCAGGAGACGAGAATACGCGAGAGGATTCCCGTTGCCTTCTGACAGGATCGGCATCACGATTCAGTCATGTCACAACTTGAAAACAAAACCGCAGTGATCACCGGCGGAGGCTCCGGGATCGGCAGAGCGATCAGTGAAATTTTTGCAGCGGCCGGTGCCTCGGTCGCGATCTTCGACCTCGACGAAGCAGCTGCAAATGAAACTTTGGCAGCGATCATTGCTGCTGGCGGAAAGGCAATTTTCACTCCCTGCGATATCTCCAATGCGAGTTCGGTGAAAGAATCGGTAGAAGCCACCAAGATTGCGTTCGGAAAGATCGATATTCTCGTCAATAACGCCGGGATTGCCAACATCGGGACCGCGACGTCAACGAGCGAATCAGATTTCGACCGCGTCATGAAGGTGAACGTCAAAGGCGTCTATCTTTGTCTGCAAGAGATTCTTCCCGAGCTCATTGCGGCGGGCGGCGGCGCGATCCTGAACATGTCCAGTATCGCTGCAATCACCGGTTTGAAAGATCGGTTCGCTTACTCCACCAGCAAGGGCGCGGTCCACACCATGACGCTCTCGATCGCCGCTGACTATCTCCAACACGGGATTCGCTGCAATGCGATTTGTCCGGCTCGGGTCCACACCCCTTTTGTTGACGGGTATCTCGCAAAAAATTACCCGGACAATCGCGACGAAATGTTTGAAAAACTCTCCGCCGTGCAGCCCATCGGGCGCATGGCCCGGCCCGATGAAGTGGCCAAACTCGCACTTTATCTTTGCAGCGAAGATGCTGCCTACATCACCGGTCAGAGCTACAATCTCGACGGAGGATACATGAACCTTCGAAACTGAATCCTCTTTCCACTCGTATCAAAATAATCTATGAAAATGCTCCTTAGCTCCCTCTTCCTGACTGCCCTCGCTGCGGTCGTTTCACCTGCCAAAGCCGAAGATTCCGTTCACGAATTCAAGGTTCAAAACATCAAAGGGGAAGACGTCGATCTATCCTCTTACAAAGGAAAAGTCCTCCTCATCGTCAATGTCGCTTCGAAATGTGGGGCAACACCACAATACGATCCACTCCAGGAACTGTATGCCAAGTATGCCGATCAGGGGCTCGTTGTGCTCGGTTTCCCGGCAAACAACTTCGGAGGTCAGGAGCCGGGTAGCGATGAAGAAATCGCGGAGTTCTGCACTTCGAAATACGACGTTGAATTCCCGATGTTTTCCAAAGTTTCCGTGAAAGGTGACGACAAGGCCCCGCTCTTTCAATACCTGACTAGCGCTGAGAATCCGGACAAACAAGGCGACATCGGTTGGAACTTCGAGAAATTCCTCATTGGGAAAGACGGGAAACTCATCCGTCGTTTTGCGACAAAAGTAGATCCTACCAATTCCGATCTTGTCGCTGCGATCGAAACCGCTCTGAAGTGATTCGGACTCTTAACATCCAAAAATTCACAAAAATGCAAGAGGGTTGGGTCGGGGACTCAACCCTCTTTTGTGTACTGGTATGGAGTCGGGCCTTTGGCCCTCGCCGGTGGAGTGAGTAGATTTCCTGAAGGGCCAACGGCCCGCCGCTATACCAGCCTGGGGCGTTGCCCCAGGGTGCGATGCGAAAACAATTTGTGAAGGGCCAACGGGCCGTGCCATCGCTGATGGGCCATACTACAGTGCTTCAGCGATCTCGTGATCCAATGAAAAGTCATCCTGCTCGGAAATGATTGCTCCGATCAGTCTTCCCTCACGAAAACAAACGTTCCACCATCTCCGCCTTCACCAGCTCTCTCGGCTGATTGAGGTGGTTGTAGACGATGGTTTGCGGATCGATTCCCATGGCGTGGTAGATCGTTGCGAGGATTTCGGTTGGGTGAACGGCGTCCTCGACCGGTGCGGAACCGGTCTTGTCGGATTTCCCGTGTACGTAACCGCGTTTCACTCCGGCACCGCCAATGAGGCTGGTATAGCAGTACGGCCAGTGATCCCGACCGTCGGCGCTGTTGTTGTTTCCGCTTGTTGACACGCCCATTTCGGGGCTGCGTCCGAACTCTCCGATTGCGACAACAAGAGTCTCTTCCAATAGCCCGCGGGAATCGAGATCTTCGAAAAGAGCGGAAAGACCGGCGTCGAGCATGGGAGCGGATTGATCTTTCATGCGTTTCGGCAGACCGCTGTGGTGATCCCAGCTGTGATTGTCGGAGTTCGCCACTTTCGGCCAGATCACTTCGACGACCTTTGTTCCGGCTTCGACAAGACGACGGGCGAGGAGACAGCTTTGTCCGAAGGTGTTGCGCCCGTAGGCATCGCGCAATTTCGGGTCCTCGGCATCGAGGTTGAAGGCATCGCGAGCGCGTCCGGAAACAATCAGGTTCAGGGCTTTGTCATAGTATTCATCGAGATTGTAACCTTCGACCGCTTTTTCAATGACGGGCATTTGATTCGTGAGCGCATCACGAAGTTTTGCACGGCGCTGTAGACGGAGGGAAAAGACATCGGGGCGAAGCTGCAAGTCGTCCACCCGGATCTGGGTCATTTTGTTCATGTCCATATCGTCTCCGTCGGGGAAGAGATAATAAGGATCGTAGGCTTTCCCGAGGAATCCGGCGGTGCCGCCTTTGTTGATCACGTTCGACTCCTGGAGTGGCCGTGGCATCACGACAAAGGGGAGCATGGGCTCATCGGTCGGTTTTAGCCGGATGATATTGGAGCCGAAATTCGGGAAATCTTTGGGCGAGGGCGGTTCGAGCTGACCGGAGGGACTGACTTTGTCCGTGGTATATCCCGTCATGATCTGGTAGATCGCAGCGGTGTGGTTGAACAGCCCGTTGGGGGTGTAGCTCATGGAGCGCACCGTGGTGAAACGATCAGTCACTTTGGCGAGTCTCGGAAGAAGCTCCGTGTATTGCAGTCCGTCCGTCTTGGTGTTGAGCGGTTTGAAGATGGACCGCACGTTATCCGGTGCATCGGGTTTGGGATCAAAGAGATCGATGTGGCTCGGTCCGCCCTGGAGGTAGACCATGATAACTGACTTGGCTTTTCCCCAGCCGGGTCTGCCGACAAGAGGGGACGCTGCGCTCGCACTTTGGACTGCGAGAATGTTGTTCAATGACATCCCCAGCATTCCCGCCCCGCCGATCCGCAGGAAGTCGCGTCGTCCGGGTTTGAGATGGGAATCACAAAGGTCTTTGGCGATTTCTCCGGGTAGTCTGATCATGGTTTTGAGCGGTTTAGCTATTAGCTTTTTAGCTTTTTAGCTGGGTTGATGGGGAGCGAATGATGGTTGGCGGTCTTTTGGAAATTTAAAAGGAAGCTAAACAGCTACTAGCTAAATAGCTCATCTATTAAACAAAAAGGAGGGGCTGTTGACAAGGGCCCAGGTGAGATCTTGGGCGGCAGTGAGACGTCGGTCGGCCGCCTGGCGGGTGGAGTATTCCATGTTCTGGCGTAGTTCGACGAGTTTGAAGTCTTCCTGGATGGGCGCCTGTGCTTTTGTCACGGCGGCTTCGAGAGCGGCGAGTTTTGGATCCGCAGGGATCGGGTTCTTTTGTGTGAGGATCGCAAACTGAAGACTGTGACGTTCGGGACTGCGGTCCTGGAAAAACGCGGCCGCGAGGGCCTTCTGTTCTTTACTGCGCACTGCGGGTGCGATTTGCAGAATGGCCGCGATGTCCTGGGGGAGGCCCAGTTCCAGCGGGGTGGGGGAGTTCGTTGCCCAGAGGCGGAATTTTCCGAGAGGGTATTCCCCTCCAGCATATTGGCAATGGATCGTCACGGTCAGGGTTCCGCCCTTTTCATCAATGACGAGGGGTTTTTCGATCTGATATCGTGCCCAGTTCGGCTTGCGTTCATTCCCGGCGACAGCCCAGCCTTTCACGCCGCGATCCTTCTTTCCATCAAAGCTCGCTTTTACATCGAATCCGGCTTGGATGTGGTCAACTTTGGCATCAATAAATTTCAGATCCACGGGCTTTTTCGGATCGCCACCGGTCGGAACGAAAGACGCGTCGAATTCGCTCACGACAAAGTTGCCATTCAGATTGAGGCCTGGGCCATAACCGGGTAGTCGAGGGTCGGTGAGGGCTTCGATCATGATTCCGGAAAGTTGTGTGGCGGAACTCACGGGGATCGTCATGGTATAGACGCTTGGCTTCGTCGGGCCGGTCGCAAGGATGCTCCCGTCCTTTTCAGAAGCGAGTTTGATACCGCTCGGTGCGTCGGCGGTTGCAGTGACAGGGTTGAGCAGGCTCCACGGATTCCAGAAGTGGGAAAGGGGCAAGTCCTTTTCCCAAGCGGTCATTTTTGCAGGTATGCCGGCGTCGAAGTCTACGAGCGCTTTCTCCGCAGCGGCAATGCGACCTTTCTGATCGGCCTCGGCTTTTGCTTTTTTCGCGGCGGCTTCGGGCTGATAGGTTTTCAGCGCGACTTCGGCGAGGCGGATCGACTGGTAGCGGGCGATCTCGCGCTCACTACGGATCGGGATCCAGTCGGCTTCCGCTTTTGCCAGCTTCGCGGTGAGGACCTGATGGTCGGTTTCGATCTCTTTCATGACGCCGAGAGATGCGTCGATTTCATCGGAAGAGGGAGCACGGGAGAGGACCCGGTAGTAAATGTCTTCCACCAGTTTCCGGTCATCCGTCTGTGTCGCGACGAGAGTTGCCAGTTCGCTTTCCGGGGCGCTAAGAGCATCGGCAATCGCCGGTCCGGAAAGGAAGGCCATGACTGCGCTCATCTGGAGATCGTCGGATCGCTCGCACTCACAGGCGCTCTCGCGGGCAGGTCGTCCGAGGTTGGCGAGGAATCCGCTCTTGAGATCGAGCTGCGCATCAGGCAGTTGGCTCGCACGAACCCCTTTCCCGGCTCCGGGGATATCGGAGATCGCTCCGGTCACAAAGTAGACCGCATCGTAGAGGACCTCAGCAGGAAGACGCCGTGCCTCCCCGTGGGAGAAATTGATTTCGTCCGTCTCGTTCCACTGGTTCGTTTGAATGGAGAGTTGATAGGTTCGCGATTTGCAGATTTCAGCAGTGAGCGCCCGAATATTAAATCCCGATTTCACAAACTGACCGGAGAGATAGTCGAGCAACTGGGGATTGCTCGGCGGGTTTCCCGCCCGGATGTCGTCGAGCGGTTCGATCACTCCGGTTCCGAGGAGGTATCCCCAGACGCGGTTGGCGTAGCTTGTCGCAAAATATTGATTGTCGGGGCTGGTAATCCAGGCAGCGAGTTCCTCCCGACGAGTCGGTTTTTTCGGGTCCGTGAAGCTCACTTTCGCGAGATCGCTCTCGTAGGGGAATGCCGGCGACTGGAGTGCTCCGGTCCGATCGTGCTTCATTTCGCCCTCGGTTTTGTCGGAAATGATTTCGTAGAGAGGTTTCGCGCCCTCGACGGCAGACCCGCCGATGTTCTGGGTGGGTGCGTTTTTGGGATCACGAGCCAGCGCGGTCTGGGAAAAGTAGGCGGCCGTCTCGTAGTACTGATCCTGCGTCCACTTTTCGAAGGGGTGATCGTGGCACTTGTTGCAGTTGAATCGGGTTGCCAGAAAAAGGTGGGTCGTGTTCTCCATGATCTCCGCCGGATCACGAAGAATCTTGTAGTAGGACGCGGCGGGATTTTCCTTGTTGGATCCGGTCGCGGTCAGGATCTTGTAGGCAAACTGATCATACGGGGTGTTCGCTGCAATTTCGCCTTTGATCCAATTCCGGAAAAGGACCGAACCTTCGGAACCGAGAAATTTCGAGTTCACCTGAAGCATGTCGCTCCACTTGTTTGTCCAGTAGTCGACATATTCGGGAGACTGGATCAATTCATCGACGAGTGCATTCCGCTTTTCGCGAGTGGGGCGCTTGTCGGAGGCGAAAGCTTTTACTTTTTCGGCTCTCGGAGGGAGTCCGGTGAGATCGAGGTGCACCCGCCTTACAAACTCTTCGTCTGTGCAAAGTCCGCTGGGTTCGATTTTCATGCGTTGCCATTTGGCGGCGACGAGTTTGTCGATTTCACCCCAGGATTCCGGTTCTTTCCAGGTGAAATCCTTGCGGTCACCCATGACCGTAAGCGTGGTGGCGGCGTACCGTCCTTCGTAGCGGGCAAGGATGGGAGCTTCTCCGCGCCGGTTCGTATTCAGGAGGCCGAAATCGTCATGATTCGCGACGTCTCCGTTCCCAGTTTCGATGAATGACTCCAGCGTTACGTCCCGGGTCTTTCCATCGGCATAACGGGCGATGACCCGGAACTGCTGGCGACCTCCGACATTCTGAACGACAGGGTTTTTCGGGAACAGTTCGATGGAAATGACGCGGGGTTTTGTCTGATCAAGTTTTGTGCCGCTGGAAATCCATTCGCGAATGATGTGATAGTAGCGGGAGCCGTGATCCGTCAGCATTCCGGCCTCGTGTGGGACTGCGCCAGTCGCTTTGAGGAGCATGAGCGAATCATCAGGCGAGGCCGAGTTGATGCGACGGGCGGTGTGATCGTCACTGAAGGCGCGGACATCGTAGATCGGATCATAACCGCGGAGACTCAATTTGAATCCGCCTTTGCCGTCCTTTGCCCCGTGGCAGGTTCCCATATTACATCCGAGGCGGGTGATGACAGGATTCACGTCCTGAACGAAATCGACTTGTTCTGCTGTAGCGGAAGGTGCAAATGTGACGGGGATCGAGGCGGATTTGTCTCCCATCGTGGCGATGAGTTTCGCAGTCCCGGCGGCAACGGGACGCAGCACACCGCGTTCGGTGATGGACGCAACGGGCTGGTCGAGGCTCCACTTCACGAGGGCGGTGAGATCGGCCACAGTTCCGTCGTCGAGTGTGCCGGTCGCGAGCATCTGACTGTAAATGCCGGGAGAATCAAAGGCGACCTTCTCGGGAGTGATCTGAATGGCAGCGACCGTGCGACCTTCCGGGAGCGTTCCGGGACCGGCGTGTCCGTGCGCCTTTTTCCGGTCGATCAAAGCCGGGTTCGGAGTTGCCTCGGTCAGGGCGGCGTCGATCGGAATTGTGGTAAAATTCTTTGTTTCGGTCAGGGTTTTTGCATCGTAGAAGCGGACGATTCCGTCAGACCCACCCGTTGCGATTGTTTTTCCATCCGGCGAGAATGCCACCGAGTACATCGCCGATTTCAGATCCTGGCCTTTGATCAATTCGGCCCCGCGGGTCTGGAATTCGTCAATCACCGGATCGCTTGTGCCGTCCGCTTCTGTACGTCGAACGGTTTCAAACAGCTTCTTTAATTCCGGAGTGATTGTCGCGTCGTATTCGGATTTAAAAAGATGGACCTGTCCCTCCCCGTTGAGGCTGGAAACTGCGGCAAATGTCTTTCCGTCAGGTGCAAAGGAGAGATCCCAGATACGCCCCTTCATCGCCGGATATCTGCGGATCTGATTGGCATTGTCCCCGATCTTCCGGACTGTCTCCCTCTGCATCCGGTAAATTTGGGGGATTCCGTCCGATCCGCCGACAAGAATATGGTCCTGCGTCGGATGACGGTCGACAGCACTGATCCCGCCTGCGAGGGCACCGGGTGTGATCGAGGTGATATTATCGACAAATCTCTCCGTTTTGGTCTCCGTGAGTTTGGCGGACATATCCCGACCGACAGAAACGAGAAAATCCCCTTTGATAGACCAATCCGTATCGAGAACCCAGTCGCTGTGACTGCCCATAAAGAGTACCTGCTCCCCGTTGGCGGATTTGATGGCACGCACGGAATTGTCGGGAAGGCCAAATGCGATCTGTGTCCCGTCGGGTGACCAGCTCACTCCGTAGGCGGTATCGAATCCCACAATTTTGGAGAGACTCAGCTCTTCCTTCTCCAGATTCCATACCTGAATTTCCCCCATGCGACCGGGGAGGCCACCGGCTACGGCGAGCGACTTTCCATCCGGTGAGAAACTGACCGACTCGATTCGCTCGGAGAGACCGACGAGCCGGGTTTTCAGACCACTGCCGTCGGCACGGTGGATCAATACTTCGTGGAAACCGGCAATGGCGATGAGAGAACCATCCGGAGAATACTCGAGGGACGTTATATTCGGCGGAACGGCATAGCGAGGCGGATTTTCCCGGCTGTAGCGCTGGCGGGCATTTTCCGGGGTGTCATCTTTTGCTCCTTGTTCGATCCACTTGGTGACGAGCTTGACTTCATATTCCGTCAAAGGCTCCTCTTTGGGGGGCATTTCCGGACGCTTTTCTCCGGGTTGCGTTACGATGAGTTCCAAGAGATGACTTTCAGCAATCTTGCCGGGAACGATGGCGACTCCGTTTTCTCCTCCGGCGATGAGACCGGCTACCTCGGTCATGATGTAGTCCGACTTGGACTTGGCTGGCTGGTGACAGCCCTGACAGTTCGCCTGCAGGAGAGGGCGGACGTCTTTGTAATAACTTACTGTCTCGGGCAGAGCATCTGCGGCGGGTTTTTCAACAGCAACGGCCAGCGATGAGAAGGACAGGGCAAGGTAGGCGGGAAAAACTCGCATGATCTTTCAGGGGAATTGAAAGGCTACGGATATCCCGCAAAGCCTCGGATTTGCCCGATATCATACTTTTGAAGCAAATTGTCTACAATACCGTGTTCGCGGGGCGTAAGATACGGAAGGTCAATGACAAAACCCTTCCTTCCGGCCCGACAGCCTGCTAGGAAATCTGCTTTTTCAACCCGTTGGCGCCCTTCCCGCCGAAGGCGTGAGGGCGGAACAGGTTCGGTGCTAGACCAGTTTCGCCTGCCGCCATCGCTCTACCAGGGAATGCTCACGCCGGCACCGAAGGTGTGCTCGTCGTGCTTGCTGGAAAGGCCGAAGCCGTAGTCAGCGTATAGTCTCATTCCATTCTCAAGAGAAAGGAACTCCATTCCTACAGTGCCAACGAAAGTGTCGCGGGCAGTGTCAGTCCCACTTGAGGTGAAAGCGACGGGTGCTCCCTGAAACTGAGCTTGGTAATCGTTGTCGACCGAACCATAGCGATGTTGCCATCCCATTTGAGCGCGTGGACGAAGATTCCAGGCTCCGTTCTGGGATTCCCACTCTCCTCCGAAACGCACCCCGAGGAGGCTGTTAGCGAAGTAGTCGGTGTCGGATCCGCG